>JAHDYE010000216.1:5710-6049 GCA_023383035.1 Burkholderiaceae bacterium | reverse complement strand
CCCAGCCGCTCAACAGGTACGCCGGCAGCTCCGCGATCCAGGGGCGCAGCAGGCTCATCGCTGCTGGGCCGCCGCGGGCGTCGGCGCGTAGAAGTCGTCGGGCGGCAGGCGGCCGCCGACCAGCGCGGGGTTCTTCTTCAGCAGCAGGTCGAACAGGAATTCGACTTCGGCGCGGGCGTCGGTTGCGGCCACCGCGTCGAGGCGGCTCGAAGCCACCGCGTCGGCCACCGCCTCGGGCGACAGCGCCTCGATGCGCCGGGCCACCATGCGCCCGCAGGCTTCGGCGTTGGCGTTGCACCACGCGGTCGAGCTCGCGTAGGCGGCGGCGATGCGCGCCGC
>JAHDYE010000216.1:0-5700 GCA_023383035.1 Burkholderiaceae bacterium | reverse complement strand
TTCATCACGTTGGCCATCACCGCGATGCCCGCCTGCGGGATGCGCGCAGCGCGTCCGAACGCCTTGCCCCACTCGCGCTGCATGTCGACCGCCCGATGCAGCTCGGGCGCGACCACGCTGAGCGGAAACGAACCGGTCCTGCGCAGCGCCATCGAGGCGGCCGGCTCGGCCAGCAGTGCGTGGTCGACGCGCCGCGTGACCAGCAGCTGCATCGCATCGATCGGCGAGGCGACGTAGCGCAGGCGCAGGTCCTTGCGCAGGTCCAGGCCCTGGCGTTCGGCGATCAGGCCGAACACGATGTCGGGCATGTCGCCGCGGAACGGCATCGCGAGCTCCTGGCCGCGCAGGTCGGCGAGCTGCTTCACCTGCGCGTCGCGCGAGAGGATCCACAGCACGCCCCAGGTCGAGACGTTGAGCAGGCGCAGCTTCGCGCCGCGGTTGTACAGGTTGGCCGCGACGTTGACCGGCATCGCCAGCACGTCGGCCTGCCCGTCGAGCGCCATCAGGCGCAGCTGGTCCGGGTCGCGCCAGCTGACGAATTCCACCTTGTCGGCGAGGTCGGCGAGCGCGCCCGACTCGGCCATGTGCACCAGCGGGTTGGACACCGAGGCGAGCGGCCCGGCCAGCACCAGCCGCGGCAGCCGGGCGGCGGGCGCTGCTGCGCCGCCGGCCGGCGTGGCGCCGCTCGAAGCGCCAGCGCCCGCCGCGCGCGCGGCGACCGGTGCGAGCGATGCGGCTACGCCTGCCCCACCGAAGGCGGTGACGCCGGCCAGCGCCGCCCATCGCGACAGCCACGCGCGACGCTGCGACTGTCGCGGCGACTGCCGCCGATCCTGCATGTCAGAAGCTCCCGTTCAGGCCCACGATCAGGCCGCGCCCGGGCGCCGGCAGTTCCTGGCCGGAGATCCCGTCGACGAGGTGCTCATGGTAGCGCTTGTCGAACAGGTTGTTCAGGCGTACGTCGATGCTCGCGGTACGCAGCGCGCCCAGCTTGCCGAAGCGCCAGCCGAAGTTCAGGTCGGCGGTGGCGAATCCGGGCGTTTCGTTTTCGCCGCCCGCCGAGAAGATCGTCGCCACGCGATCCTGGCGCGCGACCGCGCGCACCTGCGCGCGCCAGTACGGGCCCTGGGTCGACGGCTGGCCCAGCCCCAGGCGCAGCTCGGCGGCCGGCATCTGGTGCAGCGGTTCGTCGTCCTGGCGGTTCTGGCCGCGCAGCCAGGTGAACGCGGCGTCGGCGACGAAGCGGCCGAGCGGCATGCTGGCGCTGCCTTCGATGCCGTGGATGGTCACCTCTTCGAGGTTCTCGGTGCGTTTCAGCGGCAGGCCGGTGCCCGGGTGCGTCGCGCCGGTGACGCGACCGGCGATGTAGTCGTCGATGCGCGTGTAGAACGCGGCCAGCCGGTACTCGACCTTCGCCTCGCGCCCCTTCACGCCGAGCTCGATGCTGGTCGAGCGTTCCGGATCGAGCTGCGGATTGCCCACGTGGTAGTAGCCGTCGCCGCGTGCCGAGTCCTCGAAGCGCTCGCGCATGTCGGCGGCGCGATAGGCGCGCCCGAGGTTGGCGTACACGCCGAGCTTCGGCGTGAGCGGATGGATCGCGCCCAGCGACCACGACAGCGTGGTGTCCGAATGGTCGAGACCGGTGGTCTGTGCGGCCGGACCCGTTCCCTTCTGGCGCGCGTCGCCCGCCACGCGATCGAGGCGCGCGCCGGCCACCACGCGTGTGCGTCCGAACTCGATCTCGTCCTGCACGAACACGCCGCTGGCGCGCAGGCTGCCGCGATCGAACGGGTCGTTGCGCACGTTGTTGTTGAACAGCGGCGGATTGTTGTCCATGTAGCGCTCGGGGTCGCCGCGCATCTGCCAGGTCTCGGCGCCGAACGTCAGCAGGTGCTCGCCGGCCGGCACCAGGTATTTCGCGCGCAACCCGTCGGTGGCGAACGTCACATCGTTGCGCACGTAGTCGCGCCCGGTGTTGGCCGAGCGCGCGCGGATCTGGCGGAACACCTCCTGTCGATAGACTTCGGCGGCCAGCTTGCCCGGGCCGATGCCGGTGTCGATGCCGACCTCGTAGAGCTCGCGCCGCTGCTCCGGCGAGTGGATGGTCACCCTGCCCAGCGGCGGCGGAATGCCCGCGCCGCCGGGCTGGCCGCCGGTGCGCGCCGAGCCCGGATACCAGACGTCGTGATCGGCGTGGCGTTGCACGTTCAGCCGCAGGCTGGTGCCTGCCGCGAGCCGGTAGCGGTACTTCGCCAGCAGCGTGTCGGAGCTGTAGCCGGTGAGCGGCTCGCGGCGGTCGGGGCTGCGGTAGTCGTCGGCGTCGCGTGCGGCCGCGCCCAGCACCAGCGCATGATCGGCGTTCGAACGCTCGAACAGCAGCGCGCCCGACAGGCTCCTGTCGGCGCTGCCGGCGCTCAGGCCGACGCGCCCGCCGGTTTTCGGCTGGGCCGAGAAGCGTGCCTCGGGCGTGAGCAGGTTCACCACGCCGCCCATCGCGCCGCTGCCGTACAGCACCGAGCCCGGCCCCTTCACGACTTCGACGCGCTCGATCAGCCCGAGGTCGAGGAACGAGGCGATCGCGCCCTGCGGCTGCGCCGAGTTCACGCGCACGCCGTCGACCAGGATCACCACGCTTTCCCTCTTCAGGCCGCGCAGCACCGGGTTCTGGCCCCATGCGCCGTCCGATTGCACGGCCAGGCCGGGCTCGCCGCGGAACAGCTCGCCGACCGGCGCCGCGGCCGGCGCGCTGGCGGGCGTCAGCACCTCGATCGCCTGGGGCGTCTCGATCGGGTCGGTGGCGCGTCCGGTGGCCGTGACGACCACCGACTCGAGCATCGGCTGGGCGAGCAGCGGGTGGGCGGCGGACGCTGCCGCGCCCGCGACGACGGAGGCAAGAAGGATTCGCAAGGCGACACTCCCGGGGAACGGAAAACGCGACGACGAACGCGACGCGGATACGGATCTTAAACGCAAATGCGATTAAGTCGTATTTGAGATATATCAAAAGTGGGTGAAGTGCGAAGCCGCAGGCGGTTACGCCGCCGCGGAAGGTCGCGCTGCCCAGTCGCGGCAGATCTTCTGTGTCTGTTCGGCGGCGAGCGGCTCGCCGGTGAGCCCGCAGCGATGACCTTGCGCGTCGGACAGGAAATGCGCGCAGCGCCGGCACAGGCCGAACGGGCGGTTGCCGTTGTGATGCTGCAATGCGCCGAGCAGCGCGCGAAGGGCCGATTCCAGCGCGCTGTCGTCAGCGCCGCTCTTTCGAAGCGCTGCGTCGAGCTTGCGCGCCCAGCCATGCGCCAGCACCGCCTCGCCGGCCGGCGTCAGCGCGAGATGGATGCGCCGGCCGTGGCGTTCGTCCGCGGTCTTCGCGATCAGCCCCTTGCGCTCGAGCAGCGCCACGGTCTGCGACACCGTGCCGCGCGTGATCCCGAAGTACTCGGCCACCGCGATCGGCAGGTCGCTGTAGCGGTTGGCGCGCGCCAGGTAGGCGAGCACCTGGAGGTGGATCGGCAGCAGGCCATGAAGGGCCGCCTCGTCGCGCACTGACTGGTGGATCAGGGCGGCGAGACGCTCGAGCAGCAACGGGGTGCGGGACATGGCACGAATGTATGGTCTCAACGCATTATTGACAGGCGCATGATGCGCGTCTAGTCTTTTATATGTATCGACACGATACATCATCCCGTTGCCGCGCGAGCGGCTCCGACCATCCGTTTCCAGGAGACCGACAGATGAACACCGCCACCTTCTTCCACGCCGGATGCCCGGTCTGCGTCTCGGCCGAGCAGCAGTTCGTCGATGCGCTCGACACCGGCCGCTACCGCGTCGAAGTCGTGCACCTGGGCGAGCGCAAGGAGCGCATCGCGGAAGCCGAGCGGCTCGGCGTCAAGTCGGTGCCGGCACTGGTGATCGACGGGCAGCCGTTCCACATCAACTTCGGCGCGGCGCTGGCCGACCTGAAATGACCGATGATCGATCGCCATGGCCGCTCGCGCCGCCATGGCGGGCGGCGCGGTGGTTCAACGCCGCCGAAGCTCCGAGCCTGGCCGCGCTGCGCGGCCGCGTCGTGGTGCTGCACGCGTTCCAGATGCTGTGTCCGGGATGCGTCGCCCACGGCCTGCCGCAGGCGAAGGCGCTGTACGAGCAGTTCGCGGTCTACGGCGTCGCCGTCATCGGCCTGCACACCGTCTTCGAGCATCACGCGGCGATGACGCCGGTGTCGCTGGGCGCCTTCATCCACGAGTACCGGCTCGAGTTCCCGATCGGCGTCGACGAACCGGCCGGCGACGGGCCGGTTCCTCTCACGATGCAGGCGTACGGCATGCGCGGCACTCCGACGCTGGTGGTGATCGATCAGGCTGGACGGATCAGGCTGCATCGCTTCGGCCGCGTCGAGGATCTGGCCGTGGGGGCCCTGATCGGGCGGCTGCTTGCCGGCGGCTGAGCGGGGCGCGCGAACGCCGCCGAGCCGGTGCCGGCAGGGCCGCGATGTCCGGCACCGGCGGCTGCCCGCCGCGTTGACGCGCGTCAACCCGACCCGCGACGTTGTTCGACAATGATCGGGTTTGCGATCACGCAGGACATCGTCGGGAGGAAGGCATGGCGCACAAGCAGGTTCTGTTCCGGTCGGCCGCGCGCGAGAAGGTGCTGCGCGGCGCCACGCAGCTCGCCGACGCGGTGCGGGTCACGCTGGGGCCGCGTTCGAAGTCGGTGCTGATCGACCGCAAGTGGGGCGAGCCGATCGTGTGCAACGACGGCGTCACGATCGCGAAGGAATGCGACCTGAAGGACCCCGAGGAGAACCTCGGCGTGCGCATGCTGCGCCAGGCCGCCGTGAAGACCGGCGACGTGGTCGGCGACGGGACCAGCACCGCGACCATTCTCGCCCACGCGATCTTCGCCGACGGCGTGCGCAACGTGGTGGCCGGCGCCAGCGCGATCGACATCAAGCGCGGACTGGACCGCGCCACGAAGCGCGCGGTCGAGGCGCTCAGGGCGCTGTCGCGGCCGGTGGCCACGCGCACCGAGCGGGCGCAGGTGGCGGCGATCTCGGCGCACAACGACGAGGGCATCGGCGAACTGGTGGCCGAGGCGATCGACAAGGTCGGCAACGAGGGCGTGATCACGGTGGAGGAATCGAAGACCACCGAGACCGTGCTCGATGTGGTCGAGGGCATGCAGTTCGATCGCGGCTTCCAGTCGCCGTACTTCATCAACACGCCCGAGAACATGGAGGCGGTGCTGGAAGACTGCCTGGTGCTGTTGTGCGAGCGCAAGATCGGTGTGCTGGCCGACATGATCCCGCTGCTCGAGAAAGTGGTGAAGACCGGCCGGCCGCTGCTGGTGATCGCCGAGGAGGTCGAAGGCGAGGCGCTGGCCACGCTGATCGTCAACCAGGTGCGTGGGGTGCTGAGGAGCTGCGCGGTCAAGGCGCCGGGATTCGGCGATCGCCGCAAGGCGATGCTGCAGGACATCGCGATCCTCACCGGCGGGCAGGTCATCTCGGAAGAGCTCGGGCTGAAGCTCGAGAACATCGGGCTCGAGCAGCTCGGGCGCGCCAGGCGCGTGGTCGTCGACAAGGACAACACGACGATCATCGGCGGCGGCGGCGATCGCAAGGCGATCGACGGCCGCGTCGAGCAGATCCGCCGCGAGATCGACAAGGCCACCAGCGACTACGATCGCGAGAAGCTGCAGGAG
>JAHDYE010000215.1 GCA_023383035.1 Burkholderiaceae bacterium | reverse complement strand
GCCGGTCGAGCAACTGGTGCGCGAGTTGCGCGGCGGCGGCATCGGCGGCGAGGTGGCCGCCACCGGCGGCGTGTATCGCGGCGCGCAGGGCATCGAGGCCGAGCGCATCGAGGAGATCCGCAGGATGTACGGCTTCGACCGGCCGGCGCACGAGCGTTTCCTCGACATGCTGCGGCGCTACGCGGTGTTCGACCTCGGCACCAGCTACATGCACCACAAGGGCGTGTGGCAGCTGATCGTCGAGAAGCTGCCGGTGTCGGTGAGCCTCGGCCTGTGGAGCTTCCTGCTCGTCTACGCGGTGTCGATTCCGCTGGGCATCGCCAAGGCGGTGCGCCACGGCAGCCGCTTCGACCTGTGGACCTCGATCGCGATCCTCGCCGGCTACGCGATTCCCGGCTTCGTCCTCGGGGTGGCGCTGCTGGTGCTGTTCGGCGGCGGCACGTTCTGGCAGATCTTTCCGCTGCGCGGGCTCACTTCCGACGACTTCGCCGAGCTGTCGCTGGCGGGCAAGGTGCTCGACTACTTCTGGCACCTGGCGATGCCGCTGGCCTGCCTGGTGGTGGGCAGCTTCGCGGTGACCACGATGCTCACCAAGAACACCTTCCTCGAGGAGATCCGCAAGCAGTACGTGCTGACCGCGCGCGCCAAGGGCCTGACCGAGCGGCGGGTGTTCTACCGGCACGTGTTCCGCAACGCGCTGATCCCGCTCGTCACCGCGTTCCCGGCCGCGTTCGTCGGCGCGTTCTTCACCGGCTCGCTGCTGATCGAGACGCTGTTCTCGCTCGACGGGCTGGGGCTGCTGTCGTACGAGGCGGTGATCCGCCGCGACTACCCGGTGGTGCTGGGGTCGCTGTATGTGTTCTCGCTGATCGGGCTGCTCACCAAGCTCGTCACCGACCTGGCCTACACCTGGGTCGACCCGCGCGTGAAGTTCGAGGCCGCCGGCTGATGGCGCCGCCGCGGCGCTCGCTGTCGCCGGGCCGGCGCGCCTGGCTGCGCTTTCGCGCCAACCGGCGCGGCTACTGGAGCCTGTGGATCTTCGCCGTCGTGTTCGGCCTGAGCCTGGCCGCCGAGGTGCTGTCCAACGACCGGCCGCTGGTGGTGCACTACGAAGGCAGCACCTACTGGCCGCTCGTGCGCCAGTACCCGGAGACCACCTTCGGCGGCGACTTCCGCACCGCCACCGACTACCTCGACCCGTTCATCCGCGAGCGCCTGTCGCAGGGTGCGAACTGGGCGATCTACCCGCCCAACCCGTACCGCTTCGACACCATCAACTACTTCGCGCCCAGCCCCAATCCGGCGCCGCCGTCGCGCGTGAACCTGCTGGGCACCGACGACCAGGGCCGCGACGTGCTCGCGCGGCTGCTGTACGGCTTTCGCATCTCGGTGCTGTTCGGCCTGGCGCTGACCGCGATCGGCGTGGCCGTGGGCATCGTGGCCGGTGCGGTGCAGGGCTACTTCGGCGGGCGCATCGACCTTGCGTTCCAGCGCCTGATCGAAGTGTGGGGATCGATTCCCGAGCTGTACCTGCTGCTGATCCTGGCCTCGCTGTTCGAGCCGAGCATCTGGATCCTGCTCGCGATCCTGTCGCTGTTCGGCTGGATGGGCCTGTCGGACTACGTGCGCGCCGAGTTCCTGCGCAACCGCCAGCTCGAGTACGTGACCGCGGCGCGCGCGCTCGGGCTGTCCAGCCTGCAGATCATCGGCCGGCACGTGCTGCCGAACTCGCTCACGCCGGTGATCGCGTTCCTGCCGTTTCGCATGAGCGCGGCGATCGTGGCGCTCACCAGCCTCGATTTCCTCGGGCTGGGCGTGCCGTCGTCCACGCCCAGCCTGGGCGAGCTGCTCGCGCAGGGCAAGGCCAACCTGGATGCCTGGTGGATCTCGCTGGGCACCTTCGCGGTGCTGGTAGGCACGCTGATGCTGCTGATCTTCGTCGGCGAGGCGCTGCGCGATGCGCTCGACACGAGGAAGGGCTAGCCGGTGCCGGTAGTGTCCGCCAGCGCCCGGGCGCCGCTGCTGTCGGTGAGCGGCCTGACGGTGGATTTCACGACCGCCAGCGGATCGACGCGCGCGGTCGACGGCATCGATTTCGAGGTGGGCCGCGGCGAGAAGTTCGCGCTGGTGGGCGAATCGGGCTCGGGCAAGACGGTGACCGCGCTGTCGGTGCTGCGCCTGAACATGGACGCGCGCTACGGCGGCAGCGTGGTCTTCGGCGGACGCGACCTGCTGGCGTGCAACGAGCGCGCGATGCGCGAGGTGCGCGGCCGCGACATCGCGATGATCTTCCAGGAGCCGATGTCGGCGCTCAATCCGCTGTACCCGATCGGCGAGCAGATCTGCGAGGCGATCGAACGGCACGAAGGGCTGTCGCGCGCGCAGGCGGCGCGGCGCGCGGTGGAGCTGCTCGCGCGCACCCAGGTGCCCGAGCCGCAGCGGCGCTTCGGCAGCTTTCCGCACCAGCTCTCGGGCGGCCAGCGCCAGCGCGCGATGATCGCGATGGCGCTGGCCTGCAACCCGAAGCTGCTGATCGCCGACGAGCCGACCACCGCGCTGGACGTGACGATCCAGCGCCAGATCGTCGCGTTGCTCGATGAATTGCAGCGCGAAACCGGCATGGCAGTGCTGCTGATCACGCACGACCTGCCGCTGGTGCGCGCGTTCGCCGACCGGGTGGCGGTGATGAAGTCCGGCCGCATCGTCGAGCAGGGCGCCACCGCCGAAGTCTTCGCGAACCCGCGCGACGCCTATACCCGCATGCTGGTGGACAGCCGTCCGCGGCGTGCGGTGGCACCGGTGCCCGACCCGATGCGGTCGCTGCTCGAAGGCCGCGGCGTCGGATGCAGCTTCCGCATCGGCCGTGGCTGGTTCCGCGCGCAGTACTTCCATGCAGTACGCGACGTCGATTTGCGGCTGGCGCCGGGCGAGACGCTGGGCATCGTCGGCGAATCGGGATCGGGCAAGAGTACGCTGGGACTCACGCTGCTGCGGCTCGCGCAGGGGCGCACCGACGGGGAGATCCGCTTCGCGGGCCGGCGCATCGACACCCTCGAGCAGCGCGCGCTGCGGCCGGTGCGGCGCGACATGCAGGTGGTGTTCCAGGATCCGTTCAACTCGCTGTCGCCGCGGCGCACGGTGCTGCAGATCGTGGAGGAGGGCCTGGCGCTGCATCGACCCGCACTCGATGCGCGGGCGCGTCGCGATGCCGTGGTGGCGATGCTCGACGAAGTGGGCCTGGACGCCGAGGCGCTCGACCGCTATCCGCACGAGTTCTCCGGCGGGCAGCGCCAGCGCATCTCGATCGCGCGCGCCGTCATCCTGCAGCCGGCGCTGCTGGTGCTCGATGAGCCGACCTCCGCGCTCGACGTCTCGGTGCAGCAGCAGGTGCTGCAGCTGCTGGGCGCGCTGCAGCGCCGGCATGGCATGGCCTACCTCTTCATCACGCACGACCTGGCGGTGATCCGCGCGATGGCGCACCAGGTCATCGTGATGAAGGACGGCCGCATCGTCGAGAGCGGCGAGACCGGCGCGCTGTTCGCCGCGCCGCGCGAGGCCTACACGAAGGAGTTGCTGGCGGCTTCGCTGCCCGAGCTGTCGGTGCGCTGAAACGGGTGCTGGGCCGGCGGCTGCGCCCGGCGGCGCGAGGCGGCAGCGTCGGCCCGCGCACCGCCGCCCGGTGCGCACCGGCGGCCGGGCCGCCGTCTCAGGTGCGCTTGTCGGCCCGGCGCGCTGCCGACTTGTTTTCCTCGATCCGGCCGGTGTCGCGCCGGGCGGCGGCGCGGGTCGTCTTCGCATCGGGCCGCGACCGGGCCGTGGCGGCCTTGCGTGCGCTCGACGTGCGCCGGGCGGCCTTGCCTTCGGCGGACGGCGGTGCGGAAGTGGCGCGCGTGGAGGCCGGGGCGTCGGCGGGCGCGCGGCGCATCACCGCGCGCACCATGCGCGGTTGCTCGACTTCGTTGCGTACCACGCGCTGCACCCCGTTCTCGTTGGTGAGCACGGTTTGCGACACGGCGGGCCGGACCAGCAGACGGGTGCCGGCGACCGCCTCGTTCTTCGTGAGGCTGTTCCAGATCCTGAGGTTGGCGACGCTCGTCTGGTAACGCCGCGCGATCGAGGTCAGCGTCTCGCGCCGCCCGACCCGGTGATAGGCGGCCGGGCGTTCGACCAGCTCGTACACGCGCGCGCCGGCGAAGCGCTCGACGCGCGTCTCGTCGTCGACCGCGCGCTGGGGCACCAGGATGTGTGTGCCCGGCAGGATGCGCTGCCCGTTGCGCAGGCCGTTGGCCTCGCGCAGCTCGGCCACGCCCACGCCGCCGCGCTGCGCCAGCGTCTCGAGCGTCTCGCCGGCCTTGATGGTATGCGGTTGCCAGGTGGCGAAAGCGTGGTTCGACTGGCCGTGGCGTTCCACCGCCAGCATGAACTCGTCGAGCCGGTCGGTGGGCAGCTTGATCAGGTTGTTGCGGCTGGCGGCGATCACCGGGCGGTTGTGCGCGGGATTGAGCGCGACGAACTCGTCGACCGTCATGCCCGCGAAGCGCGCCGCCAGCTTCAGGTCGATCGGGCGGGTCTTCTCGATCGTGACGAAGTACGGCCGGTTGGGCAGTTCGGGCAGCGCCACTCCGAGCTCGCGGGCGCGCAGCATGATGTTCTTCATCGCCATCAGCTTGGGCACGTAGTTGCGCGTCTCGGCCGGCATCTTCAGCGACAGGTAGTCGGTCGGCCGCCCGCGTGCCTTGTTCTGCCGTACCGCCCGCGCGACCGCGCCTTCGCCCCAGTTGTACGACGCCAGCGCGAGGAACCAGTCGTTGCCGTGCATCGCGTAGATCTTCTGCAGGTAGTCCAGCGCTGCTTCGGTGGACTTCACGACGTCGCGGCGGTTGTCCACCCACCAGTCCTGCTGCAGGTTGTAGGCGCGACCGGTCGACGGGATGAACTGCCACAGGCCGGAGGCGCGCGCATGCGACAGCGCCACCGGATTCATCGCGCTCTCGACGAAGGGCAGCAGCGCCAGTTCGGTAGGCATGCCGCGCTTCTCGATTTCCTCGACGATATGGAACAGGTAGCGGCTGCCGCGCGAGAACATGCGCTGCAGGTAGTCGGGTCGCTCCAGGTAGAAACGCTCCTGCCTGGCCACCAGCGGGCTGTCCAGCGCCGGCATCGCGAAGCCGGCGCGGATGCGCTCCCAGAGACTGACGGTGCCGGCGGCCGGCTGCGGCGGGCGGCCGGTGGGCGGCGCCAGCGCGGCGATCGGGTCGACCGGCTGCACGCTGGCGTCGCGCTGCGGTACCGCAGCGGTCTGCGCAGCCGTCGCGGGGCTCGTTGCAGCGGCCGGGGCGGGCGTGGGTGCAGCAACGGGCGCCACGGCCGGTACCGGGGCGGCGATCGGCCCCGCGGCACCGGTCGGCGCGTGCGCCGCCGGCGAGCGTTCCACCGTCGCGGGGCCGGTTGCATCGCCGGAAGCGCTTACCGGCGCCGGCATCTCCGGCGCGACGACAGTCGCGCAGCCGGCGGCCAGCAGGAGCGCCGTCATGGCGGGAACGAGACGGAATGCGGAGCGTGCGAAGCGGGGAGTTACCTGACGCAATGAACTAATGCAATACATCAGGTTTGCTCCATAACATACTGATTTATTTATGAAAGCCTGAAAACTTCATAAATCGGCTTAACAAGACGGCCGATGCTACGTGAAGGACGAAGCGGCGGTCAAGCTCAGCGAAAGCCATCCTTCCATGTCCGCAGCGCGGTGAAACTCTCCAGCCGCGAGACGGGCGCATGGCCCAGACGGCCGGCGACGACGCGGCACACCTCCGGCGCATCGCTGCGCAGGAACGGGTTGGTCTCGCGCTCGATCGCGATCGACGACGGCACCGTGCGCAGGCCGGCCTCGCGCATGCGGGATGCTTCGTCGAGGCGCGCGCGCACCGTTGCGGCACCGGCCTCGGCAGCTGCCGCGAAGCGCAGGTTCGACAACGTGTATTCGTGTGCGCAGTACACCAGCGTGGCCGCATCGAGCGCGGCGAGCCGGTCGAGCGAGTCGAGCATCTGCGCCGGCGTG
>JAHDYE010000214.1 GCA_023383035.1 Burkholderiaceae bacterium | reverse complement strand
ACGACTTCTACGCGCCGACGCCCGCGGCGGCCGGACCGCGATGAGCCTGCTGCGCGCCTGGCTCGCGGCGCTGCCGGCGTACCTGTGGAGCGGCTGGGGGGCGATCGCCAGCCTGCTTCTGCTGGTCGCCGCCTGGGAGACGGTCGCGGCGCTGTACGGGCCGCTGGTGCTGCCCGATCCGCGCTCGGCATTCGCCACGCTGCACGCGCTCGTGGCCAGCGGCGCCGCGTGGCCCGAGCTGGCGGCCACCGCGCGACGCGCGCTGGCCGGCTTCGCGCTGTCGGTGGCCGCCGGCAGCGTGCTGGGACTCGCGGCCGGCGTGTCGATGACCGCCTCGGCGATGTCGCGCCCGCTGGTCACCGTGCTGATGGGCACCCCGCCGATCGCCTGGCTGGTGCTGGCGATGCTGTGGTTCGGCGCGAGCGACGGCACGCCGGTGTTCACCGTGTTCGTCGCCAGCTTCCCCGTCGTCTTCGTCGGCGCGCTGCAGGGCACCCGCACGCTGGACAACCAGCTGAAGACGATGGCCGAGGCGTTCCGCCTGCCGCCGCGCATGATGTTCTTCGACGTCTACCTGCCGCACGTGGTCTCGTACCTGTTCCCGGCCTGGATCGCCGCGCTCGGCATGTCGTGGAAGGTGGTGGTGATGGCCGAGCTGCTGTCCACGCAGGACGGCGTGGGCGCGGCGCTGGCGGTGTCGCGCTCGCACCTCGACACCGCGACCACGATGGCCTGGATCTCCGCGGTGGTCGGGCTGCTGCTGGCGGTCGAGTACCTGCTGCTCGAGCCGATCAAGCGCGAGGTCGAGCGCTGGCGCGAGCCGCAGTCGTGGGGCGGAGCCGGCGCATGAGCGCGTCCCCGCGCCTGCGCGTGAGCGGCGTGAGCCACGCGTTCGCGCGCCACGAAGTGCTCGCCGGCATCGACCTCGAGCTCGAGGCCGGGCGCATCGTCGCGCTGGTCGGGCCGTCGGGATGCGGCAAGACCACGCTGCTGCACCTGTGCGCCGGGCTGCTGCACGTCGACGAAGGCACGATCGAGAACGGCTTCGCCACGCAGGCCTCGATGTTCCAGCAGCCGCGCCTGCTGCCGTGGAAGACCGCGCTCGACAACGTCGCGCTCGGGCTGGCCGCCGCCGGCGTGCCGCGCGGCGAGCGCGAGCGGCGCGCGCGCGAGCTGGCGCTGCGCCTGGGGCTCACCGCGGTCGACCTGGAGCGCTTTCCGCACCAGCTCTCCGGCGGCATGCAGAGCCGCGTCTCGCTGGCGCGCGCGCTGGTGCTCGACCCGCAACTGCTGATGCTCGACGAGCCGTTCTCGGCGCTCGACGTCGGCCTGAAGGAAGAACTCTATGGCCTGCTGCTCGCGCACCTGGCCGCGCGGCGCATGGGCGTGCTGATGATCACCCACGACCTGATGGAAGCGGTGCGCCTGTCCGACGAGATCCTCGTGATGACGCCGCGCCCCGGGCGCATCGTCGCGCGCTTCGAGCTGAGCCTGGCGCCGACGCAGCGCGACGAGACGTGGATCCACCGCAACACGGCGTACCTGCTGCAGCAACCGGCGGTGCGTTCCAGCTTCGGGCTGCCTGCACGCGTGCCGCAGGCGGCGCCGGCGATCGCCGACGAAGCGCCGGGCCTGGCACAGGTGTCGCCCGCGGCCCCGGTGGTCCCCTTCCCGCGCACGGCGAGCCGATGCTGAGCGCGAGCGCACCGGCAAGGCCGGCCGGCGGCCTGCTCGCCCGCGCCGCCGCGCATCCGCTGTTCATGTGCAGCTTCCGCCCGCTGTTCCTGGCCGCCGCCGCGTACGCCGCCGTCGGCCTGGCGCTGTGGACGGCGTTCCTCGGCCTCGGCCTGGTCCTGCCGGCGGTGCCCGGTGGACCGATCGTCTGGCACGCGCACGAACTGGTGTTCGGCTTCGGCATGGCCGCGGTGGCCGGCTTCGTGATGACCGCGGTGCCGGAATTCACCGCCACGCCCGCGCTCGGCCCGCGCGCGGCGCTCGCCATGGCGCTCGCATGGCTCGCCGCACGCATCGCGTTCTGGACCTCGGGCACGATCGGCGCGTGGCCCGCGGCGGTGCTCGAAATCGCATTCGCGGCAGCGCTGCCGGCGCTGCTCGGCGCGCGCCTGTTGCGCGACCCCGAGCGCCGCCACACCGGCTTCCTGTGGGGCCTGTTCGCGCTGGTCGCGACGCTCTGCGGCTACCACGCCGACGTGCTGCGCGGCCTCGACCCGATGCGCTGGACGCACGCAGGCATCGGCGTGATGATGACGCTGATCGTGATCGCGATGAGCCGCGTATCGATGCGCATCGTCAACGACGCGCTCGACGACGCGCGCGCCACGGTCGATCCCGATGCACCCGAGTACCGCGCACGACCGCCGCGGCGCAACCTCGCCATCTTCACGATCGCGCTGCACACCGCGGTCGAGTTCCTCGCGCCGCAGTCGGCCGTGGCCGGCTGGACCGCGCTGGCCGCGGCGGCGGCAATCCTGAACCTGCTCAACGACTGGCACGTCGGACGCCCGCTGGCCGGGCGCTGGCCGGCGATGCTGTATGCGGTGTACTGGCTGATGGCGCTCGGCTACGCGGCGATCGGCATCGCGCTGATGACCGGCGCGTTCGGCACCAGCGTCGGCCGCCACCTGCTCGGGGCGGGGGCGATGGGCCTGTCGATCTTCGCGGTGCTATGCATCGCCGGACGCATCCACAGCGGCCATCCGCTCGATGCGCGCGCCTGGGTGCCGGCGGGTGCCGCGCTGCTGGTCGTGGCCGCGCTCGCCCGCGCCGGAGCCGGCCTGCCGGGCGCGCCGTACACGGCGCTGATGTTCGCCGGCGGATTCGCCTGGATCGGCGCCTGGGGCCTGTACCTGGTGCACATGGCGCCGGTGCTGGCCGGCGCGCGCACCGACGGCGGCAGCGGCTGCGAGGAATGGATCGCGCCCGCCGCCGATCGGCCGCACGCCGGCTGCAGCGCGCCGTAAGGCGCGCTACCGGCCGCTTCCCGCCGGCTTCGCGGCACGCGCGAGGATGCGTTCGGCCTCCTCGTCCTCGATCTGCGGGAACTCGCGATAGAACTGCGACACCGCGTGGAAATGCGCAGGCGTAGCCAGGCAGACCACCTCGTCGGCATACGGCCTGACCCGCTCGACCGCTTCGCCGGCGGCAACGGGCACCGCGCAGATCAGGCGCTCGGGTCCGCGCGCGCGCGTGGCATGCAGCGCGGCCACCATCGTCGAGCCGGTGGCCAGGCCGTCGTCGACCACGATCACCACGCGGCCGGCCGGGTCGATCCCTTCGCGCCCGCGCCGGTAGCGCTCACGCCGACGGCGCAGCAGCTCGAGCTGCGCGAGCTTCTCGTGTTCCAGCCAGACCGGATCGGCCGCATGCGGACCCGCACCCGGGGTCCAGTGCAGCGCACCGGTTTCGTCCACCGCGGCCAACGCGAATTCGGGCTGGTACGGCGCGCCGATCTTGCGCACCAGCACCACGTCGAGTTCGCCGTCGAGCAACTCGGCGAGGATCTCGCCCATCGGCAGCGCGCCGCGCGGGATCGCCAGCACCAGCGGCTGGCGGCCGCGCCATTGCCCGAGCGCCTGCGCGAGCTGGCGCGCCGCGTCTTCACGATTGCCGAACATCGCTGTCCTCCCGGCGGTTGATGCGGATCTCGAAGACCGGCTCGTAAGGCGGTACCTGCACATCGACGATCTGCAGCGGCGCGACCTCGAGCCTCAGGCCGGTCACGTCCGCCTTCAGCGGCAGGCGCGCACAGCCACGATCGACCAGCACTGCGGTACGAAGCGTGGCCGCGCCATGATGCGCGAGCCAGCCGATCGCCCGCAGCAGCGAATGTCCGTGATAGAGCACGTCGTCCACCAGCAGCACGGTGCGCCCGGCCACGTCCACGCCCTGCCCGGCCTGCGTCTCGCGCAGGCGCGTCTGCGGAAACAGCAGGGTCAGGTCGTCGGCATAGCGCTTGATGTCGAGATCGACGCGTTCGATGCGCTCGATGCTCCACAGCTCGCGCAGCCGCTCGCACAGCCGGTCGGCCAGCGGAGCGCCGCGGCGCAGCACGCCCACCACCACCAGGCCGGCCGGATCGGGGATCAGGCAGGCGATCTCGCGCGCCATGCGCGCGATCACCGCGTCGAGCTCGTCGGTGCGATAGAAAGCCTGTTCGGTCAAACCGGTACTCCCGTCATCCGCACGCCCGCCAGGTCGGGGCCTCGCCGCGCCACCCTGCTGGCGTGCCGGCGCTGCGCCGCGCTATATTCTCGCGCACGCTCCCGCCGGGAGCCCTGCTTCGATCTCGGAGACATCATGCACAGACTCATCGTTGCCGCCGGCCTGTCCCTGTTCGTCTCCGGCGCACTCGCCGCCGGGCCGAGCTGCGCCGATCGTGCGGCCGAGAAGAAACTGGCCGGCGCAGCGAAGACCAGCTTCATCAACAAGTGCGAACGCGACGCGACGACAGCGTGCGAAACGCAGGCCGCCGAGAGGAAGCTGCGCGGCGCGGCGAAGACCAGCTTCGTGAACAAGTGCGTGCGGGATTCCGGCGCGAAGGCCGGCTGAGCGCCACGCCGCGCTGCATGTTCCGTCGCGCGGCGCTCAGGCGAAGGTGATCGCATGGCGTCGCTCCGGCGCCTCGAGGTGCGGCACGTTGTTGAAGCTGAGCAGGCGCAGCGCTCCGGCACCGGCGATCAGCTCGCAGAACCCGCTGTTGCGGCATTGCAGGTTCAGCTCGATCGCGGTGCGCGCGGGCGCGCCGGCGATGTCGGCCAGCGCGCGACCGATCGCGCCACCCGAGCTCACCACCAGCACCGCGTCCTCGCGCGCGGTACCGGCGGCGGCCGCATCGAGACCGGCACGCACGCGAGTGCCGAACTGCGCCCAGGTCTCCGGCACGTCGACCAGCCGGTCTTCGGCCCAGGCATGCATCGCGTCGCGAAACGCGCGCCAGTACGCGCGGTAGTCGGCCAGCTGGTGAACGCGCGGGTCGGCCACGCCGGCGTACGCCGCATACAGCGCCTCGCCGGGATATTCGTCGAATCCGGCGTGCACGGCCAGGTCCGACGGATCGAGGCCCATCGCGGCCATCGCCTCGCGGGCGGTGTCCTGCTGGCGCGCCAGCGTGCCCGCCATCACCCGCGTGAAGCGCAGGCCGCGCGCGGCGAAGTAGCTGCCCAGCCAGCGCGCCTGCTGACGTCCCAGCTCGGAGAGCCGGTCGTAGTCCGGCGCTCCGAAGGACGCCTGGGCATGGCGGACCAGATAGACGAGTGACATCGGATTCCCGCGCCGGTCGATTTCCGGAGATCCGCGATTATCGCCGTTCGTTGGTCGTAAACTCGGGGGAGCCTGCGGCAGCACGCCGCGCCGCCGGTGGTGGTGGTGGCGGTGGCGCCCGCACCACGGGAACCGGACAAGGGAGAGACACGGATGCGAGTACAGGTAGCGATCATCGGCGCCGGTCCGTCGGGACTGCTGCTGGGCCAGTTGCTGCATCGGGCGGGCATCGATGCGGTCATCCTCGAGCGCAAGAGCGGCGAATACGTGCTGAGCCGGATCCGCGCCGGCGTGCTCGAGCAGGGTGCGGTCGACCTGCTCGACGAGGCCGGCGTCGGCGCGCGCATGCACGCGGAAGGACTGGTGCACGGCGGCATCGAGCTGTGCTTCGACGGCGAGCGCCACCGCATCGACCTGGCCGGACTCACCGGCGGCAAGCACGTCACCGTCTATGGACAGACCGAGGTCACGCGCGACCTGATGGACGCGCGCGCCGCGGCCGGGGCGAAGACCGTCTACGAAGCCGACGACGTCAGCATCCATGCGTTCGACGGGACGTCGCCGGTCGTGCGCTACCGCAAGGACGGCGCGACGCACGAGATCGCCTGCGACTTCATCGCCGGCTGCGACGGCTTCCACGGCGTGTGCCGCGAGAGCCTGCCCGCCGGCGCGGTGAAGCACTACGAGCGCGTCTACCCGTTCGGCTGGCTCGGCGTGCTCGCCGACGTGCCGCCGGTGTCGCACGAACTGATCTACGTGAACCACCCGCGCGGCTTCGCGCTGTGCAGCATG
>JAHDYE010000213.1 GCA_023383035.1 Burkholderiaceae bacterium | reverse complement strand
CTGATCCTGGTGAACAAGTACGCCTACGGCGTGCGCCTGCCGGTCGTCCACTCCAAAGTGCTGGACGTCGGCTCGCCGCAGCGCGGCGATGTCATGGTCTTTCGCTTCCCGCAGGACCCTTCGGTCGACTACATCAAGCGCGTCATCGGCCTGCCCGGCGACAAAATCTCCTATGAAAACAAGCGCTTGGCGATCAACGGGCAGGAAGTCCCGCTGTCTTCGGCCGGGCGTTTCGAAGACCGCCGGCGTCTGGCCGTCTACCCGCAATATTCAGAAAAGATCGGAGATATCGCCCATAACATATTGACAGAATTGGAAAAACCGTCTGACATTCACCCTGTGCTGCGATTCCCCCATTTCGACCAGTGCCGCTACCTCAGCCGTGGCGTCAGTTGCACGGTGCCGGCTGGACACTATTTCGTGATGGGCGACAATCGCGAGAACAGCCTCGACAGCCGCTTCTGGGGTTTCGTCCCGGAAGAGAACATCGTCGGCAAGGCGTTCTTCATCTGGATGAATTTCAGCGATCTGAGCCGCATCGGAAAGTTCCAATGAGCGCGACCCGCATTCCGTCTCACGCCGCAACGGCGCGCCGCGCGCAGCGCGGCCTGTCGCTGATCGGCCTGCTGGTGACGGGCGTGCTGATCGCGTTCGCTGCGCTGCTCGCGCTGAAGGTCGTGCCGTCGGCACTCGAGTACAACGCGATCCGCAGTGCGCTCGCCAAGGTGGCCAGCGCCGGCGGCAACAGCGCGCGCGACTACCAGGTCGCATTCGACCGTTTCGCCGCGGTCGACGACATCACCTCGATCAGCGGCAAGGATCTGATCGTCGAACGGCGGCCCGACGGTCAGACCGTGGTGTCGTTCCAGTACGAGAAGCGCATTCCGCTGTTCGGGCCGGTCTCGCTGGTCATCGACTACCGGGGCAGCAGCCAGTGACGGCGGCCGTTTCATGAATCTCGACGAGCTGCAGCAGCAACTCGGGCATCGCTTCGCCGATGCCTCGCTGCTGCGGCAGGCGTTGACGCATCGCAGCTTCGGACATCCGAACAACGAGCGGCTCGAGTTCCTCGGCGATTCGGTGCTCAATTGCGTCGTGGCCGCGATGCTGTACCGGCACTTCGGCCGCATCGACGAAGGCGACCTGTCGCGGCTGCGCGCCAACCTGGTCAAGCAGCAGTCGCTGTACGAGATCGCGCAACGGCTCGGCCTGAGCCAGTACCTGCTGCTGGGCGAGGGCGAGCTGAAGAGCGGCGGCTTCCGGCGCCCGTCGATTCTCGGCGACACGCTCGAGGCGATCGTCGGCGCGGTGTTCCTCGACGGCGGGTTCGAGGCGGCGCAGTCGGTGATCCGCGCGCTGTACGAACCGGTGCTCAAGTCGGTCGATCCCAAGACGCTGGGCAAGGACGCCAAGACGCTGCTGCAGGAGTACCTGCAGGGCAAGAAGCTGCCGCTGCCGCTGTACGCGGTGGTGGCCACGCACGGCGCGGCGCACAACCAGCTGTTCGAGGTCGAGTGCGCGATCCCCAAGCTCAAGATCCAGGTGCTGGGCAGCGGCGCCAGCCGCCGCGCCGCCGAGCAGGCCGCGGCGCGGCGCGCGCTCGATGCGGCGCACGCGATGGTGCCGGCGGCCACGCGCCGCTCGCGTACGCGCGGCGAACGCGCCGACAAGCACGACAAGCCGGCCCGGCCGGCTGCGTCCGAGGCACCCGCCGCCGACGATGCCTCCGAGGCGCCCGAAGCGCCCGGCACGGACGCGGCGACACTTGCACCGCTGCCCACCGGCATCGAGGAATCGCGCCCGGCGCGTGCGGCCTGAGGCGCCCGCGCCGCGATGTTCCGCTGCGGGTTCGTCGCGATCGTCGGCCGTCCGAACGTCGGCAAGTCGACGCTGCTCAATCGCCTGGTCGGGCAGAAGCTGTCCATTACCTCCGACCGGCCGCAGACCACGCGCCACCGCATCGTCGGCATCGTCACGCGGTCCGATGCGCAGCTGCTGTTCCTCGACAGCCCGGGCTACCAGACGCGCGCCGGCGGCGCGCTGAACCGCGTTCTCAACCGCACTGCGCTGCAGGTGGCCGGCGATGCCCACGTGGTCGTGATGCTGTGCGACGGGCGCGCCTGGACGGCGGCCGACGAGCGGCTCGCGCGGCTGCTGCCGACCGACCGGCCGGTGCTGCTGGCCGTCAACAAGATCGACGCGGTGGCCGACAAGGCGCGCCTGCTGGCGCTGGTCGAGCGCGCGCGGCGCTGCCGCGACTTCGACGAGGTGGTGCCGATCAGCGCGCGCACCGGCCGCCAGGTCGAGCTGCTGCTCGGGCTGTGCGCCGCGCGCCTGCCCGAGGGCCCGGCGCAGTACGAGGCCGATGCGCTGACCGACCGCAGCGAGCGGTTCCTGGCCACCGAGCTGATCCGCGAGAAGCTGTTTCGCCAGCTCGGCGACGAGCTGCCCTACGCCAGCACCGTGGTGATCGAGCGCTTCGAGGAGTCGCCGAAGCTGCGACGCATCCACGCGGCGATCCTGGTCGATCGCGACAGCCACAAGCCGATCGTGCTCGGCGCCGGCGGCGAGCGGATCAAGCGCATCGCCACCGAGGCGCGCCTGGATCTCGAAAAGCTGCTCGGCGGCAAGGTGTACCTGGAGTTGTTCGTGAAAGTGAAGTCGGGCTGGGCGAGCAGCGAACAGAGCCTGCGGGCCTATGGCTACGAATAGGACGCAGGAACCGGCCTGGCTGCTGCATGCCACGCCGTACCGCGAGACCAGCCTGATCGTGGACCTGTTCACCCGCGAGCACGGCCGCATCGCGGCGGTGGCCAAGGGCGCGAAGCGGCCACGCTCGACGCTGCGCGCGGTGCTGCTGCAGTTCCAGCCGCTGCTGGTCGCCTATGCCGGGCAGCGCGAGCTGCGCACGCTCACCGGCGCCGAATGGACCGGCGGCCTGGCCGCGCCGCAGGGCGACGCGCTGCTGTGCGCGTTCTACCTGAACGAGCTGCTGATGCGCCTGGTGCCGCGCGAGGATCCGCATCCGCCGCTGTTCGACGCCTACGCCGAATCGATCGCGCGGCTGGCCGCCGGCGAGGCGCTCGACGAGACGCTGCGCCGCTTCGAGTGGCAGCTGCTGCGCGAGATCGGCTACGCGCCCGATCTGGAACGCGACGCGGGCGGGCGCCCGATCGAGGCGGCGCGCCGCTACCGCTGGAGCCCCGGCGACGGATTCGTCGCCGAGGACGCGGACAACGCGGTGGCCGACGGCGATGCCTCGGTCAGCGGCGCGACGCTGGGCGAGCTCGCCAGCGGGCGCTTCGGCTCCGCCGCAGGCCGGCAGCAGGCAAAATACCTGACGCGCGCGATCCTGTCGCACCATCTGGATGGCGCGCCGCTGAACACGCGCCAGATCCTGATCGACCTGCACAAGCTCTGACCCACGTTTTCGAGCCGCATTCCGGAACCGCCATGATCGAACTCGGTGTCAACATCGACCACGTCGCCACGGTGCGCCAGGCGCGCCGGACCTACGAACCCGACCCGGTCTGGGCGGCGGTCGAGGCGCACCTGGGCGGGGCCGATGGCATCACGGTGCACCTGCGCGAAGACCGGCGCCACATCCAGGACGAAGACGTACGGCGCCTGCGCGAACTCACGCACATCAAGCTGAACCTGGAGATGGCCGCCACCGGCGAGATGGTGGGCATCGCGCTGCAGCTGCGTCCCGAGATGGCGATGCTGGTGCCCGAGGGGCGCCACGAGATCACCACCGAAGGAGGGCTGGACGTCGCCGCCCAGCCGGCCCGCCTGGCCGACGTGGTGGCGCGACTGGCCGACGCGGGCATCGTCAGCAGCGTGTTCATCGATGCCGAGCTGCGCCAGGTCGAGGCGGCGGCACGCATCGGCGCGCGCGTGTGCGAGCTGCACACCGGGCCGTACGCGCATGCCTTCCATTCGCAGGGGCGCGATGCCGAAGCCGCGCCGGTGGTCGCCGAGCTGGCGCGGCTGCGCGAGGCCGGCGTGGCGATCCGCGCGCTGGGCATGCGCTTCAACGCGGGCCATGCACTGAACTACGTGAACGTGCAGCCGGTGGCCGCGCTGCCGGGCGTGCGCGAGCTGCACATCGGCCACGCGATCGTCTCGCGTGCGCTGTTCTGCGGCATGCGCGAGGCGGTGCGCGAGATGAAGCGCCTGATCCGCGAGGGCGCGGCGGGCGCCCCGGCATGATCTACGGGATCGGCACCGACATCGTGATGATCGAGCGGGTGCAAGGCCTGCTCGAGCGCTACGGCGAGCGCTTCGCGCGCCGCGTGCTGGGCCCGGACGAGCTGGCCGAGTATCGGCGCCGCTGCGGCAAGGCCGGCCACGGCAGCGGCTACGCCTGCCGTTACCTGGCCAAGCGCTTCGCCGCCAAGGAGGCGTTCGGCAAGGCGCTCGGGCTGGGGCTGCGCGCGCCGATGACGCTGCTGTCGCTGCAGGTGCTCAACGACGCACGCGGCCGCCCGGTGGCCGAAGCGCGCAACGCGCTCGCGCCGTACCTGCGCGAACGCGGCCTGGTGGCGCACGTGTCGCTGTCGGACGAGACCGACAGCGCGGTGGCGTTCGTGATCGTCGAGCAGGTGGAGCAGTCTTGATGGCGACGCAGCGCATTCCGCACGGTCCGGTCGTCGTCGACGTGCAGGGGCTGGCGCTCGACGACGCCGAGCGCGCGCGGCTGCTGCATCCGCTGGTCGGCGGCGTCATCCTGTTCGCGCGCAATTTCGCGTCGCGCGCGCAGGTGGCGCGGCTGTGCGGCGAGATCCATGCGCTGCGCCGGCCCCGGCTGCTGGTGTGCGTGGACCACGAAGGCGGGCGCGTGCAGCGCTTCCGCGACGGCTTCACCAGCGTGCCGCCGATGCGCGAGCTGGGCCGGCTGTGGGATCGCGACGTGCTCGGTGCCTGCCGGCGCGCCACCGAGATCGGCCGCACCATCGGGCGCGAGCTGCGCGAGGTCGGCATCGATCTGAGCTTCACGCCGGTGCTCGACCTGGACTGGGGCCGCTCGGCGGTGATCGGCGATCGTGCGTTCCATGCCGATCCGCGCGTGGTCGCGATGCTGGCGCGCTGCCTCGTGCACGGCCTGCTGCTCGCGGGCATGGCCAACTGCGGCAAGCACTTCCCGGGCCACGGCTTCGCCGAGGCCGATTCGCACGTCGCGCTGCCGCACGACGAGCGCGATCTGGCCACGCTGCTGGCGCACGACGCCGCGCCCTACGGGTGGCTGGGCGAGACGCTGCTGTCGGTGATGCCGGCGCACGTCGTCTACCCGCAGGTCGACGCGCAGCCGGCCGGGTTCTCGCGACGCTGGCTGCGCGACATCCTGCGGCGCAGGCTCGGCTTCCAGGGGCTGATCTTCAGCGACGACCTGACGATGGAAGGCGCCGCAGTGGCCGGCGACATCGTCGCGCGCGCGCGCGCTGCGCTCGGCGCCGGCTGCGACATGGTGCTGGTATGCAACCGGCCCGACCTCGCCGACGCGCTGCTGGCCGGGCTCGACTGGTCGCCGCCGGCACGCTTCGCGCAGCGGCTGCGGGCGCTGCTGCGCGATTGAGCGCATGCGTGGAGGGCAGGGTGGCGGGCCCTGAGCAGCCGCAGGCGGACGAGCCCTGCGCAGACGAACCACAGGCGGGCGCCTTCGACCTGCGCGAGTTCCTGGCCGGGCTGCCGGGCCGGCCCGGCGTCTACCGGATGATCGGCGCGGGCGGGGCCGTGCTGTACGTCGGCAAGGCGCGCGACCTGAAGAAGCGCGTGTCCTCGTATTTCACGCGCGCCCAGCAGAGCCCGCGCATCGCGCACATGATCGAGCGCGTCGAGCGCGTCGAGATCACGATCACGCGCTCGGAGGCCGAGGCGCTGCTGCTCGAGAACAACCTGATCAAGACCGCGGCGCCGCGCTACAACATCCTGTTCCGCGACGACAAGTCGTACCCGTACCTGAAGCTGACCGGCCACGCGTTTCCGCGCATCGTCTACTACCGCGGCGCGGTCGACCGGCGCAACCGCTATTTCGGTCCGTATCCGAACGCCTGGTCGGTGCGCGAGGCGATCCAGGCGCTGCAGAAGGTGTTCCGGCTGCGCACC
>JAHDYE010000212.1:4474-6107 GCA_023383035.1 Burkholderiaceae bacterium | reverse complement strand
GCGACGCGGAGATCATGTTCACCATCTCCTCGATCACGTTGACGTTGCTCTGCGTGACGTAGCCGTCCGCATCGGCCATCGGGTGCCCGGGGTCGTGGAGGCGTCGCGCCGGCGTCGCGTCCTCGATCACGTTGCTCACGCGCACGCCCGATACGCCGCGCGCGGCGCCGGTGTGCTGCTCGGTCTGGAAGACCACCTGACGCGCCTTGTACGACTGCCCGTCCGGGCCCGCCACGCTGTCGGCGTTGGCGAGGTTCGAGGCCACGACGTTCAGCCGCTGGCTCTGGGCCGAGACGGCGCTGCCCGAGATGCCGAGGATGTTCAACAGGGACATGCGGGGCTCCTGGGTTGGACGGGTTGGCGATCCGAGCGCATGCGGGCGTTCAATCGCCGCGGATCGCGCTCAGCAGATTGCGCACGTTGCCGTTGATGAACCGCAACGTCGCCTCGTAGCGCAGCGAGTTGTCGGCGAAGCCGGCGCGCTCGCGATCCAGATCGACGGTGTTGCCGTCGATCGACGGCTGCTCGGGCACCCGCCAGGCCAGTTGCGTGCCGGTCGCGCCCGCGTCGCCCGACGCCTTCAACGGCAGCCACCCGACCGTGGACGCCGCACCCGCGCGCGCCGGCGCGCTGGCGGCGACCGCCTGTCCGGCGCTGGCCTGCCTCAGTGCCTTGCCGAAGTCGAAGTCGCGCGCCTTGTAGTTCGGCGTATCGACGTTCGCGATGTTCGACGCGAGCACCTGCTGGCGCTCGGCACGCAGCGCGAGCGCTTCGCCGTGGAACTTCAGGTTGGCGGTGAGTCGGTCCAGCATCGGGAACCTCGAGTTCTTGCCGTTGCCGCCGATTATTCGGGCCGGGGCCGGCGCGCATCGCCCGAAAAAGCGCCGCATTTGCCCCGTATCTCCGCGCCTGTGCACGCCGCGCGGCCGACTACGCTGCGGCTATCCGGTGGTGCGCACGCATGCCGGGCACGCCCTGCCCCGACGCCTGGAGATCCGAACGAGGACACCGATGCTGCCGACCCCGCACTCTCCCGGACGACTGCCGGCTGCCGCGCAGCTGGTCTCGATCCTGCTCGCCACGACCGTTCAGGCCGCATGGGGCGCGACGGCCTCGCACGGCGCCCCGGCCGCGTCGTCCGCTGCGTCCGCATCCGCCACGGCGCGGGCCGGCGAGCCGCTGCCGGACACCGCGCAACTGCAGCGCTGGATCGAGCAGTCGGCCGCGACCGCGTGGTCCGGCGGCCGCGACGCCGCGACCGCCGCGAACGCGGGCCCGGCGTCGGCGGCCGCGTCGCCGATGCGTGTCGAAGTCAGCGTCGGGCGGCTGGAAGCCGCGCCGAAGCTCGCCCCGTGCACCCGCATGGAACCGTTCCTGCCACCGAACGCCAGACTGTGGGGCCGCACCCACGTCGGCGTGCGCTGCGTCGACGGGGCATCGTGGAGCACCTACGTTCCGGTGACCGTGTCGGTGTTCGGTCCGGCGCTGGTCGCCGACCAGCCCCTGCCCGCCGGAGCGATCGCCGACCCGCAGTCGTTCAGGATCGAGGAAATCGACCTGACGACCGTGCGCGGCCAGCCGCTGTCGGACGCAGCGTCGCGGGGCGGGCCCCCCGCGGGCCGCCCCCGCGGGG
>JAHDYE010000212.1:2692-4464 GCA_023383035.1 Burkholderiaceae bacterium | reverse complement strand
GCACGCTGGTCCGCCCGCTCGGCGCCGGCATGGTGCTGCGCGCCGATGACTTGCGCGTTCCGCAGACGATTTCTGCTGGCGATCCTGTCAGGATTCGCTTGGTCGGCCAGGGCTTCACGATCTCGTCCGAGGGATTCGCGGTGGCCGGCGCCGGCGAAGGCCAGACGCTGCGCGTGCGCACCGGCCAGGGCAAGCTGCTGGTCGGCACCGTGCGCGAACGGGTCGTGGAGGTCCGGCTTTGAGCGGTCCGGAACGTGCCGCGCCGCCGGGCCTCAAGTTCCGTTCGCCGCTGCCGATGAGTCAGGCATCCCGAGCCGTGACGGAGAATCCGAAGGGGAACTCATCATGAAGATCGGCAAGCCCTCCGAGATCCAGCAAACCACCGACGTCGTGCTGCGCTCCGGCCAGACCCCCGGCGGGTCGCGGCTGCCGGGCCGCGCCGGCGACGCCGGCCGGCCGGCCGCCGCCGACGAGGTACGGCTGACGCGGGCTACGCGCACCCTGATCGGCGAGACGTCCGACTCCGCCGAAATGGTGGGTGCCGAGAAGATCGAGGAAGTCCGCAAGGCGATCGAGGAAGGGCGCTTCCCGGTGAACGCCGACGTCGTCGCCCAGCGAATGATCTCCGAAGCCGCGCAACTGCTCGAAACGCTGAGCCAGGGCAAATGACCGGCAACGCCGCGCATCGCACCGAACCGCCGTGCGGCGCCGATTCGGCCGCGCCATTGCGGCGTGGCGTCGCGCTGCTCGAGGCCCAACGCGCGGCGATGGTCGGCGGCGACCCGGACAAGCTGGCGGCGGCCAATGCCGACCTCGACGCCTGGCTCGCGGGGCTGTCGTCGGCGCACGCCGCTCGCCCGGGCAGCACCCCGCAATCGATCAGCCGTTCCGACGCCGCCACGATGCGCGCCGCCCTGGAGGCGAACGCCGCGGTGGCCCAGCGCGCAGCGGCCAGCGCGCAGCGGGCGCTCGCGGTGCTGCTCCCGCAGCCGGCCGCGCGCACCTACGATGCCGACGGACGCCCGTCGGATCGCGCGTCGGCGCGGACGTCGATACGCGCCTGAGCCGCGCGCTCCGCGCGCGACTCGAAGATCCAGAACGTCAGGTCCAGACCTTCATCTGGCTGCGCAGCCGCGCGACGGCCTGGCTGTGCAGCTGGGAGACGCGCGACTCGGTCACGCCGAGCACCGCGCCGATCTCCTTCAGGTTCATGTCCTGTTCGTAGTACATGCCCATGACGAGCCGCTCGCGCTCGGGCAGCCGTTCGATCGCCTCCGCCAGCGCGCGCCGGAAGCCGGCATCGCCGAGGATTTCGGTCGGATCGGTGCCCTTCGCGGGAACGTGCCGGTCGAGGAACCCTTCCTCGCCTTCGTCGTCGCCGAAATCGTCGAGGTACACGAGCTGCGCGCCGCGCGCGTCGGCGAGCATCTGCTGGTAGGCGTCCAGAGACAGGCCGAGCTCGGCGGCGATTTCGGTTTCCCGCGGCGCGCGCTGCAGCTTCTGCTCGGCGGCATGGATCGCCTGCTCGATCGTGCGCTGCGCGCGTCGTACGGAGCGCGGCAACCAGTCCGCGCCGCGCAGCTCGTCGAGCATCGCCCCGCGCACCCGCTGCATCGCGAAGGACTCGAACAGCACGCCATGGCCCGGTTCGTAGCGCGTCATCGCATCGAGCAACCCGATCATGCCGGCCTGCGTGAGATCGGCGGGATCGACGTTGGCCGGCAGCTTCGCCGCGAGCTGGCTCGCGATGCGCCGGACCATCGGGCCGTAGC
>JAHDYE010000212.1:0-2682 GCA_023383035.1 Burkholderiaceae bacterium | reverse complement strand
CCACCGAGTCGCGATCGAGGGTTCCGTGTGCGGTATACATCGGCGCAGCCCTGGACGCGCTCAGCACGCCGCCGGCGCGTGCGCGCCGTCGAGCGGACATGCCCAGCCGATCGCATCGGCCGCGAAACGATCCCAGGCGCGCGGGTCGCGGTCGGCCGGAATCAGTCCGCCGAACTCGATCGCGGCGCCCAGGAAGCGCGCCGCGGTGTCGGCCAGGCGACGATGGGCGTCCAGCGCGCCCTGGCGCGAGCGGGCGTCGCGAAAGGCGGCCACGTAGCGGGTCACGCCATGCGCCAGCCGCACCGCCTTGACCTGCGCATACAGCCGCGCGAGCGAGGATGCGTCGCCCGGCGCGAACAGCACGATGCGGTCGTTCAGCGCAGCGGCCACGTCGGCGAGCCGTAGCGGATCGGCCATCACCAGGGCCACGTCCGGCTCGGCGCCCCGCTGCCGGCCCTGCCCGCGCAGCCGGTTCGCCAGCGCGACGAGGTCGTGCGCGGTGGCGCCTTCGCCGAGCATCTCGCAGGCATCGATACGATCGATCGCGCGATCTGTCGACGAGCGCTGGCCGCGGCCGCCGGCGTCGATCCGGCCGCCGCGCTCGCCCAGCAGGTCGATCAGCACCGGCCGCCGGCCGGCACGCTGCAGCGCCTGCGCCAGCGCGGCGACGCCGGCCCGGTCGGACGCGTCGCCGCGCGCGCAGCCCAGGCCGAGCAGCCACAGCGGCTGCGGCGCGAACAGGCGCCGCAGCCCGAACGCCTGGTCGAGCCCGCGTTCAAACACTGCGCGCCTCGGCCAGCGCAGACGCCGCGTGCACCGGGCGGGCCGCCATCAGCATCGCCAGCTCGGCGTCGTCGAAGCTGAACGGTGTGGGCCGCACGTCGCCGGCGCAGGCCAGCGCGCGTTCGACCAGCGCGCCGACATCGGGCCGGTGCCAGTCCTCGGGCACCCGCTGTCCGTCGGCCACGCCCTGCAACTCGAGACGGCGGCGGATCAGGCAATCCAGCGCGCCGCCCAGCTGCACCGCTTCGTCCACTTTCGAGAGCACGACGCCCGCCGCGCGACCCGCCTGGTAGGCGGTGGCGACCTCGTCGATCGCTTCGGCCTGCATCGCCGCGTCGATCACCAGCACCCTGCGCACCTGGGTGGACGACAGCGCCGCGAGCAGCTCGCGCACGCGCTCGTCGCGCTGCCCGACGCCAGCGGTGTCGATCAGCACCAGCTTGCGGTTCATGAACAGCTGCAGGAAATCGGTCAGGCCGGTGACGTCGTGCGCGACGTGCACCGGTACGCCGAGCAGGCGTCCGAAGGTGCGCAACTGGTCCTGCGCGCCGACCCGGTAGACATCGGCCGTGATCAGCCCGACCGACTGGGCGCCGTGCCGCAGCGCGAACTGCGCGGCGATCTTCGCCGCGGTGGTCGTCTTGCCCACGCCTGTGGGTCCGAGCAGCGCGAACACCCCGCCGTCGTCGAAGATCGTCTGTGCCGGCGCGGCGCAGGGCAGCTCCTGCTGCAGCGCCTCGTGCAGCCAGCGTTCCGCCTGCGCATCGCCGATGTCGGCCGGCAACCGGCCCACCAGCGTGCGCGACAACGATGCCGAAAAGCCCGTGCGCAGCAGCCAGCGCAGCAGACGCGCCTGGGCGGGACGCCTGCGCACGCCCTCGAACCAGCTCACCGACCCGATCTGCTCGGCGATGAATCCGCGCATCGCGCGCAGCTCGGCCATCAGCTCGGCGGTGCCGTCGGCGCCGGCACGCGAATGGCTGTCGTCCAGGCCGCCGTCGCGCCGGGCGCGCGCATCGATGTCGCGGTCGACCCGGATGTCGGCGCCGTCGTCGACCCGGGCCTCGATGCCTCGCGTGCGCGCGTCGATCCCGCCGTGCGCCCGGGCATCGGGTCGCGCGGAAGGCGCGCCGTCATCGGCGCCGTCGGCGGCCGGTGCAGCCTGGCTGCGGCGCTGCTGGCGCTCGCGAACGTACGACTGGAAGTCCACGGTGCTCATCGGGCCGCCGTCCGGCGTTGCGCCGTGCGCCTTCGTCGTCGCCGCGCGCGCCACCGGCGTCGGTGCGGCGGGCTGTCCGGGTAATGCGGCTTCGGCCATCGCCAGGATCTCGACGCCGCCGGGCACCGGCCGGTTCGCCAGCACGACCGCGTCGGCACCGAGATCGGCGCGCACCTGGCTCAGCGCTTCCCTTGCGGTTCGCGCGACATAGCGTTTCACGTTCACTTGGTCTCTCCGATCAGTCGTCCGATGCGAATCGAGTGGGTATCGGGTATCTCGGCATGGCCGAGCACGCGCAGCCGCGGGGCGGCCTTCTTCAGCAGGCGCGCCAGCGGCACGCGGATGCGGTCGGGCACCAGCAGGCAGGCCGAGTGTCCCGCGTCCTCCTGCGCCTGCGCGGCCTGCGCGCTCGCGGCCACCAGGTACTCGGCGACGCCCGGTTCGAGCGAGCCGCCGGCGCCCTGTGCGAGCGCCTGCACCAGCAGGTTCTCGAGCTCCGGCTCGATCGCCACCACGCTCAGCTCGCGCGAGGCGCCGTAGGCCTGCTGCACGATCGCCGGCGCGAGCGCGATGCGCACTTCGCGCGTGAGCTCGTTCGGATCCTGGGTGCGCGCGCCGTGCTCGGCGAGCGTCTCGACGATGCCGCGCAGGTCGCGCACGTGCACCGACTCCTCGAGCAG
>JAHDYE010000211.1 GCA_023383035.1 Burkholderiaceae bacterium | reverse complement strand
CAGACACCACCGACGGCCTCGCCGCCGAGCGGATCGCCGAGGGCTTGCGCGTGCGCTGCGCGCGCTCGGCCAAGGTGGCGCTGCTGCAGGCGCTCGCGCCGCTGGGGCCGCGCCTGCTCGACGTGCGGATCTCCGAACCGACGCTCGAAGACCTGTTCTTCGGCGCGTCCGACCGGTGGGGCGCGTGATGGAGCTGCGGCAGGTATTCGCCGTCGCGGCCAAGGAATTCCGCGACCGGCTGCGCAACCGCTGGGTGCTGGCGGTGGCGCTGGTGTTCGCGGTGTTCTCGCTGGTGATCACCTACGCCGGCGGCGCCCAGCAGGGCGCGGTGGGGTTGCGCTCGCTGGAGTTCACGATCGCGAGCCTGGTCAGCCTGGTGATCTACCTGGTGCCGCTGATCGCGCTGCTGCTCGGCTTCGACGCCATCGTCGGCGAACGCGAACGCGGCTCGCTCGACCTGCTGCTCGCGCTGCCGATCACGCGCGGCGAGCTGCTGCTCGGCAAGTACCTCGGCCTGGCAGGCGCCCTCGCACTGGCGATGCTCGCCGGGCTGGCGCTGGTCGGCGGCGTGCTGGTGCACCGGTTCGCCGGAACGGCCCTGTTCCATTACGGCGGCTTCGTGCTCAGCGCGGTGCTGCTGGGCCTGGCCTTCCTCAGCCTGGCGGTGCTGATGTCGGTGCTGGCGCGCGACCGCACGCGCGCCTCGGGCCTGGCGATCGTGTCGTGGTTCTTCTTCGTGCTGGTGTTCGACCTGCTGCTGCTGGGCGCGCTGGTGGGCACCGGCGGCCGCTACGGCGCCGGCGTCTTCCCCTACCTGCTGCTGCTCAATCCCGCCGACGTGTTCCGCATCCTCAACGTGTTCTCGCTCGAGGAGGTGCGCAACATCCATGGCGTTGCCAGCATCGTGCCGCAGGCGCTCGGCGACCTGCGGGTGCTCGGGCTGGTGATGCTGGCGTGGATCGTCGCGCCGCTGGCGCTGGCGAACTGGAGATTCAAGCCGTGAAACCCCTTTGCTGCCGCCGGCATGGCCGCACGCTCGCCGCGGCGGGCGCGCGGCGCCGATGGTTCCTCGGATCGCTCGCATTCGCCGCGCTCGGCACGCTCGCCGCCTGCGACGAGGCCGGCCGCGGCGGCACGCGCGCACCGATGGAGATCGACGCGTCCACGTCGTGCGAGCTCGACGGCATGCTGCTGGCCGACTACCCCGGCCCGAAGGCGCAGCTGTTCTACGCCGATGCGCCCGCGCCACTGTTCTTCTGCGACACCGTCGAGCTGTTCAGCATGCTGCTGCGCCCCGAGCAGGTGCGCGTGGTGGTCGCGGCCTACGTGCAGGACATGGGCCGCGCCGACTGGGAGCAGCCGCGCGGCCACTGGATCGACGCGCGCAGCGCGTTCTACGTGCGCGGCAGCCGGCGGCACGGCTCGATGGGCCCCACGCTGGCCAGCTTCTCGCAGGAAGCCGACGCGCGCGCCTTCGCGGGCCAGCACGGCGGCGCCGTGCTGCGCTACGAGGAAATCAAGCCGGAGATGGTCGACCTGAGCGGCGGCGCGAAGTTCGACCAGCGCATGTGAGCGAACGGGCCGCGTCCGCACGAACGGCACGCGGCGCGACGCGCAGCGGCTGGCTGATCGCTGCGGGCGCGGGTTCGCTGGCCGTCGCGGCGGCGCTGCTCGGCGTGCGCCGGTTCGGCCTTCCGGCCGTGTCGTTGCCCGAGGAGCCGCCGGCGCAGCTGTGCGTGGTCGCTCCGGCGCTGCCCTACGATCCGGCCGGCGGCCTGCCGCCGCACGCGCCGCGTCCCGTGCCGGCGCACGCACGCTGCCCGGTGTGCGGCATGTATCCGGCGCGCGACCTGCGCTGGGCCGCGCAGGTGATCTACACCGACGGTGCCGCGCACTTCTTCGATTCGCCGCTCACGCTGTACCAGTTCCTGCACGACATGGAACTGTACGGCGGCGGGCGCGGCGCCGCCGACATCGCCGGGCGCTGGGTCACCGACATCGAGACCGGCCAGTGGATCGACGCGGATCGCGCGTTCCACGTGCACGGCTCCGATGCGCTCGGCCCGATGCGCGCCGGCAACCTGCCGGCTTTCGCCACGCCGGCCGCGGCCCAGCGTTTCGCGCAGGCGCACGGCGGCCGCGTGCTGCCGGCCGCGGCGATCGATCGCGCCGTGCTGCGCGAGCTGGAGAACCGCGGCCGGCATTCGCACTGAGCGCACGCGTCGAGGCGCCGGGCCGCTGGCTGTCGCCGTCCCGTCGCCGCGAAGACCGCGCCGGCCGCCCGGCGGGGCGGCCGCTCAGTCGAGCCGCCGCCAGACCCGCTTGAGCGCCGGATCGTCGGGGTCGGTCTCGATGCCGAACCCGAGCGCCCGCATCAGGCCCATCATCGGCGCGTTGATCGCCAGCACGAAGCCCTCGATGCACTTCAGGCCCTTGTCGCGCGCGGCATCGATGATCGACTGCATCAGCGTGGTGCCCAGGCCCTGACCGTGGAAGCGGTCGTCGATCGCGATCGCGAACTCGCAGGTCTCGCCATCGGGATTCAGCAGATAGCGCACCACGCCGATCAGCGTTTCCTCGTCGTTGTCCGACTCCGGCGCATCGGGGCGGATCGACGCCACCAGCGCCAGTTCGCGGTCGTAGTCGATCTGGGTGTAGCGCGCGAGCATGCGCGGCGTGAGCTCGGTCAGCGTGGAGATGAAGCGGAAGTAGCGCGATTGCTCCGACAGCCCGCGCACGAAGCGCTGCAGGTGCTCGCCGTCCTCGGCGCGGATCGGGCGGATCGTGTACCAGCGTCCGTCGCGCAGCGCGCGCTCCCCGACCATGTGCGCCGGATACGGCATGATCGCCATGTGCCCGTAGCGCGGTCCGGCGTGCGCGCCGTCGCGCAGCCACGCGCGCGGCACCTCGCGATCGAGCACGATGCGCCCGTCCACCGCCACCACGGCGTCGCCGTCGGCGATGATCGGGTTGATGTCCATCTCGGCGATCTGCGGCAGTTCGCACACCATTTCGGACACGCGCACCAGCAGGCGCACCAGCGCCTCGACGTCGATCGCCGGCGCGCCGCGGAACGGGCCCAGCGTCTGCGCCACGCGCGTGCGCGCGATCATGCTGCGCGCCAGGAAGCTGTTGAGCGGCGGAAACTCGAGCGTGGCGTCGCGCATCACCTCGACGCCGGTGCCGCCCGCGCCGAACGCGATCACCGGCCCGAACAGCCGGTCGCGGAACACGCCGACGTACAGCTCGCGCCCGTGGTGCCCCGACTTCATCGCCTGCAGCGTGACGCCCTCGACGTGCGCCTGCGGCCGCGCCGCGCGCACCGAGCGCAGGATCTCGGCGTACTGGCGGCGCACTTCGGTGGCGTTGCGCACGTTCAGCACCACGCCGCCCACGTCGCTCTTGTGCGCGATGTCGGCCGAGCTGACCTTCATCGCCACCGGGTAGCCGATCTGCGCGGCCAGCGTCACCGCTTCGGCCGCGCTGCGCGCCAGCACGGTGCGGTTGGCCGGCACGTGGAACGCCGACAGCAGCGCCTTCGAGGCCATCTCGGTCATCGCCTCGCGGCCGCCGGCCAGCGCCGCGTCGATCGCCCGATGCGCCGCCTCCAAGTCGGGCGGTTCCATGTCCGACAGCGAGGTCGGCACCTGCTGCAGCAGCAGCTGGTTCTGATAGAAGGTGGCCACCGTCGAGAACGCGTCGACCGCCGCCTCGGGCGTACGGTACACCGGCACGCCGACGGCATCGAGCCGGCCGCGCAGCGCGCGCGTGGAGTTGTCGCCGAGCCAGCAGGCGAACAGCGGCTTGACCAGCGCGCGCGCGAGCGCCGCCACGCGATCGGTGATCGCCTCGGCCGGCACGCCCGGGAACGGCGCCATCATCACCAGCATCGCGTCGCACTCGGGGTCATAGGCGATCGATTCGATCGCGGCCGCGTAGGCGGCAGCGTCGGCCGACGTCCCCAGGTTCAGCGGATTGGCGATCTCCAGCTCGGGCAGCGCATCGCCCAGCCGTCGCAGCGTGGGCGCGGTGAACGACGGCAGGCGGATGTTCTGGAAGAACGCCTGGTCCGCCGCCAGCACCCCAGGCCCGTTGCCGTTGGTGATCACCGCCAGGCGCTTGCCGATCGGCCAGTTGCGCGACGCGAGATAGCGCACCGCGGTGAACAGCTGTGTGAACAGCCGCACCTGCACCGCGCCGGCGCGTCGCAGCGCCGCCGAATAGATCGCGTCGCCCGCCACGATCGCGCCCGAGTGGGTGCGCGCGCCCCGGCGCAGCGCCGCATCGCGTCCGCCCTTGAGCACCACCACCGGCTTGACGGTGGCCAGCGCGCGCAGCGCGCTCATGAACCTGCGCGAATCGCGCACCGCCTCGAGGTAGACCACCACCGCCCGCGTCGCGGGGTCGCTGGCGAGGAAATCCAGCACCTGCGCCACGTCGACGTCGGCTTCGGCACCCAGCGACACCGCCAGCGAGAAACCGATCTGCGTGCCGCCGGCCCAGTCGAGGATCGCGCCGCCCAGCACGCCCGATTGCGTGACCAGCGCGACGTTGCCCGCCGGCGGCAGTGCGCCCATGCGCCCGGCGTTCAGCACGCGCGGCGGACGCGCGAACCCGAGCGTGGCCGGCCCCAGCAGGCGCATGCGCGCCTGGCGCGCGATCGCCAGCAGCGCCGCGGTACGTTCCGGCGCCGCATCGCCGCAGAGCACCACCGCAGCGCGTGCGCGCAGCCGGACCGCCGCGCGCAGCGCCTCGACCTCGCGCGCGGCTCCCACCGCGATCACGGCGAGATCGCAGCCGGCCTCGTCGGTACCGCCCGGCGGCTCGCCGAGCGCCACGCGGCGACATGGCGCCTTCGCCTGCCCGAGCTGCCGCGCGAGCTCGGCGATCCAGCCCGGCACCTGGCCGGGCTCGACGATCAGCGCAACGCTGGCCGGATCGAACAGCGCGGTCAGGCCGTGCAGGTGTTGCATCGCCGGCAGCTGCGCTCAGTCGAGCCGCAGCAGGGCGCGCAGGTGCAGCTCGACGCAGCGCGCCAGCGCGGGCAGGTGGTAGCCGCCTTCGAGGGTCGACACGATGCGCCCTTCGCACGCCTCGTCGGCGAAACGCGTGATCTCGCGGCTCACCCACGCGTAGTCCTCGTCGCGCCAGCCGAGATGGCTCATGTCGTCTTCGCGGTGCGCGTCGAACCCCGCCGACACGAACAACATCTGCGGCGCGAACGCGCGCAGCGCCGGCAGCCAGCGTTCGGTGACCGCCGCGCGCAGCTGCGCGCCGTCGCTGTACGGCGGCAGGCCGACGTTGCACATGTTGGGGCCGAGCGCCTCCTCGCCGTTGAACGGGTACAGGCGCTGCTGGAACGTCGACACCATCAGCACGCGCTCGTCGCCGGCCAGGATGTCCTCGCTGCCGTTGCCGTGGTGCACGTCGAAGTCGATCAGCGCCACGCGCTGCAGGCCGAGCGCCTCGAGCGCGTGCATCACGCCGATCGCCACGTTGTTGAAGAAGCAGAAACCCATCGCCTGGCCGCGCGCCGCGTGATGGCCGGGCGGGCGCACCGCGCAGAACGCACGCTGGTAGCGGCCGCCGCCCACCAGTTCGGTGGCCAGCACCGTGGCGCCGGCCGCGTGCAGCGCGGCGGTCCAGGTGTGCGGGTTCATCGCGGTGTCGGGATCGACGTTCACGTAGCCTTCGGCGGGCGCGGCCGCCTTCAGCTCGTAGTAGTGGCGCATCTCGTGCGCGCGGTCGATCTGCTCGAAGGTCGCCTGCGGCGCCTCGAACTCGTCCATGCAATCGAGAACGCCGCGCGCGAGCAGGCGATCGGCGATCGCCGCCAGCCGCTCCGGGCATTCGGGATGGTGCTCCCCCATCTCGTGCCGCATGAAGCTCGGATGGGTGATGTAGGCTGCCTTCACGTGTTCCTCCTCCGGAACGCACTGTAGCGCACCGGGTTCGGGTGCGTCAGCCGGTTCGCCTGCGCACGCCCCGGGGCGCAGGACGTATCCGGCCCCGGCGAGCGGCGGAACCGCCGACAGTCAGCGCTTCGTCCCCGACGCGGCTCCTCGCAGCGCCGCCAGCAGCGCAGCCGGACTGACCGGCTTGGTGAGGTGGTGATCGAAGCCCGCCTC
>JAHDYE010000210.1 GCA_023383035.1 Burkholderiaceae bacterium | reverse complement strand
CGAGATCGATCCGCGCGACCAGTACCGGCCCGCGTCGTGGCCGGCCACGATCGAACGCTTCGCGGCACGTTTCGTGACACGCGACCGCGATGACTGGGCCCAAGCGGCGCAGGCGAGCGACGCATGCCTGTCGCCGGTACTCGATTTCCTCGAAGCCGCCCGGCATCCGCACAACCGCGCCAACCGCCTGTTCCGCGACGAGCCCTTCACCCGGCCCGCCGAAGTCATCGACTTCGACCGGCACCTGCGCAAACGCGGCCCGGCGTGAGGATCCGGCGGCCGCGCCGGTCCGTGCGCCGCTGCCGTGCATGGTCCCGGCGCGCCGCGGCACGCTCTCAGAGCCGCAGCGTCAGGCGCCGCAGTCCGCGTTCGCCGGGTTCCGGTCCCACTTCGAAGCCATGCGAACGCGCCAGCTCGACCATGCCGCGGTTGTCGGCGAACGTGATTCCGACCAGCTCGCGATAGCCGGCCGCACGCGCGGCCCGCACCAGGCGTTCGAACAGCGCATGGCCCAGGCCCTTGCGCTGCCAGGCGTCGGCGATGACGATGCCGAACTCGGCCACGCCGCCGCGCTCGCCGGCGTCGAAACGCGCCACGCCGAGGATTTCCTCGTCGCCGGCCCCCTCCTCGCCGCCGACGCCCACGGCGCAGGAATCGCGGCGCACCACCGCGAGTGCCAGCCGGGCCGGCCAGCCGGGCTCCACCAGATGCGCCAGCATCGTGTCGCTGGCGTCGGTGACGGCACCGAGCAGACGCTGGCGCAGCGACTCGGGCGACAGACCTTCGAGGAAACGCCGTTCGCGGGCGACGTCGTCGCGTCCGAGCGGCCGGATGTACAGCTCCGCGCCGGCGCGCGCCTGCGCCGGCCCGGCCAGCCATTGGGGCGGCTCGCCGGACGGCGCTTCGCCCGCGCTGTCCGCCGCCTCCGCTTCGTTTCCGCTCACGCCGCGGCCTTGCGCGGCTGCACGCGCCAGAAAAGCAGCACCATCAACGCTCCGAACTGGATCGCGACCCACACCAGCATCGCTCGCCGGAAAGCTTCGGCATCGTGCCCGCCCGTGTTGCTCAGCGCGTCGACCGTCGCACCGAACAGCCACTGCGCGAGGAACATGCCGGCCATCGACAGCAGATTGTAGGCGGTGAACGCCCGGCCGGTGAGCGGCTCGGGCAGCGACAGGCTGACGTGCGTCTGCGACAGCGACTGCCCCGTGGCCGCCAGCGCGAGTGCCAGCCACAGCAGCCACGCCCCGCTGCCGCCGGCGAAGGCGATCGCCACTTCCAGGCCCAGCATCAGCACGGTGCTGGCGACCACCAGGCGCAGCGTCGTCAGCCCGTTGCGCGCCAGCCAGGGCACCGCCCAGCCCAACGCCAGATAGCCGAGCATGAGCACCAGGTTGAACACGAACAGCACCTGCGCCGCGCTGTCGGCCTCCATGCCGAGCACGCGGCGCATCCAGGGTCCGATCCACAAGCCCTGGAACGCGACGAAGCTCGACTGCACGGTCAGCGACACGATGCCGAAGCGCCAGAAATACGGATTGCCGTACACCTGCAGGTAGGCCGACCACGGCGCATCGTCGTCGTGCGCAGCGTGCGCAGGTTCGCCCGGCAGTTGCAGGAACACGGCCGCGCTCGCCAGGCACAGCAGCGCGGCCGTCACCCAGAAGACCCCGCGCCAGCCGATGTGCGGCAGCACCGCCTGCACCGGCACGGTGGTGACCAGCGCACCCAGCGTTCCGGCCACCAGCATCCAGGCCACCAGCTGCTGCTGGCGCGCCGGCGCGTACCAGAAGCGGTAGGCGCGCAGCGCCGCCATCAGCGCACACGACACGCCGATGCCGATCAGCGCGCGGCCGATCCACAGCGCGTTGACGTCGCGCGCCAGCGCGAACACCGCGCAGCCGGCGGCGGCAACGATCAGCAGCGTGCCGTCGACGCGGCGCGATCCGTAGCGGTCGAGCCAGACGCCGGCCGGTATCTGCATCGCCGCGAAGGTGACGAAGTACGTCGACGACAACGCGCCGAGCTGCGCGTTGGTGAGGCCGAACTCGGCGATCAGGTCCGGCGCGATGATCGCGTTGACCGATCGCCGCGCGAACGACAGGAAATAGGCGCCCGCGAAGACCAGGAACACGCGCACCGCCAGCGGGGCCGGCAGGAAGGCGCTGGCCGCGGCGGTCATCGGCTCATCGCGGTCATCGGCTCATTCGACCACGCGGAACGAATCGAGGAACTGCTGCGCGCTGTCCGGATCGGCCTGCGGACCGATCATCACCACCTGCCAGGCGCGATTGCCGCGCGCCACGAACTGTGCCGACATGTGCGCCGGGCGATCGGCGACGCGGCCGGCCGCCTCGATGCGCAACGCGGACTGGGTCGTCGCGGCGCGTCCCGCCGCGGCGAGCACCGGTACCTGCACTTCGATCGCGGCCGTTTCGCGGCCGGCAATGTTGCGCACCATCGCGGTACGCATCGCCGCACCCGCCTTCGTGCGCGTGGCCGCATCGCCGTCGGGCAGCACCACGGCGCCCACGGTGAAGCTCTGCTCGCCGACACGCGCACCGGTCATCGCCATCGTGACCGGCAGTCCGTCGAGGTCGATCGCACGCGACATCGACGCCGGCCTTGCGGGTAGCATGACGAGATACCCCTCGGTGGGCTGGCGAATCTCGCGCCAGTCGTGGTCGGGCGCGCAGGCGGTGAGCGCGAGCACGCAGGCGGCCGTCACCGGCGTGGCGCGATACCGGTGCATCGCGGACAGGGGGAACATCCGATAATGGTATCAATCGGGCAGATCCCGGCACGGAGGGCAGGTCATGATCTTCGAATTCAAGTCCCGTGCAACCGGGTCGGTCATCATGACGCGGCCGGTCGCCGAGTGGATCCTGCAGATCGTCGGCAAGACGCCGGGCGCCACCGGCATCATCACCGTCGAGCAGATGCCCGCTGCGATCGCCGCGCTGCGCAGGGCCATCGACGAGGAGCGGCAGGCGCTGCGCGCGCGCGCGGCGGAAGACCGTACGCCGGGCGAAGACGAGACAGCGGACGACGCCGACACCTATCCGGTGTCGCTGGCGCAGCGCGCGTTCCCGTTCATCGAGATGCTCGAGACCGCGCACAAGGCGGGCAAGGACGTCACCTGGGGCGTGTAAAAGAGGCGGGCGCGCCGCCCGCCGTTCTGGCAGACTGGCGCCCGGATTCCGTCCGGTCGCACCCTACCCCGCGCGGCCCGGCAGCGGCATCCCGACTCGACTCCACCACGCCACGGAGATCACACGATGACGATCGAGGTCAGCGTCCGGTTCGCGCCGGGCCGGGAATTCAGCCTGAGTCCGAAAAGCACGGTCGGCACCGAGGAGGCGCGCCGCTGGCTCGACGAACAGTTCGTGGCGCTGGGCGCCGAGCCGATGCGCGCCTCGGGCAAGGTGCTGATCGCCGACAAGGTGCTGGCAGTCGCGGCCGCGGCCGGTGCCGCGCTGTTCGAAGGCAACCCGGCCTGGGCCGAACGCTACGCCGCCAGCGTCGCGGCGGCGCTCGGGCGCAACGTCGTGCGGGTCGAGACCGATACCAGCATGGTCACCTATTGAATTGACGCAGCGCATCATCGGCGGACACTGGCGCTCGGCGTTGGGCGCCCCAGCCGTGTCGCGCCGCCCGCCGGCTGACCGCAGCGAGGCGGGGGGCCGCCGGCCTGCGCCGGGGCGGTCCGAGGCGACAGGCTCCGGCCGCCGAACGGCCGCGTGAAGGCGCGTTTCCTCAGACGGCGACCGGCTTGTCCGGTGCGAGGTGCTGCCTCGACGTGATGCCCATCGAGATGTAGATGCTGGTCAGCGCATCGACACCGACCTCGGCGGTAGTGACCCAGCTGCTGGGCACGTAGAGCAGTCCGCCGCCCACCGGCACCGGCGCCGTGGGCACCAGCACCGCCAGGTATTCCAGCTCGCCCACCCGCACCGGCTCGGGCGTGGACAGCAGTCCCAGCACCGCGACGCCGCCGACGCCGCCGAAGTGCAGCCACACCGGGCGCATCGAACGCATCCCTTCCTCGTCACGCTGCGCCAGCAGGCCTACCAGCCGCGAGGCCATGTCGTAGACGTTGCGCACCAACGGGATGCGCCCGACCACGTTGTCCAGCGCGGCAGCGAGCACACGACGCATGCGCGTCTTCACCAGCGCGCCGAGCATGAAGATGGCCACCAGCACCGCGATCGCACCGAGCAGGTAGCTCACGATCTCCGAGTTGCTGATGCCCAGGCCGAGCGCCATCAGCATCGTGCCCACCGCGCTGTGCGGCCCGATGTAGTCGACCAGCAGGCGTACCGCCCAGGCGAACACCAGTACGGTGGCCGCCAGCGGAAGCGCCGCCAGCAGGCCGGCGATGAAGGTGTTGAGCAGGCGGCTGGAGAGGGTTTGCATGACGGTGGGCGGTTCGTGACGGCGGTAGCCGCAGTCTCGCACGCGCACGGCCGGCCGGCGCTCGCTTGAACCCCGTCGCGAGGTCATCGAGAATCGGTGCATGCAGCAACGCGAGCACGACGCCTTCGCCGTCGAGCCGGCGCGGCCGCGTGCCCGCGACGAAGCCGCCGCGGCGAGGGCGCGCGCAGCCGCCGGCATCGACGCATTCGACCTGCTGGTGGTCGGCGGCGGCATCAACGGGGCCGGCATCGCCCGCGACGCAGCCGGACGCGGCCTGCGCGTGGCGCTGCTCGAGCAGGATGATTTCGCCGGCGCCACGTCCTCGGCCAGCACCAAGCTGATCCATGGCGGACTGCGCTATCTCGAGCACTACGAGTTCCGCCTCGTCGCCGAAGCGCTGGCCGAGCGCGAAGTGCTGCTGCGGCTGGCGCCGCACATCGCCCGGCCGCTGCGCTTCGTGATGCCGCACGTGGCCGGACTGCGCCCGGCGTGGATGATCCGCGCCGGCCTGTGGCTGTACGACCATCTCGGCGGACGCATCAGCCTGCCGCGGTCGCAGGCGGTGCGCCTGACTCCCGACGGCTACGGCGCCGGACTCGATCCGCGCATCGAGCGCGGCTACGCCTACTCCGATGCCTGGGTCGACGACGCGCGCCTGGTGATCCTGAACCTGCGCTCGGCGCAGCAGCATGGCGCGACGGTGATGGCGCGCACGCGCTTCGTCGCGGCGCGGCGCGTCGACGGCGGCTGGCAGGCCACGGTCGAAGACACCGCCAGCGGCACGCGCCGCTCGCTGCGCGCGCGCGTGCTGGTCAATGCGGCGGGCCCGTGGGTCAGGCCGGTGCTCGACGCCACCGGCGACGGCGGCGTGCGCGCCGGCGTGCAGCTGGTCAAGGGCAGCCACATCGTGGTGCCGCGCGCGTATGGGGGCGAACACGCGTACATCCTGCAGAACGACGACCAGCGCATCGTCTTCATGATTCCCTACGAACGGGACTTCACGCTGATCGGCACGACCGACGTCGCGGTGGCCAGCGTCGCCGAGGCGCGCGCGATCAGTCCCGCCGAGACGCGCTACCTGCTCGACGCGGTCAACCGCTACCTGGCGCGCCCGCTCGGCGAGCAAACGCCGGTGTGGAGCTACAGCGGCGTGCGGCCGCTGTACGACGACGGACAGAGCGATCCGTCGGCGGTCACGCGCGACTACACGCTGGTGCTCGACGAGCGCGACGGCGTCGCGCAGCTGGCGGTGTTCGGCGGCAAGATCACCACGTATCGACGGCTGGCCGAGGCGGTGCTCGACAAGCTGCAGCCGTGGTTGCGCTGCGCGCGCGGACGCTGGACGCACCGTGAACCGCTGCCCGGCGCCGTGCCCGATCCGGTCGCGGCGCATGCGGCGCTGCTGGCCGAACGGCCTGCGCTGCCGCCGGCGCTGCTGGGCGCATTGTCGCGGCGCCATGGCGCGCTGGCCGCCGACGTGCTCGGCGACGCGCGCACGCCGGCCGACCTCGGCCGCGACTTCGGCGGCGGGCTGTGCGAGCGTGAAGTGGACTGGTTCATCGGACACGAATGGGCGTTCGCGCCCGACGACGTGCTGTGGCGGCGCACCAAGGCGGGCCTGCACATGAACGTGGCGCAGCGCGCCGGCTTCGCGCGCTGGTTCGAGGCGCGGCGACGCCGGCCCGCGGACGTCTAGGCGCCGACGCTCCGGCGCGCGGCCGCG
>JAHDYE010000209.1 GCA_023383035.1 Burkholderiaceae bacterium | reverse complement strand
CTTTCGCCACTACCCCCTCAAGATAGCGTGTCTACCAATTTCACCACGTCGGCAAGCTCGCTTCGGTCAGCCTTCAATTCTACTACTTGGGAATATCGCTCGCGGCGCCGTTTTTCGGTGCTCCTTGACCTGTGTCAGACGCGCCCGCACCGGTGCTGCCGGCCGGCGCCGCGCTTCCCGCGGGCGGCACATCGGACGGCCGTGCCGGTGCCGGAGCGGCCGGCGCGGTTTCCATCACGCTGGCGGGGGCCTCGGACGGGCGCTGGCCGATCATCGCCAGCCCCAGCGTGACGATGAAGAACAGCGCGGCCAGCACGCCGGTGGTACGGCTCAGGAAATTGGCCGAACCGGTGGCGCCGAACAGGCTGCCCGACGCGCCGCCGCCGAAGGCCGCACCCATGTCGGCGCCCTTGCCATGCTGCAGCAGCACCAGAACGATCACCGCCAGCGCGGCGATCACCTGGACGATCATCAGCAGATTGGTCAACCAGCTCATCGAAACCTCGTCGATACACTCGTGTTGTCGTGATGCGGGGGGCCGTTCGTGCTACGCCACCGCCGCCGCGCGGCAGATCTCGAGGAAGTCGTCGGCCACCAGCGACGCGCCGCCGATCAGGCCGCCGTCGACATCGGGCATCGCGAACAGGCTCGCCGCGTTGCCCGCCTTGACGCTGCCGCCATAGACGATGCGCACCGCCGCGGCGTCATGCAGGCCGCGCGCGACCAGCCGCTCGCGCACGAAGCGATGCGCGGCCTGCGCGGTCTCGGGCGACGCTGTGCGTCCGGTGCCGATCGCCCACACCGGCTCGTAAGCCAGCACGATGCGCTCGGCAGGCAGCGGCTGCGCCGCGCCGACGAGCGACGCGGCGATCGCGTCGACCTGGCGGCCGAGCACCGTCTCGGTGGTGCCGGCTTCGCGCTCCTCGAGCGTCTCGCCGAGGCACGCGATGACCCCGATGCCATGCGCAACGCACATCGACACCTTGGCCGCCACCTGGTCGTCGGTCTCGCCGGCGAGCTGCCGGCGCTCGGAGTGCCCGACGATCGACCACCGGCAGCCGAGGTCGACCAGCATCGCCGCGGAAACGTCGCCGGTATAGGCACCGTTGCCGAAGGCGCTGACGTCCTGCGCACCCCACGCGATGCCGGTGTCGCCCAGCCAGGCCGCAGCCTGCCCCAGATAGGGGTACGGCGGGCACACCGCCACTTCGACCTGCGGCAGCGAAGCGCGCTCGAGCGACGCGCGCAGCGCCGTGAACAGATGTTCGTTCGAGACGATGTCGCCGTTCATCTTCCAGTTGCCGGCGACGAGCGGCTTGCGTGCCTTCATCGGGAGATCGGAATGGGATAACCAATCATTGTAAGGCGATCGACGAAAGCGGGTCAATTCGACTCGGACACGAATGCACCGCCGGCGTGGCTATTCGGGCTCGTCGTCGACCGGATGGGGGTCCTTCCACGGGTGCGGCCCGCCCTGGCGCCAGCGCCAGAACCACAGCACGTAGCCGGACACGCCGTACAGCAGGAACAGCGAGAACAGCACGATCGGCGGGTCGGAGGAGACCAGCACGAACAGCAGCACGACGCCGATCACGAAGATGAACGGCACGCTTTTCTTCAGGTTGATGTCCTTGAAGCTGTAGAACGGCACGTTCGAGACCATCGTGACGCCCGCGTACACGGTGAGCACGAAGCTGACCCAGGCCAGGTCGGTGCCCGAGGACACGATCCACTTGGTCTGGCGCAGGTCGGTGACGATCCATACCAGCCCCGCCACCAGCGCGGCCGCCGCGGGGCTGGGCAGCCCCTGGAAGTAGCGCTTGTCGACCACGCCGATGTTGGTGTTGAAGCGCGCCAGCCGCAACGCCGCGCCGGCCACGTAGATGAAAGCCGCCAGCCAGCCCCACTTGCCCAGCCCGCGCAGCGACCACTCGTACATGATCAGCGCCGGCGCGGCGCCGAACGACACCATGTCGGACAGGCTGTCGTACTGCTCGCCGAAGGCGCTCTGCGTGTTGGTCATGCGCGCCACGCGCCCGTCCAGGCTGTCGAGCACCATCGCCACGAAGATCGCGATCGCGGCGACCTCGAAGCGGTTGTCCATCGCCTGCACGATCGCGTAGAAGCCGCAGAACAGCGAGGCGGTGGTGAACGCGTTCGGCAGCAGGTAGATGCGCCGCGAGCGACGCGGCGCGAGCCCCTCGGGCTGGCGATCGTCATTCATGCGAGGCGTCTCCGGAGGGCGGGGCGAGCTCGGCCAGCACGGTGGTGGTGGCATGCACCTTCTGGCCGATCGCCACGCGCGGGCGCGCCGACACCGGCAGATAGACGTCCACGCGCGAGCCGAAACGGATGAACCCGAACCGCTGGCCGCGCTCGAGCGCGTCGCCCGCCTTCACGTAGCACAGGATGCGCCGCGCGATCAGCCCGGCGACCTGCACGCAGCCGACCAGCGCACCGTCGCCGGCGCGGATCAGCAGCGCATTGCGCTCGTTGTGCTCGGACGCCTTGTCGAGGTCGGCGTTGACGAACTTGCCGGGGAAGTATTCGATGCGCTCGACGCGGCCGTCGACCGGCGCACGGTTGGAATGCACGTTGAACACGTTCATGAACACCGAGATCTTCAGCGCTTCGCGCTGCGCATAGGGGTCGCGCGCGGGTCCGACCGCGATCACGCGGCCGTCGGCCGGCGAAAGCACCAGCCGCTCGCCGACCGGCGCGGTGCGCGCCGGATCGCGAAAGAACTGCAGCACGAAGAGCGCGATCAGCCAGAACGGCAGCGACCACCATCCTGCGAACGCGCTGACGACCAGCGCGACCGCCACCGCCAGGCCCAGGTAAGGCCAGCCCTCGCGGGCAATGACCGGATGCGGCCAGGCGTTCATCGGGCGCGCGCGCGGTAGGCCGACTCGCGCAGCCACTTGGTGGCGATCCACTTCTCGCCGCGGATCACCGGCGTGCCCGCGTGCAGGCAGCGTGCGTCGAGCCGGCTGTGCCGGTCGCAGTATTCGAAGTACACGGCGGCGCCCAGTCGCGGACGGATCGACAGGCCGAGCGTCGGGAAAACCGTCTCGCCCCCTGCCTCGACGTCGGCCAGGTAGACGACCAGCGTGGCGACCCGCTGGCCGCCGATCTGCAGGTAGCTTGCGCTGCCTGCGTCGGCCGGATCGAAGTAGTCGTGGTGCGCCTGGTACTCGCCGCCCGGCAGGTAATGCAGGACCTGCAGCGGCTCGCCGTTGTCGAGCGGCACGCCGGTGAGCGCCGCGATACGGCGTTCGAGGCAATCGACGATCTCGTTCTCGGCGATGTCGAACCAGGTTCCTTCGCTGGTGCGCACGCTGCTCACCCAGGTGCCGCCGCCGGCCCGGTCGACCACTTCGGAACGCTTCAGCTTGCCCGCCGCCAGCCGGATCAGCCGCGCACTCTCGTCGGCGCTGATCAGCCCGTCGAGCAGCGCGATGTTCGGATCGGCGAGCACGAACCCGATCGACACTTCGCGGTCGTGGGCGCGTACCCGCGCGATGTCGGGCAGCCGGATCGGCGCGGCCCGATAGCGCGCGATGCGGTCGACGCGCCGGCCCTGCCGCTCGACGGACGAGGGCAGAGCCGCCGGAACGCTCAGCGCATGGTTCATGCGCCAAGTATAGCCGCCGCCTGCGCGCGACAGCATGCCGCGCGCACGCAGGCGGCCGTGCAGGCCGCTCAGTTGCGCGTCTTGTCGACCAGCTTGTTGGCCTTGATCCAGGGCATCATCGCGCGCAGCTTCTCGCCGACGATCTCGATCGGATGCTCGGCCATCATGCGGCGGCGCGACAGCAGCGTAGCGGCGCCGGCACGATTCTCGAGAATGAACTGCTTGGCGTATTCGCCGGTCTGGATGTCGGCGAGCGTCTTGCGCATCGCCTTCTTCGTCTCGTCGGTGATGATCTTGGGTCCGCTCACGTACTCGCCGAACTCGGCATTGTTCGAGATCGAGTAGTTCATGTTCGCGATGCCGCCCTCGTAGATCAGGTCGACGATCAGCTTGAGTTCGTGCAGGCACTCGAAGTAGGCCATCTCCGGGGCATAGCCAGCCTCGGTCAGGGTCTCGAACCCCGCCTTGATCAGCTCGACCGTCCCGCCGCACAGCACGACCTGCTCGCCGAACAGGTCGGTTTCGGTCTCCTCGCGGAAATTGGTCTCGATGATGCCGGCACGCCCGCCGCCGATCGCGCAGGCATACGACAGCGCCATGTCGCGCGCCACGCCCGACTTGTCCTGGTGAACCGCGACCAGCATCGGCACGCCGCCGCCGCCCGAGTAAGTGGAGCGCACGGTGTGGCCAGGCGCCTTGGGCGCGACCATCACGACGTCGATGTCGCCGCGCGGCATGACCTGGCCGTAGTGGATGTTGAAGCCATGCGCGAATGCGAGCGTCGCGCCCTTCTTGATATTGGGCTCGACCTCGCTCACCCAGGCCGACGCGATGTGCTCGTCGGGCATCAGCAGCATCACGAAGTCCGCCCCCTTGACCGCATCGGCGATCTCGGCAACCTTCAGGCCGGCCTTCTTCACCTTGTCCCACGAAGGCCCGCCCTTGCGCGCCCCGACCACGACCTTTACGCCGGAGTCGTTGAGGTTTTGCGCATGTGCATGGCCCTGCGAGCCGTAGCCGATGATCGCGACTTTCTTTCCCTTGATGAGCTTGAGGTCGCAGTCCTTGTCGTAATAAACCTTCATTTCCCTGTTCTCCGCTGGTTTTCTGTTCAGACCCGCAACACGCGCTCGCCGCGCGCGATTCCGGAACTTCCGGTTCTCACTGTCTCCAGGATCGACGCCGAGTCGACTGCCTCGATGAACGCGTCGAGCTTCGAGGCGTCGCCGGTGAGCTCGATCGTGTAGGTCTTCTCGGTGACGTCGATGATGCGCCCGCGGAAGATGTCGGCCATGCGCTTGATCTCCTCACGGTCCTTGCCCACCGCGCGGATCTTGATCAGCATCAGCTCGCGCTCGATGTAGGGCGTCTCGATCAGATCGACCACCTTGACCACCTCGATCAGGCGATTGAGGTGCTTGGTGATCTGCTCGATCACGTCGTCCGAGCCCTTGGTGACGATCGTCATGCGCGAGAGCGACTTGTCCTCGGTGGGCGCGACCGTGAGTGTCTCGATGTTGTAGCCGCGCGCCGAGAACAGCCCTACCACGCGCGAAAGCGCGCCCGGTTCGTTCTCGAGAAGGATCGATACGATGTGCCTCATCACAGATCCTCCGCACCGAGCAGCATTTCGGTCAGGCCCCTGCCGCCCTGCACCATCGGCCAGACGTTTTCCTCCTGATCTGTGATGAAGTCCAGGAATACCAGCTTGTCCTTGAACTCGCCGTAGAACGCCTTGTGCAGCGCGGGCTCGACGTCTTCGGGTTTCTCGACGCGAATTCCGACGTGGCCGTAGGCCTGCGCGAGCGCGACGAAGTCGGGCAGCGCGTCCATGTACGACTCGGCGTAGCGCCCCCCGTACTCGAGCTGCTGCCACTGGCGCACCATGCCGAGGTAGCGGTTGTTCAGGTTGACGATCTTCACCGGCAGGTTGTACTGCTTGCAGGTGGAGAGCTCCTGGATGCACATCTGGATCGACCCCTCGCCGGTCACGCAGGCGACCTGCGAACCGGGGTGGGCGAGCAGCACGCCCATCGCATAGGGCAGCCCCACCCCCATCGTGCCCAGGCCACCCGAGTTGATCCAGCGGCGCGGCTTGTCGAATCGGTAGAACTGCGCGGCGAACATCTGGTGCTGTCCGACGTCGGAAGTGACGAAGGCATCGCCCTTGGTGATCTCCCAGAGCTTTTCGACCACGAACTGCGGTTTGATCGTCCCGGAAGAGCGGTTGTAGTGAAGGCAGTCGCGCGTGCGCCACTGCTCGATTTGCAGCCACCACGCCTCGAGCGTGATCGGGTTGGTCTTGTTGCCCGCGGTGAAGCTTTGCTCGAGCAGCGCGATGAGGTCATCGAGCGTCTCGCGCACGTCGCCCACGATCGGGACGTCGACCTTCACGCGCTTGGAGATCGACGACGGATCGACGTCGACATGGATGATCTTGCGGGGGTTCTGCGCGAAATGCTTCGGGTTGCCGATCACCCGGTCGTCGAAGCGCGCGCCGATCGCGATCAGCACGTCGCAGT
>JAHDYE010000208.1 GCA_023383035.1 Burkholderiaceae bacterium | reverse complement strand
GGCGCATGCTGCTGCTCACCGGCCCGAACATGGGCGGCAAGTCCACCTACATGCGTTCGGTGGCGCTGATCGCGCTGCTCGCCTGTTGCGGCAGCTTCGTGCCGGCCGACGCCTGCGAGATCGGACCGCTCGACCGCATCTTCACGCGCGTGGGCGCTTCCGACGACCTGGCCGGCGGGCGCTCGACCTTCATGGTCGAAATGACCGAAGCCGCCGCGATCCTGCACGCGGCGACCGAGCGCTCGCTGGTGCTGATGGACGAGATCGGACGCGGCACGTCGACCTTCGACGGGCTGGCGCTGGCGCACGCGATTGCCGCGCGGCTGCTCGCGCACAACCGCTCGCTCACGCTGTTCGCAACGCACTACTTCGAGCTCACGCAGCTCGCCGCCACGCATCCGCAGGCGGTCAACCTGCACCTGGCGGCCGCCGAGCACCGCGGCGGCATCGTGTTCCTGCACGAAGTGCGCGATGGCCCGGCCAGCCGCAGCTACGGCCTGCAGGTGGCGCGCCTGGCCGGCCTGCCGGCGCCGGTGATCCGCGCGGCCAGCCAGCTGCTGGGCGAGCTCGAGGCACGCGCGCGCGCGCACGACGACCAGCTCGACCTGTTCGCGATGCCCGACTCGCAGACGGCGGCCACCCAGGTGCCGGCAGGCGCGTCCGGACAGCCTGGCGGCACGTCGGGGCAGGCCGCGGTACGGTCCGACGGCACGTTCGCCACGCCCGATGACGACGCTCGCGTGCAGGAGCTGCTCGAGCGGTTGCGCGACGTCGACCCCGACGCGCTGAGCGCGCGCGAAGCGCTCGCGCTGCTCTACGAGCTGCGCGCGTACGTCGACGGCGCCGCTCGCGCGGGATAGGCCGCAGCCTTCACGCGGATCGCGGACGCACCGGACACGCCGCAGCTTTCACGCGGCTCACGGACGCACCGTGCGCCCCGCAGCCTTCACGCGGATCGCGACGGTGCGACTGCGGCCCCTGCGGCCGCGGCGGCCAGCGCCACCGCGAGCAGCGCCGCGATGGCGTTGTGCGCCGTGGTGGTGAGCAGCGGCTGCGTGCCCAGCGCAGTCCCTGTGCCGAGCAGCAGCTGCACGGCCGCGAGCAGCGCGAGCCACGCCGACATCGCCGGTCGCACGGCGCGCAGGCGCAGCGCCAGAAACATCACCATCGCGGCGAGCGCCAGCCCCGCCACGCGATGCGCCAGGTGCAGCCCCCTCGCGGCGGCACCATCGACCGCCACCGTCGCCCGCGTCGGGTCGAAGGCGGCAGCATCGAAGCGGGCGCCGCCCGCGCACAGCGGGGTGGCGCACGCATCGATCGCGTGCCGCGCGCCGATCATCGTGCCGCCCCACGCGAGCAGGCCAAGCAGCGCCAGCGCGGCGAGCGCGATGCGCAGCGTGCCCGAGGCCGCCATGATGGAGCCGCGCCGCACGCGCTGCTCGGCCGCGATCCACGCGAGCGCCGCAGCCAGCAGCAGTCCTCCGACCAGATTGCCCAGCGTGACCAGCGGCAGGTCGTGCGGCGTATACCGTCCCAGCCAGGCGAGGAACGCGGTGTCGGCGAGCGCGACCACTGCGGCCACCCGCCCGGCCCCGCCCATCCTCGACCAGCCGAGCGCGACCACCAGCAGCACCAGCACGCCCACCAGCGAGGCGCTGACGCGATGCAGCGCGCGCGCCACCTGCACCGACGCGGGCGCCTCGGCATCCGGAATGCGCGCCAGCCCGGCCACGGCGGCGTCGATCGCGCCGCGTCCGGCCTGGGCGGGCGCGGGCGTCGTCGGCGTCGCGGCCGCCGCGCCGGTCGAGGAAACGGCAGTCTGCCCCCCTGCGGCCCCGCCCGCGGACGCTTCGTGCCCGCCTGCCCGCCCCCCGGCCGCCAGCGCCCGGTAGCAGGCGGGCCAGGCTTCGCAACCGACGCCGTTCTGCCAATGACGGATGAAGGCGCTCGACGCGGTGATGCATACCGTGAGCAGGCATGCCACCAGCGCCAGCGCGCGGGTCATCGCGTGCGCCTCGCGCCGATCACGCTGCGCAGCACCACCACCACGAACATCATGCCGCCCACGATCGCCAGCAGGCCGCCGAATCCCATCAGGCCCATGCCGAGCACCTCCTGGGTGCTGCGCAGCGTCTGCTCGGCACCGGCCACCTTGCGCTGCACGCCGTAGCCGCCCGACCACATCAGCCCGAGGATGTGCAGCAGCTGCCCGCCGCCGTACACCCACGGCTGCCAGTCGGCGACGCGGCCGGTCGCCTCGCGGTAGCCCAGCCGCGGCAGCAGCGCGTAGGCCACGCCCATCAGCGCCAGCGTCACGCCGACGATCGAGCCGTGGTAGTGCGCGGGCACGCGTACGTCCGATCCCTTGATCAGGAACCCGATGATGCCGCCCACCGAGAACAGCAGCAGCGAGGCGATCAACGAGGCGCGCAGCGGACGCGTCGCGGGCGTGGCGTGCACGCGCCGGAACAGCGCCACCGCCAGCGCCAGCGCCATCGGCAGGATCGCCAGCCCGCCGCCGAAGCGCATCAGCCACGTCATCATCTTCTGGTGCTCGACCGACAGCACCGACCAGTTCAGGTAGATCAGCGGCGCGGCGAACACCGACACCAGCCCGATCGCGTAGACCAGCACGACGATGCGCGGGCTCAGCGGCAGCGGCGATCCGGTCAGCGTCGCGAGCCAGGCCCACGCGACCAGCATCAGCAGCGTCCAGGTGAACTGCACCACGTGGCCTGGCCCCCAGAACAGCAGCTCGTAGTAGGTGCGCGTGTCGAGCTCGCGCGGCACCTCGACCAGTGACCACACCAGCGCCATCAGGGTCACCGCACTCGACACCGCAGCGGCCTTCAGGCCGAAGCGCAGCGCGTCGGCGCCGTCGAGCTGCAGGCTCATGCGCGCCGGCGCGAGGAACGAGCGCAGCGTGAGCAGCGTGAACCCCGCGCCGAGCACGATCAGCCCGTACAGGAAGGTGTCGTTCTCGAGCACCGGCACGTAGTTCGACATCACCGGCGTGGCGGCGCCGGTGAACGGCGCGGCGGCCATGAACAGCGTGCCGAGCGCAGTGAGCCACAGCGCGAACCAGCCGATCGGCGTGAAGCGCGGCGAGGTGTCGATGCTCCACAGCATGCCCGCCATCGACACGAACCAGACCAGCACCGACAGGTCGACGTGGACCACCAGCGCGATGCGGAAGAAGTCGCCGGCCGGCACCAGGTTCGCGAAGTACGGCGTACGCGCCAGCACCAGCAGGATCGAGAACAGGCCGGCCCCGATCAGCGCGGCCACGCCCAGCAGCAGCCAGCCGGCAGCGATCGAGCGCTGCTCGGTGGCCGGTATCGTGATGTCGAACCGGTCGTCGCGCGCCCCGGCAGGCACGACGGGAATCGCGCCCGGATAGCCGGGAGTCGAGGCCGCCCTCATCGGATGACCACGCCGCCCTGGTCGGCGATGAAGTCGATCAGCACCACCTGCCCCGGCGCCACCATCAGCTGCCTCTCGCCCTCGTGGGTGAAGCCCTTCACGCGCGCGTCCTCGTTGACCTGCACGCGCAGCCGGTGCTCGCCGGCCGGGATCGGCAAGCGGTGATAGCCGCTGGCGGCGCCATCGCGGCGCAACCCGGCCGGCGCGAACGTCTCGTCGTACAACGACTTGCCGTCGAGCTCGACGCGCACGTGCACCGGCGAACGCTCGCGCGGGCAATCCATCTGCGCGCGCAGCTGCCGCGGCAGCTTGGCGAGCTCCTCGGGCGAGCGCTCGCGGCAGTCGGTGATGAACTGCCCCGGGTGGCGGAACGACAGCCGCAGCAACCCCTGGTCGGGCTCCAGGTGCTGATAGGCCGGCGCGGTCGAGAAGTAGCCGATGAACGCGGCGAACAGCAGGTAGAGGAAGCCCTGTCCACCGTAGCGTACGAGCGCGTTACCCATTTTCGATCTCCCTGATGACAGGCCGGCGCGATGCGCCGGCTCCCGATACGACTGCAGGCGCGGCCAGTCGCGCCCGGAAAGCGTTCAATCCCGACTCGAGCGCCGCGGCGTCCTCGCGTCCCACGCGCAGCAGCGCGAGGCGCGCGCGATCCACGCCACGACGCAGGCGCGGCTCGCGCTCGCCCGCAACGCGCTGCATCGTCCACGCGACCCCGAAGCGATATTCGCAATCGCTTTCCGGGCAGGCGGCCACCATCACACCGGCCGCGCCGGCGCGCAAGCCGTATTCGATGAAGGACGGCGGCAGCATGCCGGCGCAAGGCAGCTCGAAGGCGATCACGCCGGGGCGAGGCCGGGGACCCGGCGACGCACCGTGACGGCAGGTGAACAGCAGCGTCGCACCGGCGGCGCCCGGCTCGCGAAACGCGGCGTCGATCTCGTCGCGCAGCACGCCCACGGTCAGTCCCGGCAGATCGATGCCGCTCACCAGGCGCTCTCCGGGACGGAACGGTACCGCCTGCGGGCAGGACCCGGCACAGATGCCGCACGACGCGCAGCGATCGTCGTCGACCACGGCGATCTCGCCCTCGCCGCCCGGATGCGGCGCCATCGCGATCGCCGCGAACGGACAATCGGCGAAGCAGCGGCGACATCCGTTGCAGTATTCGGGGACCACGCGCGCCGGCGCCGGGCGCGGCGAGCGGCCCAGCCACGGCGCCACGCCCAGCAGCACGGTGAGCCCGCCGCTCACGATCCAGACCAGCTCGGGCGAGCCCACGTAGATCGCCGGCAACGCCACCAGGTAGAACCAGTCGATCGGCAGCGACGCCTGCAGCCGCACCAGGTCGGCCGGCGGCTGCGACATTGCCGGTGCCGCCAGCGACAGGACCAGCATCGCGCCCAGGCTCCACAGCGCGACGGCGCGGCTGGTGCCGGTCTGCGGGCGCGTCAGGCGCTGGATGTGCGCCCACATCGTCAGCAGCAGCACCAGCGGCATGCCGATGTGCAGGAAGACCACCAGCGAGAAGAAGCGGTCGGACACCGCACCGTCGGCGATGAAGTTGCGCACCAGCGCCGGTCCGAAGCCGGGCAAGGCGCCGAACCACTCGGTAGTGGCCGTGGCGACGAACAGCGCCACCGTGTCCCACACCATCCAGTAGCCGATCACCCCGGCGCCCACCGCCAGCCAGAGCGTCGGCACGCCGCTCACCCACGAGTACCAGCGAAAGCCGCGGAACCGCCCCAGCATCAGCTCGCGCAGCAGATGCAGCACGATCACGACGACGAATGCGTCCGACGCATAGCGGTGCAGGCTGCGCATCACGCCGCCGGCCCACCACTGCTCGACGCTGAGCGCCTCGATCGACGCATGCGCGCCTTCGAGGCTGGTGTCGTAGAAGATGTACAGGTAGATACCGGTGAGCGTGATCAGCCAGAACAGGTAGAAGCCGAGCCCGCCGAGCTGGCGCAGCGGATTGTCGCGCTCGCCGAAGACTCGGTCGAGCGCGTGCTCGAGCCCGCGCCAGGCGCGTGCCGCCTGGCCGTGGCCGGGCAAGGCCGCCGCCTCCGACGGGTTCTGTAGATGGAATACGGACATGCTCGTGCTGCGCGAACGCGGACATCTCCACGATGCCCGTAACCCCGGCTCGCGCGATCAGGCGCGTGTGGAGCGGCGCCACTCCCTCATCACCACCCACGCGATCGCCCCGAGCGTCGTCAGGCCGGCGAAGATCTCGAAGAACAACGAATAGTTGACCCGGTAGCCGCCGGTGAACGGATCGTACACGGTGCAGTAGAGAATCACCTTCTCCCACACGTTCTCGAGGGTCATCTCGCGCGAGGCCTGGCCGCTCAGCAGTTCCTTGAGCGGCTGCACCAGCATCGGCAGGTCGAAGTTCTCCCCGTACACCTGCCGGTAGATCACGCCGTCGGCATCGACGATGGTCACCTGGGTGACGTGGTCGAACCCTTTCGGCGTGGCTTCGTAGACGAAGCCGAGATTGGCGGTCAGCGCGTCCACCTGGGCGGGATCGGGGCTGAGGAAATCCCAGCCCGGCAGGTTGATGCGGTTCTGGCGCTTGAAGGCGGCCATCGCCTCGGGCGTGTCGAACGGCTGGTTGAAGCCCACCGACACCACCTGGAACTTGTCGTCGCCCAGCGCCTTGCGCGCGACCTGCACCGCCTCGGCGAGGAACTGCGTGGCCACCGGGCAGGCCTGGAAGCAACCGGTGTAG
>JAHDYE010000207.1 GCA_023383035.1 Burkholderiaceae bacterium | reverse complement strand
CCTCGGCGATCATCGGCGCCGGCCTCGGCGAATCGGTCGGACTGATCACCGACGGACGCTTCTCGGGCGGCACCTGGGGCATGGTGGTGGGCCACGTCGCGCCCGAGGCGGCGGCCGGCGGGCCGATCGCGCTGGTGCGCGAAGGCGATTCGATCACCATCGACGCGCACCGGCTGGTGCTGCAACTGAACGTCGACGAGGCGGAGCTGGCGCGGCGCAAGGCGGCGTGGCAGATGCCGGCGCCACGCTACACGCGCGGTGTGCTGGCCAAGTTCTACAAGCTCGCGGCCAGCGCGAGCCGTGGCGCGGTGCTCGACGACTTCTGAATCCCGGCGACGCGGCGCCGCGGCACGCGGCGCCGGCTCAGCCGCGCGCTCCCGAGCGCTTTTCGGACTTGCCAGCGGGCCGCGACGCGCCGAACTGCGCTTCGACCCGTTCCTTGCGCAGCTTCGCGTACTGGTCCTCGACCGCCTTGCGGCGATCCAGGCCGAACAGCGGCTCGATCAGTTCGAACCACGCGAAGGCGAGCGCCAGCGGCAGCAGGATCCACCACCACGACCATTGCGCCATCGGGCCGACCTCCAGCCACTTCAGGACGATCAGCAAGGCTCCAATCCAGACGAACGGCATGAGGCGAAAGCGCTGCAAAGGGAGAGCCCAATGTGCCGCAGCGCGGCACTGCCGTGTGCCGTGACCGGCCGGACGGCCACGGGAAGGGTGTCAACGGCGGCGTACCCGACGCGTTAAGGACTCATCGAATCGATCGCCCCGGTCGATCCGTCACTGGATGGAGCCCACACCGACATGACGAAGATCCCTTCCCTGACGCTCGCACTGGCCCTGGCCTGCACGTCGGGTGCCGCGCTGGCCAGCGCCGACCTGGCCAAGGCCAAGAACTGCACCGCCTGTCATGCGGTGGACAAGAAGCTGATCGGCCCGTCGTACAAGAGCGTCGCGGCGAAGTACGCCAACGACAAGGACGCGCTCGCCAAGCTCACCAGGAAGGTTCGCGAAGGCGGCGTGGGCGTCTGGGGCCAGATCCCGATGCCGGCCAATCCGCAGGTGTCGGCCGAGGAAGCCGGCACGCTGGTGCGGTGGGTGCTCTCGCAGAAGTAAGGGCGATGCGGCCCACCCGATACAGGGGCGCCGCGGGCGCCCCTTTTCGCTGGCGCCCCCGTCCGTCCGGCTGTCCGGGCCGTCAATCGCCGACCGCTGCATCCGGTCGCGCGCACGCCGCTAGATTGGCAATGCAGGGCACTCTGGGGTGCCTCGCATCAGGCCTCCTCCCCAGCCGCGCAACGGATTTTTCCTCCCTGGCTGGTTTGCCCCGGTTCGTCCGGGGCTCTTTTTTTGCCTTCTCCCCCGGGAATACCCTCGCGGCACTTCGGGCCGCCCTTCTGCGCTGCGTTTTTCGCTAATATTCGCGCGGTTTCGCGCCTGCGCTCCGGCCAGCGAAAGGGCTCCGCTTGTTCGACTTCGACATCTTCCTGCAGCAGATCCTGAACGGCCTGGTGCTCGGCTCGGTCTACGCGCTGATCGCGCTGGGCTACACGATGGTCTACGGCATCCTGCAGCTGATCAATTTCGCCCATGGCGAAGTGCTGATGATGGGCGCGATGGTCGCCGTGTGGCTGGCGCCGATGCTGCTGGCCGCCGGCGTGCCGCCGCCGGTGGTGCTGCTGATCGTCGTGCTGGCGGCAATCCCGGTGTGCATGGCGCTGTCGGTCACGATCGAGCGCGTGGCCTACCGGCCGCTGCGCAACGCGCCGCGTCTGGCGCCGCTGATCACCGCGATCGGCATGTCGATCGTGCTGCAGACGGTGGCGATGATCATCTGGAAGCCGAACCCGATCGTCTTTCCCGACCTGCTGCCGACCGAGCCGGTGCCGATCTTCGGCGCCATCCTCGCACCCAAGCAGATCCTGATCCTGGTCGTCGCCGCGACGATGATGACCGGGCTGGTGCTGCTGGTGAACCGCACCAAGCTCGGTCGCGCGATGCGCGCCACCGCCGAAAATCCGCGCATCGCCAGCCTGATGGGCGTGAACGCCAACCAGGTGATCGCGGCCACCTTCGCGATCGGGGCGGCGCTCGCGGCCGTGGCGGGCGTGCTGGTGGCCATGAACTACAACATCGCACACTTCGCGATGGGCTTCATCCCGGGCCTGAAGGCGTTCACCGCCGCGGTGCTGGGCGGCATCGGCAACATCGCCGGCGCGATGCTCGGCGGTCTGCTGCTCGGCATCATCGAGAGCCTGGGCGCCGGCTACATCGGCGATCTCACCGGAGGGTTCCTCGGCAGCCACTACCAGGACATCTTCGCGTTCGCGGTGCTGATCCTGGTGCTGCTGTTCCGCCCGTCGGGCATCATGGGTGAGCGCGTGGCCGACCGCGCCTGATGCCGGCAGACCCGCGATGATCCAGACCTTCTTTCCATCGTTGCGCGACAACCCGCGCGCCGCGTTCGCCGCGACGGTGGTGGTGGCCATCGCGCTGGCGGCGCTGCCGTGGCTGCTGCAGATGGGCGGCAACCGCTGGGTGCGCATGGCCGACTTCGCGCTGCTCTACGTGATGCTCGCGCTCGGGCTGAACATCGTCGTCGGCTACGCCGGCCTGCTCGACCTCGGCTACGTCGCGTTCTACGCCGTCGGCGCGTACATGTATGCGCTGCTCTCGTCGCCGCACCTGATGGAGAACTTCGAGTGGATCGCGGCCGCCTTCCCCGACGGCCTGCACAACTCGATCTGGCTGGTGGTGCCGCTCGGGGCATCGATCGCGGCGTTCTTCGGCATCCTGCTGGGCGCGCCGGTGCTGCGTCTGCGCGGCGACTACCTGGCGATCGTCACGCTGGGCTTCGGCGAGATCATCCGCATCTTCCTGAACAACCTGAACGCGCCGCTGAACATCACCAACGGCCCCCAGGGCATCACCAATATCGACCCGGTGCGCATCGGCGGCGTGGACCTGTCCAAGCGGCTCGTGATCGGCGAGTTCGCCATCCCGTCGGTCACGCTGTACTACTACCTGTTCCTGGTGCTGGCGATCGCGGTGATCGTGGTATCGATCCGGCTGCAGGATTCGCGCATCGGCCGCGCCTGGATGGCGATCCGCGAGGACGAGATCGCCGCCAAGGCGATGGGCATCAACGTGCGCAACGTGAAGCTGCTCGCGTTCGCGATGGGCGCGTCGTTCGGCGGCGTCTCGGGCGCGATGTTCTCGGCGTTCCAGGGCTTCGTCTCGCCCGAGAGCTTCATCCTGATGGAATCGATCGTCATCGTCGCGATGGTCGTGCTCGGGGGCATGGGCCACGTGCCCGGCGTGGTGCTCGGCGCGGTCCTGCTGTACGCAATTCCCGAGACGCTGCGCGAGGTGGCGCGACCGGCGCAGCTCGCGCTGTTCGGCGAGGAACTGGTCGCGCCCGAGGCGCTGCGCATGCTGCTGTTCGGCCTGTCGCTGGTGCTGATCATGCTGTACCGGCCCACCGGGCTGTGGCCGCCGCCGATGCACGGCGTCAGCGCCGCCCCGCCGCGCAAGCCGGCCGCCGTCAAGCCGGCCGCGCCGGCCGCCGGAGGCTGAGCCATGACCGGCGAGCCGCGCGCACTGCTGTCGGTCAGCGGCGTGAACAAGCGCTTCGGCGGACTGCAGGCGCTGTCCGACGTCGGCCTGGAGATCCGCGAAGGCGAAATCTACGGCCTGATCGGGCCGAACGGTGCCGGCAAGACGACGTTCTTCAATGTCATCACCGGCCTGTACACGCCCGATTCCGGCAGCTTCGTGCTCGACGGCCAGGCCTACGAACCGAGCGCGGTGCACAAGGTGGCCGAGGCCGGCATCGCGCGAACGTTCCAGAACATCCGCCTGTTCGGCGACATGACCGCGCTCGAGAACGTGATGGTCGGGCGCCACGTGCGCACCAGGGCCGGCGTGTTCGGCGCGGTACTCAAGACCGCCGGCGAGCGGCGCGAGGAAGCGCAGATCCGCCAGCGCGCGCTCGAGCTGCTCGAGTACGTCGGCATCGCGCGCTACGCCGACTTTCGCGCGCGCACGCTGTCCTACGGCGACCAGCGCCGGCTCGAGATCGCGCGCGCGCTGGCCACCGAACCGAAGCTGCTGGCGCTCGACGAGCCCGCTGCCGGCATGAACGCCACCGAGAAGCTCACGCTGCGCGACCTGCTCGTGCACATCCGCGCCGACGGCCGCACGATCCTGCTGATCGAGCACGACGTGAAGCTGGTGATGGGGCTGTGCAACCGGGTCACCGTACTCGACTACGGCAAGGTGATCGCTCAGGGAACGCCCGCGCAGGTGCAGCGCGATCCGGCGGTGATCGAGGCCTACCTCGGCGCGAGCGCGACGCACTGAGCACGGTACCGCACCCCGACGCGCATACGATCGGACACCCATGAGCACGCCGCTGCTGAGCATCTCGGGCCTGCAGGTCGCCTACGGCGGCATCCAGGCGGTCAAGGGCATCGACCTCGAGGTTCACGAAGGCGAGCTGGTGGCGCTGATCGGCGCCAACGGCGCCGGCAAGACCACCACGCTGAAGGCAGTCACCGGCACGCAGCGCTGGGCGGCCGGCGACGTGCACTACCGCGGCGAATCGATCCGCGGCGTGGCCGCGCACGAGCTGGTGACGCGCGGTCTGGCGATGGTGCCCGAGGGGCGCGGCGTGTTCGCGCGCATGACCATCGTCGAGAACCTGCAGATGGGCGCGTTCACCCGGCGCGACGCCGCCGGCGTGCGGCGCGACATCGAGCGCATGTTCGAGACTTTTCCGCGCCTGAAGGAACGCGCCAGCCAGGTGGCCGGCACGCTGTCGGGCGGCGAGCAGCAGATGCTCGCGATGGCGCGCGCGCTGATGAGCGAGCCGAAGCTGCTGCTGCTCGACGAACCGTCGATGGGCCTGGCGCCGATCATGGTCGAGAAGGTGTTCGAGGTGGTGCGCAGCGTGTCGGCGCAGGGCACGACGATCCTGCTGGTGGAGCAGAACGCCCGGCTCGCGCTCGAAGCGGCCTCGCGCGCCTACGTGATGGACTCGGGTCTGGTCACGATGAGCGGCGGCGCTCGCGAGATGCTGCACGATCCGCGCGTGCGCGCGGCGTATCTGGGCGAACAGGGCACGAGCTGAGCGGCGCGCGATTCAGGCTGCGCCGACCAGGTCGGCCGCGCTGGTGAACGCGTCGGAGAAGAACTCCTCTTCGGGCAGGCCGCACTGCGCCGTGAACTCGCGGCGCGCCGACTCGACCACGATCGGCGCACCGCAGGCGTACACCTGCCAGCCCGACAGGTCGGGCAGGTCGGCCATCACCGCGCGATGCACGAAGCCGGCGCGGCCGTGCCAGTCGTCCTCGGGCAGCGCATCCGACACCACCGGCACGTAGCGAAAGCCCGGCATCTCGCGCGCCCATTGCTCGCACAGCGCGTTCATGTACAGGTCGTGCGGACGCCTGCCGCCCCAGTACAGCGTCATCGGCCGGGCGATCCCCTTGTAGCGCGCATGCTCGACGATCGCCTTGATCGGCGCGAAGCCGGTGCCGCTGGCCAGCAGCACGATCGGCCGATAGCCTTCCTCGCGCAGGAAGAAGGTACCCATCGGTCCCTCGAAGCGCAGGATGTCGCGCTCCTTCACCGTGGGCTGCGCCGTCCCGAACAGCGCGTCGGTGAAGCGGCCTCCCGGCATGTGGCGCACGTGCAGTTCGAGCTGCCCGGCCAGGTGCGGCGCGCACGCCATCGAGTAGCTGCGCCGCGAGCCGTCCTTGAGCAGCAGCTCGATGTACTGGCCGGCCAGGTACTGCAGGCGCTCATTCGCCGGCAGCTGCAGGCGCAGCACCGCGACGTCCGGCGCCGGGCGATCGATCGAGGCGATGCGGCACGGCATCTTCCGGATCGGGATGTCGCCCGCGGCCGCCACGACGCGGCTCTCGATCGAGACGTCGGAGCACGCGCGCGCGCAGCACAGCAGCGCGTAGCCGCGCGCGGCCTCCGCGGCCGTCAGCGCCTTGTCCGAATGCGGCCCCTGCTCGATGCGCCCTTCGAGCACGCGCGACTTGCACGACCCGCAGGCGCCGTTGCGGCAGCCGTAGGGCAGCACCACCCCCTCGCGCAGCGCCGCTTCGAGGATGAATTCGCCGTCGTCGACGCCGAGCTGCTTGCCGCTGGGCGCGACGCGGACCTGAAAGCTCATGGCGAAAGGGAG
>JAHDYE010000206.1 GCA_023383035.1 Burkholderiaceae bacterium | reverse complement strand
TAGCCGAGCGCGAGCAGCGCGTGCAGCACGTCGATGCCGGCGTCGCCGGCGGCGGGCAGGTCGTAGAAGGTGCTCATCGGCACGTCGACCTCGTAGCCGACACCGCCGACGTCGAGCAGCAGCGTGGGCGGGCGCTTGTCGAGCAGGGTTCCGTGCAGTCGGCCGATCATGGGCCGATCTTACCGGAGCCGGCCGCCGCGCATTCCGGCGCTGCGGGTCGCGATGGTCATCGTGGCGGCATGGGCATGGCAGATCGCGCAGGCCAGCGCGTCGGCGGCGTCGGCCGAAGGCAGGCCCGGCAGGCGCAGCAGGTGCTGCACCATCGCCTGCACCTGCTGCTTGGCCGCGCGTCCGTAGCCGACCACCGCCTGCTTGATCTGCAGCGCGGTGTATTCGTGCACGTCCAGGCCGTGCGTGACCAGCGTGGTGATCGCCGCGCCGCGCGCCTGGCCGAGCTGCAGCGTGGACTGCGGGTTGACGTTGACGAAGACGATCTCGGCCGCTGCCAGCCCGGGGCGGTACTCGGCGATGACTTCGGCCACGCCGTCGTGGATGGCCTTCAGGCGCGGCGGCAGCGTTCCCGGAGGAATGCGGATCACGCCGCTGGCGACGTAGCGCAGGTGGCGGCCCTGCGCGTCGATGACGCCGAAGCCGGTGAGGCGCAGGCCCGGGTCGATGCCGAGAATGCGCACCGTGCCGTGGCCGTGCGCCGGGGTGCGCATCAGTGCCGGAAGTGCCGCACGCCGGTGAACACCATCGCGATGTCACGCTCGTCGGCCGCGGCGATGACTTCGTCGTCGCGCACCGAGCCGCCGGGCTGGATCACCGCGGTGGCGCCCACGTCGGCGACCACGTCCAGGCCGTCGCGGAACGGGAAGAAGGCGTCGGACGCGACCACCGAGCCGGCCAGTTCCAGCCCGGCATTGGCGGCCTTGATCGACGCGATGCGCGCCGAATCGATGCGGCTCATCTGGCCGGCGCCCACCCCCAGCGTGGCGCCGTCGCCGCAGAAGACGATGGCGTTGGACTTCACGTACCTCGCCACGCGCCATGCGAACAGCATGTCGCGCAGCTGGGCATCGGTGGGGGCGCGCTTCGTGACCACCTTCAGCTCGGCCAGCGTCATGCGGCGGTTGTCGGCGCTCTGGATCAGCAGCCCCGAGCCGACGCGTTTGACGTCGTGCGCGTTGTGGCCGCGCTCCCAGTCGGTGGCGCCGTCGGGACGCACGTCGTCGAGCGGGATCTCGAGCACGCGGACATTGGCCTTGGCCGAGAACACCTGCTTGGCCTCGTCGGTGTACGACGGGGCGAGCAGCACCTCGACGAACTGCCCGGCCACCGCGCGCGCCGCCGCGCCGTCGACCGGACGGTTGAACGCGATGATGCCGCCGAACGCCGACACCGGATCGGTGCGGAACGCGCGCGCGTAGGCGTCGGCTGCATCGGCGCCCAGCGCCACGCCGCACGGGTTGGCGTGCTTGACGATCACGCAGGCCGGCGTGTCGAAGCTCTTCACGCACTCCCAGGCCGCGTCGGCGTCGGCGATGTTGTTGTACGAGAGCTCCTTGCCCTGGCGCTGGCGCGCCGTGACCAGCGAGCCCGGGGCCGGGTACAGGTCGCGGTAGAACGCCGCGCGCTGGTGCGGGTTCTCGCCGTAGCGCAGCTCCTGCAGCTTGACGAAGCGGCCGTTGGCCTGGCCCGGAAACTCGCTGCGCGTGCCGTCGGGCCGCAGCGAGGAGAGATAGTCGGAGATGGCGCCGTCGTAGCGGGCGATGGCATCGAACGCCGCCACCGCCAGCGCGAAACGGGTGGCGTCGGACAGCCCGCCGGTGCCGCGGATCTCGGCCAGCGCGCCGGCGTACTGCGCCGCGTCGGTGAGCACGCCCACGCCGCGCCAGTTCTTCGCGCCCGAACGCACCATCGCGGGGCCGCCGATGTCGATGTTCTCGATCGCGTCGTCGAGCGTGCAGTCGGCGCGCGCCACGGTGGCCTCGAACGGATAGAGGTTCACCACCAGCAGGTCGATCGGGGCGATGCCGTGCGCGGCGATCGCCTGCATGTGCGCGTCGAGCTCGCGGCGCGCCAGCAGGCCGCCGTGAACGACCGGGTGCAGCGTCTTCACGCGCCCGTCGAGCATTTCGGGGAAGCCGGTGCGCTCGGACACCTCGACCGGCGCGATGCCGTGCTGCGCGAGCAGCTTCGCGGTGCCGCCGGTGGAGAGGATCTCGACGCCCAGGTCGGCGAGCGCGCGCGCGAGCTCGACGATGCCGGTCTTGTCGGAGACGCTGACGAGCGCGCGGCGGACAGGGCGGGTCATCGCAGCATCCCGTGCTGCTGCAGCTTCTTGCGCAGGGTGTTGCGATTGATGCCCAGCATCTCGCTGGCGCGCAGCTGGTTGCCGTGCGCCTCGCGCATCACCACTTCGAGCATCGGCCGTTCGACCGCCTGGATCACCATGTCGTAGATCGAGCACGGCTGCGTGCCTTCGAGGTCGTTGAAGTAACGCTCGAGGCTGCGGGTCACGGCGTCATCCAGGGTGGGCTTTCTGTTCATGCCGCATCGCTCCGGCAATACTGTATGTCGTTGGCGGCGCCATCGGCCGGTGCCGCGACGCCGACGCATCGGCCGTGTGCAACGAAGGCTTCGATGGCGGCCAGTTGCGCCTCGGGCGTATCGAGCGTGTTGAAGGTGGCGAGGAATGCCTGCGCGCCGGGACGTCGCGCCAGGTACCAGCCGACGTGCTTGCGCGCGCTGCGCACCCCGGCGTGCTCGCCATGGAAGGCGTAGTGATCGAGCAGATGCCGGCGCAGCAGCGCCGCGAGCTCGACGTCGTCGGGGGCGGCGAGCAGCTCGCCGGTGGCTAGGAAGTGCGCGACTTCGCGGAAGATCCACGGCCGGCCCTGCGCGGCACGTCCGATCATCACCGCGTCGGCGCCGGTGGCGCGCAGCACCCGCTGCGCGGCCTGCGGCGAGTCGATGTCGCCGTTGGCCACCACCGGGACGGACACTGCCGCCTTCACTTCGCCGATCGTGACGTATTCGGCGCGCCCGTCGAACGCGCAGGCGCGCGTGCGCCCGTGCACGGCCAGCATCGTGGCGCCGGCGGCCTCGAACGCGCGCGCCAGCCGTACCGCGTTGCGCCACGCCGGCGTGGGACCGGTGCGCATCTTGACGGTGACCGGCACGTCGACTGCGCGCACCACCGCTTCGACGAGGGCGATCGCGCGCGGCTCGTCGGCCATCAGCGCGGAACCGGCTGCTGCGCTGCACACCTTCTTCGCGGGGCAGCCCATGTTGATGTCGATGATCTGCGCACCGCGCTCGACGTTGTGGCGTGCGGCCTGCGCCATCATCGCCGGGTCGGCGCCGGCGATCTGCACCGCCTTCGGTTCGGCCTCGCCGTCGTGATCGGTGCGACGCGCCGTCTTCACGCTCGCCCACAGCTGCGGGTTCGAGGCGGCCATCTCGGAGACCGCGTAGCCGGCGCCAAGCCGCTTGCACAGCTGCCGGAACGGGCGGTCGGTGACACCGGCCATCGGTGCCACGAACACGCGGTTGGGCAATGCGTAGGGACCGATGCGAATCGTTGCGCAGGACATCGCGAACGTGGCAGACGTGACGGGATGAAAGGGCTTCCGAAGGGAGCGCGATTCTATCCAAATCCGCGCGGACCAAGTAGTGCGTCCGATCAGCAAACCCGCAAAAAGAGACGATCGGTGAAGGACGCTGCGCAAAAGCGCGCCCACGCAGATCATCGCGGGCCGGAAATCAACGTGTGCGTAGTCCGAACATCAGCGTTGCGGCGAGACCATCGCGCGCCGGCGCGAACAGATCGAGCGCACCGAGCGCGGCCGATTCGAAACGCGCGATCGCCGGCAGCGTGAAGGCGCGGGCCAGCGTGTCGGTGAGCGCGACCGCCACGCCGCGGTCCGTGCGCCTGCGACGCCGATAGTGCGCGACCGCTTCGACGAGCGGTCGGCCGGCGGCGCGCAGCTCGCCGAGTTGCTGCGCCAGTTCGAACGCGTCGCGCAGGCCCAGGTTCAGGCCCTGGCCGGCCACCGGGTGCAGCGCCTGCGCGGCGTTGCCGATGGCGATGCAGCGTGCATCACCATCGTGCGCACGCACGCGTCGCTGCAGCGGCGCGAGCACGCGATCGCCGTGCAGGTGCAGCATTCCGAGCGCGCCGCCGAACGCGGTGCGCAGCTCGGCCTCGAACGCGTGCGCATCCAGGCCGGCACGGCGTTCGGACTGCACCGGGCGCGCGCACCACACCAGCGCGTGGCGATGCGCCTCGGGCAGCGGCAGCAGCGCGAGCGGACCTTCGTCGGTGAAGCGCTCGAACGCGGTGCCGCGGGCGTCGCGTTCGGCGACGATCTCGGCGAGCAGCGCCGTCTGGTCGAAGTCGTGCACCCGCGAGCCGGCGCCGGGGTCGCCGTCGGCGACGACGGTGAGCGGTTCCGCGTGCGCGCTGTCGTGCGCGTCCGGCATCGACGGCCGCAGCGGCGCCAGCGCGGCAGCCAGCGCGCGATGCAGCATGCCGTAGCGCAGCACGTAGCCGAGCGCGGGCGCGCGCAGGTCGGAGGCCTGCATGCGGGTGCGGCCCGCGTGCCCGCGCAGCGAGACCTCGACGGTGACGATCGGCGCCGCGGGCGGCAGCGCGACGATGCGCGACAGCAGCTGCCAGCTGCCCAGCGAGAGCGCGAGCGAACGCGAAGCGAGCCAGGCCGGCGGTTCACCGGCGGCCGGCTCGCACAGCATCGAAGCGGGGTCGAAGCCCTGGCGCGACAGGAACAGCGCGAGCGCCATCGCCACCGGCCCGCGCCCCTCGATGCGCAGCGCTTCGTGCATCGCGCTCATCCGCGCATCAGCGCCTCGATGTCGTCGACCTGCTTGGGCGCGTCGCTGGTGAGGATCTCGCAGCCGGTCGGCGTGACCAGCGCGTCGTCCTCGATCCGGATGCCGATGTCGTGGAACGCCGCCGGCACGTCGCCGGCGGCGCGCACGTAGAGGCCGGGCTCGACCGTGAGCACCATGCCGGGCACGAGCACGCGCCAGGGCTTGTTGTCGGCCGGCGTGCCGGACGGATTGGCCGGTCCGTTGCCGGAGGCGAGCCCCGACGCGCCCGCTGCGCCGCCCGACGCTCGCGCCGCGGCGGGCGCCGCGCCCGGCTCGCGGTAGTCGCCGCAGTCGTGCACGTCCATGCCGAGCCAGTGCCCGGTGCGGTGCATGTAGAAGCGCCGGTAGGCGCCGGACTCGATCGCACCGTCGAGCGTGCCTTCGATCAGGCCGCAGTCGATCATGCCCTGTGCGAGCACGCGCACGGCCGCGTCGTGCGGGTCGATGAAACGCGCGCCGGGACGCGTGGCGTCGATCGCGGCGCGCTGCGCCTCGAGCACGATCTCGTAGAGCGTGCGCTGCGGCCCGCTGAAGCGCCCGCCGACCGGGAAGGTGCGCGTGATGTCCGATGCATAGCCGTCGAGCTCGCAGCCGGCGTCGATCAGCAGCAACTCGCCGTCGACCAGGCGCGCGTCGTTGCCGCGGTAGTGCAGCACGCAGGCATTGCGTCCGCCTGCGACGATCGAGCCGTAGGCCGGGAACTGCGAGCCGTTGCGGCGGAACTCGTGCAGCAGTTCGGCCTCGATCTCGTATTCGTGACAGCCGGGCCGCGTGGCGCGCATCGCGCGCACGTGCGCGGCCGCCGAGATCCGCGCGGCGTGCCGCATCGTGGCGATCTCGTATTCGTCCTTGACGAGTCGCATCTCGTCGAGCACCGCGCGCAGGTCGAAAGCCTGCGCGGGCGCGGCAACGCCCGCGCGCGCCTGCGCGCGCACCGCGCCGAGCCAGCGCTGGATGCGCGCATCGAGCCGTTCGTCGCTGCCCAGCGCGTACCACAGCGCCGGGCGGTCGGCGAGCAGCCTGGGCATTTCCTCGTCGAGGCTGGCGAACGGCAGCGCCCGGTCGAAGCCGAAGCGCTCGCGCGCGGCCTGCGGCCCGAACCGGAAGCCGTCCCAGATCTCGCGTTCCTCGTTCCTTTCGCGGCAGAACAGGATCGCCTCGACGCGTTGGTCATCGACGACCAGCGCCATGGCCGCTTCCGGCTCGGGGAAACCGGTCAGATAGTGGAAGTAGCTGTCCCAGCGGTACGGGTAGTCGCTGTCGCGGTTGCGCGCGACCTCGGGTGCGGTGAACGCGATCGCGACGCCGCCGCCGCGCGCGCGCATCGCGTCGGCCAGTC
>JAHDYE010000205.1 GCA_023383035.1 Burkholderiaceae bacterium | reverse complement strand
GAACCGCTTCCAGAACAGCTTCTCGCACATCTTCGCCGGCGGCTACTCGGCCGGTTATTACAGCTACAAGTGGGCAGAAGTGCTGTCGGCCGACGCCTACGCGGCGTTCGAGGAAGCCATGGCGCAGCCCGATGCGCCGGCGCGCGTGGCCGAAACCGGCCGGCGCTTCCTCGACGAAATCCTGTCCGTCGGCGGCAGCCGACCGGCCATCGACTCGTTTCGCGCGTTCAGAGGGCGGGATCCGGAGCTCGATGCCCTGCTTCGCCATAATGGGATGGTCGAGGCCTCCGTCGCGGAACCGTCCCATGCATAGCCGTCCGTCCGTCGCCGCCTTTTCCGTTGCGCTCGCTTGCACTGCGCTCGCTGCGGCGCTCACCGCGCCCGATGCGCACGCGCAGTACAAGTGGGTCGGGCCCGACGGCCGCGTGAACTACGGCGACCATCCGCCGCCGCCCGACAGCCGCCGCATCGTGCGCGCGCCGACCGGCGCGCATTCGTCGGAGGCCCCTGCCGCGGGCGATCACCGCCTGCCGTACGCGCTGCGCACCGCCACGACCCGCTACCCGGTCGTGCTGTACACCACCGCCGACTGCGAGCCGTGCGACCTCGGCCGCGCCCACCTGACGAAGCGCGGCGTGCCGTTCGTCGAGAAACAGGTGAAGTCCGCCGCCGACGTCAAGGCGTTCGGCGCGCTGAAGTTCGAGTCCACCCAGTTCCCCGCGCTCGCGGTCGGCTCTGACCGCATGGTCGGCTTCGAAGCGTCGCGCTGGGACCGGATGCTCGACGCCGCAGCCTATCCGCGCTCGTCGATGCTGCCGCCGAACTACCTCGCGCGCACCGTGGAGCCGATGAGCCCGTCGGCAACGACGACGACCGCGATGAGCGCCGGCAATGCGCCGGCGGAGCTTGCCGGATCCGCACCCGGCGCGGGCGGCCGGCCGCTGCCTGCACGCGAAGAACCCTTCGAGAACCCGATCCGTTTCTGAGCCGAACCGCCGCCGCGCGTGGCGCCCGGCCATCCTCAGTCGCGGCGCAGCTTCGAGAACCAGTGCTCCATCAGCCTGCCGGCCGCTTCGCGGCCGCCCAGGCCGAACGACAGCGCCACCGCGACCGCCACCGCGCCCAGCGTCAGCCCGAAAGCCAGGTTGACGATCGAGTCGGCGATGCCCATTGCGCGCAGCCCCATCGCCAGCACCAGGCCGATGATCAACGCGCGCACCAGGCCGCCCAGCCACGGCGCCTCCTGGTGCTCGCTGCGCCCGATCGCCGAGCCCAGCAGATTGGCCAGCCACAGCCCGACCAGCAGGATCACGATGCCCAGCAGCACGTCGCCGCCGAACACGATGAAGCTGCCCACCAGGTCGCTCAGTTGCACGAAGTTCAGGCGGTTGGCCGCCTCGGCCACCGCCAGCAGCATCGCGAAGAACAGCAGCAGCCGGCCGACCAGGCGCGACAGCCCGAGCGTGCCCAGCGCCGGCTGCAGCCCGAGCCGTTCGCCGAGCCGGTCGACGCCGGCGCCTTCGAGCAGGCCGGACACCAGCCCGGCGACGAAGCGCGCCACGTACCAGGTGACGCCGAGGATCAGCACTGCGGCCACCAGCGCGGGCAGCGCCGCGACGAACTGGGTCAGCATGTGGCGCGCCGGCCCCGACACCGATTCGACCTGCAGCGCATCGAGCGCCGAGATCAGCGCCGGCACGAAGATCACGAAGAACACGATCATGCCCACGAGTCTGGGCAGGTCGGTCGCCTCGCCCAGGCCCGCGCTGCGTGCCAGCGACTGCAGGCGCGTGGCCACCAGCAGGTTCGTGACGATGCCGCGCACGATCTTCGCGACGTAGTAGCCGACCACGAGGATGACGGCGGCGGCGACCAGGTCCGGCAGGAAGCCGAACAAGCGGTCGACCAGGTTCTGCACCGGCCCCAGCAGCGCCTCCAGGCCGAGCGCGCCCAGCACCATCGGCAGGAACAGCAGCAGCACGACCCAGTAGCCGACGTGCCCGATGCTGTCGCTGATCGGCTGCATGCCGGCCTCGGCGCTCAGCCGCTCGTCGATCGTGGTGCGATCGAGCAGCCGCGTGAGGCCGGTGCGCACCAGCAGCGCCAGTAGCCAGCCGACCAGCGCCAGCACCAGCGCGGCGAGCAGTTGCGGCAGATACGCCACCACGTCTTCGATCATCGCGGCGAAAGGCGCAGACATCACCTGCAGGTCGAGGCTGTTGAAGGCGGCCACCAGCGCCACCAGCAGCACGAACCAGAACACCAGCCGCGAGACGACGATCTCGGCATCGAACGTGCTGCCGAATACCGGCGCCAGCCGGCGATTGACCTGCGCGACCGACATCAGGCGATGCACGGCGGCCGCGGCGACCAGCGCCACGATCCAGCCCAGCAGCAGCAACGCCACCGCACCGACGACGGTGAACAGCTGGGCGCCCAGCGCATCCGCGAGGGCGTCGACGAAGCCTTTGTCCTGCATCGGTAGGTTCCCGGTGGTGATGACGCCGCCCGAGTCTAACCGCTCGCATCCGCGCACGATAGGATGGCATCCGCGCGCAACCGCCGCACGGCCGGCACCGGCCGCGCGCCGGCCGACAGGCAAGGAATCGGTCATGAAACTCGCCACCTGGAACGTCAATTCGCTGAAAGTGCGCCTGCCGCACGTGCTCGACTGGCTGCGCGCCGAGCCGGTCGACGTGCTGTGCCTGCAGGAAACCAAGCTGCGCGACGAATACTTCCCGCAGGCGGCGCTGGCCGAGCTCGGCTACGAGAGCGTGTTCGCGGGGCAGCCCACCTACAACGGCGTGGCGATCCTCGCGCGCCGCGAAACGGTCGGCGCGGCGGCGTCGGTGGTGGTCGGCAATCCGCTGTTTCCCGACGAGCAGAAGCGCCTGCTGAGCGCCGACGTGGGCGGGCTGCGCGTGGTCTGCGCGTACTTTCCGAACGGCCAGTCGGTCGGCAGCGACAAGTACGTCTACAAGCTGCACTGGATCGACGCGCTCGCCGAGTGGCTCGCGCAGCCGTCGCCGCTGCCGGTCGTGCTCGCGGGCGACTTCAACATCGCGCCCGACGACCGCGACGTGCACGACCCGCAGGCCTGGGCCGGCCAGGTGCTGTGCTCGGAGCCCGAACGCGAACGCTTCGCGAAGCTGGTCGCGCTCGGATTCGTCGACGCGTTCCGCCTGTTCGAGCAGCCGCCGAAGTGCTTCAGCTGGTGGGACTACCGGCAGCTCGCGTTTCGCCGCAATGCCGGATTGCGCATCGACCACATCCTCGTGCCGCAGGCGCTGGCGCCGCGCGTGCACGCGTGCCGCATCGATCGCGAGCCGCGCAAGCGCGAGCAGCCCTCGGACCATGCGCCCGTGATCGCGGAGATCGGACCCGACGAACCGCGCTGACGCGTATCAGCGCTCGTCCTCGATCAACGCTCTTCCTCGTCGTCCAGCCGCAGTTCCTGGATCTTGCGCGTGATGGTGTTGCGGCCGATGCCCAGCCGCAGCGCCGCGTCGATGCGCCGTCCGCGCGTGTGCCGCAACACGGTGCGGATGATCGTGCCCTCGAATTCGCGCGCCAGCTGCTCCATCAGGTCGCTGTGCGTCGCCCCGCCGGGTGCGGACGACTGGGCCGCGAGGCGTGCCGAAACTTCGCGTTCGAGCAGCTCCGACCAGCTCGCCGCGCCGGCACCGTCGCGCAGCGCCGCCGCGGCCTGCGCACCCGATCCACCGGCGCCGCGCGCCGCTGCGCCCGCGATCGGCCCTGCGCCCGCTTCCCGACCCGGCTGCCTCCGTGCGTCCGCTGTTACGCCGGGTGCCCCGGCAACATCCCGCGCGGCCGCAGGCGCAGGCACCGCTGCGCCGGCCGCCGCGCTCCTCGCCGCATCCTCCTGCGCAGCGGCGCCGACTCCCGTGTCGGCACCGGCGTGCACGCCGATCGCGCGGTTTTCCGCGTTCGCGCCGGCATCGCCCCGCGCCGGCACGGCAGCCGGTCCCGCGGCCGGCCCCGCTTCCACCGCCTCGCGGATCTCCGGCGGCAGGTCCTTCGCATCGACCACCTGCGCCGGCGCCATCACCGTCAGCCAGTGGCAGGTGTTCTCGAGCTGGCGCACGTTGCCCGGCCACGCGAACGCCTGCAGCACCCGCATCGCCTGCGCGCTCAGTCGCTTGGGCTCGCCGCCCAGCTCGCGCGCGCTCTTCTGCAGGAAATGGCGCACCAGCAGCGGAATGTCCTCGACGCGCTCGCGCAGCGGCGGCAGCCGCAGCCGGATCACGTTCAGGCGATGGAACAGGTCTTCGCGGAACAACCCCTGGCGCACCCGCGCCTCCAGGTTCTGGTGCGTGGCGGCGATCACCCGCACGTTGGCCTTCAGCGGCTGGTGGCCGCCGACCCGGTAGTACTGGCCGTCGGAGAGCACGCGCAGCAGCCGCGTCTGCAGCTCGGCGGGCATGTCGCCGATCTCGTCCAGGAACAGCGTGCCGCCCTCGGCCTGCTCGAAGCGGCCGCGCCGCATCTGCTGCGCGCCGGTGAAGGCGCCGCGCTCGTGGCCGAACAGCTCCGACTCGAGCAGCTCGCGCGGAATCGCCGCGGTGTTCAGCGCCACGAAGGCCGCCTTCGCACGCGGGCTGTGCTCGTGCAGCGCGCGCGCCACCAGCTCCTTGCCGGTACCCGACTCGCCGGTGATCAGCACCGTCACGTTCGACTGCGACAGCCGCCCGATCGCCCGGAACACTTCCTGCATCGCCGGCGCCTGCCCGAGCATGTCCAGGCCCGCCTCGACACTCTCGTCGGCGCCGGCCTCGCGCGCGCTCTCCTCGACCGCGCGCCGGATCAGCTCGACCGCACCGGGCACGTCGAACGGCTTGGGCAGGTACTCGAAGGCACCGCCCTGGAACGCCGACACCGCGCTCTCCAGATCGGAGAACGCGGTCATGATGATCACCGGCGTGGCCGGCCGGCGCTCGCGGAAGCGCTGCAGCAGCTCGATGCCGCTCGCGCCGGGCATGCGGATGTCGGACACCAGCACCTGCGGCGCATCGTCGTCGAGCGCGCGCAGGCACTCGGCCGCCGAGCCGAACGCGCGCACCGCGAACCCCTCGCGCGCCAGCGCCTTCTCCAGCACCCAGCGAATCGACTGGTCGTCGTCGACAATCCAGACCGCGTTCATCGTTCCCGGTTTCAGGGCAGTGGCAGCAGGATGCGGAAGTCGGTTCGCCCCGGCTTGCTCTCGCATTCGATCAGCCCCCCGTGCTGCTGCACGAAGGTCTGCGCGAGCGTCAGGCCGAGTCCGCTTCCGCCGTCGCGCCCCGAAACGAGCGGAAAGAAGATCCGTTCACCGATCTCCTCCGGCACGCCCGGGCCGTTGTCGATCACATGCAAATCCAGTGCCAGCCTCCAGCGCTGGCCGGCGATCGTGATCTGTCGCGCGATGCGCGTGCGCAGCAGGATCCGCCCGCTGCCCTGCATCGCCTGCGCCGCGTTGCGCACCAGGTTCAGCAGCACCTGGATCAGCTGTTCCTTGTCGCCACGGAACTCGGGCAGGCTGGCGTCGTAGTCGCGCACGATCTCCAGCCCGTGCGGGAACTCGGCCAGCACCACCGAGCGCACCCGCTCGCACACCTCGTGGATGTTCACGTCACCCACCTGGCGCGCGCTGCGGTGCGGCGCCAGCAGCCGGTCGACCAGCCCCTGCAGCCGGTCGGCCTCCTTGACGATCACGCGCGTGTATTCGCGCAGCCCCGGTGCGTCGAGCTCGGATTCGAGCAGCTGCGCCGCGCCGCGGATGCCGCCGAGCGGATTCTTGATCTCGTGCGCCAGGTTGCGCACCAGCTCGCGGTTGGCACGGGCCGATTCGAGCAGGCGCTGCTCGCGGTCGGCGCGCCAGCGCTGGTCGAGCTCGCGGAACTCCAGCAGCAGCGTCCCCGGGCCGTCGTGCAGCGCCACGGCCGTCATCGACAGCTGTTGCGGCTCGCGCCCCGGACGTTCGAGCGCCAGTTCGGTGCGCTTCTCGTCGAAGCCGCGCGCGCGCGCCTCGGCGCACAGCTGTTCGATCGCGTTGCCGTCGGCGAACAGGCGCGCGAACGGCTGGCCGGTGACGAAACGCTGCGAGACTTCGAACAGCTGCTCGGCGGCCTGGTTCAGGAACACGCAGTGGCCGGCCTCGTCGAGCACCACCACGGCGCTGGCCAGCAGCTCGAGTCCCGCCAGCCTGGATGGCGGGCCGCGCCGGCGCGGCCTGGGCGTCG
>JAHDYE010000204.1 GCA_023383035.1 Burkholderiaceae bacterium | reverse complement strand
GGAAGTAGCTGAAGTCCTCGGCGCCCATCGTCGGCTCGAACTCGAGCGTGTTCTCGGCGCCGACGACGTCGCGCATCACGCCGCGCACGAAGTCGGCCTCGGCCTTGTGGTTGATCGTCGGGGGGTAGTTGCGGTGGAAGCGGAACTCGCACTGCGCACCGAACGCCGCGCAGGTGTGCTCGGCGATCTCCTTCATGCGCCGCTCGATCAGGTCGAGCACCTCGAGCGTGAAGGTGCGCACCGTGCCCTGGATCTCGCAGGTGTCGGGCACGACGTTGGTGGCCTCGCCGGTGTGGATCATCGTCACCGAGACCACCGCGGCGTCGGTGGGCTTCTTGTTGCGCGTGACGATGGTCTGGAACGCCTGCACCATCTGGCAGGCCACCGGCACCGGGTCGATGCCGTTGTGCGGCAGTGCGGCATGCGAGCCGCGCCCGCGCACCGTGACGCGGAACTCGGTCGACGAGCCCATGACGGGGCCGGCCTTCAGCGCGAACTGCCCGGCCTTCAGGCCGGGCCAGTTGTGCATGCCGAACACGGCCTGCATCGGGAACTTCTCGAAGAGGCCGTCGCGCATCATTTCGCGCGCCCCGCCGCCGCCTTCCTCGGCCGGCTGGAAGATCAGGTAGACGGTGCCGTCGAAATCGCGCTGCGTGGCGAAGCGCTTCGCCGCCGCCAGCAGCATCGCCACATGGCCGTCGTGGCCGCAGGCGTGCATGCGTCCGGGCGTCTTCGATGCGTGCGCGAAGCCGTTGAACGCGGTCATCGGCAGCGCGGCCATGTCGGCGCGCAGGCCGATCGCGCGATCGGAACTGCCGGCCTTCACGATGCCCACCACGCCGGTGCCGCCGAGCCCGCGGTGCACCGGAATGCCCCATTCGGCGAGCCGTGCCGCGACCAGGTCGGCGGTGCGGAATTCCTCGAACTTCAGTTCCGGGTGGGCGTGCAGATCGCGGCGCAGATCGCGCATTTCGGCGTGGAACTCGGCGATCCGGTCGACCAGCTTCATGGAATCACTCGCAGGGCAGCCACGGTGCCGATAGATTAGCATTGGGAATCAGGGCACTTCCCTGTGGTTTCCCCGGAATTGCCGTCTCTGTCGAGCCGTCGATGAACGCTGTTTCCGTCGCGCCCGGCGCCCCGGCATGGCTGCGCCGCCTCGCAGGGCGCGTGCTGGCAACCGCCGCACTGGCGCTGCCCCTCGCCGCCTGTTCCACCTGGAGCGACGGCCCCGGCTACTACTGGCAGTCGGCGGCCGGCCACTTCGCGGTGCTGCGCCAGGCGCGCCCGATCCAGGCGCTGCTCGACGATCCGTCGGTCGATGCCGCCTTGCGCGAGCGACTGCGCACGGTGCTCGCGATCCGGCGCTTCGCGTCGGACACGCTCGCCCTGCCCGACAACGGCAGCTACACCGGCTATGCCGAGCTGGATCGCCCGTTCGTCGTCTGGAACGTCTTCGCGACGCCCGAGCTGTCGATGCGGCTCGTGCAGTGGTGCTTCCCGGTGGTCGGCTGCGTGAGCTACCGCGGCTACTACGACCTGCAGGCCGCCGAACGTTTCGCCGCCCGCCTGCGTGCGCAGGGCTACGAGGCGGTAGTGCGTGGCGTGCCGGCCTATTCGACGCTCGGCTGGTTCGACGACCCGGTGCTGAGCACCTTCGTGCGCTATCCCGAAGGCGAGCTGGCGCGCCTGATCTTCCACGAGCTGGCGCACCAGGTGCTGTATGTGAAGGGCGACAGCACCTTCAACGAGTCGTTCGCCAGCGCCGTCGAGCAGGTGGGCGTGCAACGGTGGCTGGCCGCGCGCGAGGCGCAGTCGGGCGATCCGGCTCCGCGTGCCGAGTGGCAGCGTTTCGCCGGGCGGCGCGCCGACTTCGTCGCACTGCTGTCGCGCCACCGCGACGCACTCGAGGCGGCCTATGCGTCGCCCGCGTCCGACCAGGACAAGCGCGCGGCCAAGCAGGAAATCTTCGCCCGGTTGCGCAACGACTACGAGGTGCTGAAACGGCACTGGGGCGGGTATGCCGGCTACGACCGCTGGTTCGCGCAACCGCTGACCAACGCGCACCTCGCCTCGGTGGCCACGTATACCGCGCTGGTGCCGGCGTTCCACGCGCTGCTCACCCGCCACGGCGACGACCTGCCGGCGTTCTACGCCGCTGCGCGCCGGATCGGCGAGATGCCGAAGGCCGAGCGCGAGCGGGTGCTGGCCGCGCTGGCGCCGCCGGCCGAGGCGGCGGAGTTGACCTGGCGCAGTCCCGACGGCAGGGATTGACGGGCATAATTGGCGCCGGAAAGGCGGCTCGGCCCTCTTTTGTGGCCGGGGTCTTGTGTAGCCAGCTGGAGAAGCCGACCCATGGAACGTTTCTGGTTGAAGAACTATCCCCCGAGCGTGCCGCACGAGATCGACCATCATCGTTACGAGTCGGTGGTCCAGCTGTTCGACGAAACCTTCGCGAAGTACCGCAGCCGCAAGGCCTACGTGGGTCTGGGCAAGGAGATCACCTTCGGCGATCTCGACGACATGTCGAAATGCGTGGCCGCGTGGCTGCAGTCGCGCGGGCTGCGCAAGGGCGACCGCGTCGCGATCATGATGCCGAACATCCTGCAGAACCCGGTGTCGATCGCCGCGGTGCTGCGCGCGGGCTTCGTGGTGGTCAACGTCAATCCGCTGTACACGCCGCGCGAGCTCGAGCACCAGATGAAGGACTCGGGCGCGCGCGCGATCATCATCCTGGAGAACTTCGCCACCACGCTGCAGCAGGTGCTGCCGCGCACGAAGATCGAGCACGTCGTGCTCGCGTCGATGGGCGACCTGCTCGGCTTCGCCAAGGGCACGCTGGTGAACTTCGTCGTGCGCCACGTCAAGAAGATGGTGCCGGCATTCGAGCTGCCGAATGTCACGCGCTTCAACACCGTGCTGGCCGAAGGCAGCAGGCTGCCGTTCACGCCGGTGGCGCTGCAGCACGAGGACGTGGCGTTCCTGCAGTACACCGGCGGCACCACCGGGCTGGCCAAGGGTGCGACGCTGGTCCATCGCAACATCGTCGCCAACGTGCTGCAGGCCGAGGCGTGGATCCAGCCGGCGTTGTCCGACACCCGCAAGGGACCGGTGCCCGAGCAGCTCACCTGGGTGTGCGCGCTGCCGCTGTATCACATCTTTGCGCTCACCGCCTGCTGCCTGCTCGGCATGCGCGTGGGCGGCCTGAACATCCTGATTCCCAATCCGCGCGACCTGCCGGCGCTGATCAAGGAGATCAGGCCGTACAAGTTCAACCTGTTCCCGGCAGTCAACACGCTGTTCAACGCGCTGGCCAACAACGCCGAGTTCGCCAGGCTCGACTTCTCGCAGCTGCGCGTGTCGCTGGGCGGCGGCATGGCGGTGCAGGAAGCGGTCGCGAAACGCTGGCTCGAGGTCACCGGCTGCCCGATCTGCGAGGCGTACGGCCTGTCCGAAACCTCGCCGGCGGCCACCGGCAATCCGGTCGACACCGACCGCTACACCGGTACCATCGGCCTGCCGTTCCCGTCCACCGACGTCGCCATCCTCGACGATGACGGCAAGCCGGTGCCGTTGGGCGAACGCGGCGAAATCGCGATCCGCGGCCCGCAGGTGATGGTGGGGTACTGGGGGCACCCGGAGGAGACCGCGAAGGTCATGACGCCCGACGGCTTCTTCAAGACCGGCGACATCGGCATCATGGACGAGCAGGGCTACACGAAGATCGTCGACCGCAAGAAGGACATGATCCTGGTGTCGGGCTTCAACGTGTATCCGAACGAGGTCGAAGGGGTGGTCGCCTCGCATCCCGGCGTGCTCGAGGTGGCCGCGGTGGGCGTGCCCGATGCCAATTCGGGCGAAGCCGTCAAGCTGTTCGTCGTGAAGAAGGACCCGGCGCTCACCGAGCGCGACCTGATGCAGTACTGCGCCGAGCATCTCGCCGGCTACAAGAAGCCGAAGTACATCGAGTTCCGCGCGGAGCTGCCGAAGACCAACGTCGGCAAGATCCTGCGCCGCGAGCTGCGCGACGAGGCGCTGAAGAAGGCCGCCTGAACCGGGGCGTCAACCCGGCATCGCGTCGGCGATGTCGGTCCGGGCGAAGTCGGGGTCGGCCGCCTCAGCCTGCCCGCAGCCGGAACCGCTGCAGCTTGCCGGTTTCGGTGCGCGGCAGTGATTCGCGGAACTCGATCGCGCGTGGATACTTGTAGGGCGCGATCGCCTGCTTGACGAAGCCCTGCAGCGCCGCAACCATCGCGGCATCGTCGGAGTAGCCGGGCTTGAGCACCACGAACGCCTTCACGATGTGGCCGCGTTCCTCGTCGGGCACGCCGATCACGCCGCATTCGGCCACTGCCTCGTGCAGCATCAGCGCCGCCTCCACCTCGGGGCCGGCGATGTTGTAGCCGCCCGAGACGATCATGTCGTCGGAGCGCGCCTGGTAGTAGAAGTAGCCGTCGGCATCCATCGAAAAGGTGTCGCCGGGCAGGTTCCAGCCCTGCTTCACGTACTGCCGCTGGCGCTCGTCGGCCAGGTAGCGGCAGCCGGTGGGCCCCTTCACCGCGAGCTTGCCCACGGTGCCCGGCGCCAGCTCGTTCATCTGGTCGTCGACGATGCGCGCCTGGTAGCCCGGCACCACCTTGCCGATCGCGCCGCGGCGCACCTGATCGGGCGGCGACGAGATGAAGATGTGGATCATCTCGGTCGATCCGATGCCGTCGGTCATCTCGATGCCGGTGGCGTCCTTCCACAACTGCCGCGTCGCGTCCGGCAGCGCTTCACCGGCCGACACCGACTTCTTCAGCGACGAGAGGTCGAAGCGGCTCACGAGCGGCGCCATCTGCCGGTAGAAGGTAGGCGCCGTGAACACGATCGTCGCACGATGCCGCTGGATCGCCGTGAGCAGCGACTCCGGCGTGCCGCGTTCGATCAGCAGCACCGATGCGCCCACGCGCAGCGCGAAGCACAGCATGCCGCCCAGCCCGAAAGTGAAGGCCAGCGGCGGCGTTCCGCAGAAGATGTCGTCGGGCCGTGGGCGCAGCACGTGGCGCGGAAACAGGTCGCACATCGCGACGATGTCGCGATGGAAGTGCATCGTGCCTTTCGGCGTGCCGGTCGTGCCCGACGTGAACGCGATCAGCGCGACGTCGTCCTGGGCGGTATCGCAGGCGGCGAAGTCGGCCGGCATCGCCGGCAGATGGGTCTCGATCGCGTCGGGCTGTCCGCTGCCGTTGAAGAACATCGCCTGCGCCAGCGACGGCGTCTCCCGGCGCAGCGCGTCGATCTCGTCGCGCAGCGAGAGATCGCACAGCACGGCCGAAACCCGTGCCTTGGCCACGATCGGCGCCAGGTCCTTCGCGCGCAGCAGCGGCATCGTGGGCACCGCGACCAGCCCTGCCTTGATCGTCGCCAGCAGGCAGGCCGCCATCATCGGGTTGTTCGTCCCGCGCAGCAGCACGCGGTTGCCCGGCACCAGCCCCATGCGCTCGCGCATCACGCGCGCGATCCGGTTCACCCGTTCCAGCAACTGCGCATAGGTGAGCGTCGTCGCATCGGTACGCAGCGCGATCCGCTCGTCGAAGCCGCGTTCGACGTTGCGGTCGAGCAGCTCGACCGTGGCGTTCAGCCGCTCCGGATACTGCGTATCGGGCGACGGGACCAGGTCCGGCCATTGATCGGCGGGCGGCAGGTTGTCGCGTGCGAAGCTGTCCAGGTGTGCGGATCGGTACATCGCGGCTCCTTCGTTCCCCGTAGTGACCGGCGGGCGGGTCGTGCGTGCTCGAAACGTCGCGGGTCCTCAGCGACTCGTCGCACGGGTAATCGTGCCGGCCTGCACGCCGGCGACCAGGCCCGGCTTGAGCTTGCCGAGCAGTTGCAGCAGCTGTTGCTGCTCATCGCGCGACAGCGTCTCGAACAGCGCGATCACCCAGCGCTCGTGCCCGGTGGCCATCTCGGCGAAGCGGCGACGTCCGCTCGGGGAAAGCCTGAGCCGGATCGCACGGCGATCGTCGGCGACCGGTTCGCGGGTGATCCAGCCTTCGGCTTCCAGCTGGTCGGCCAGCGCGGTCACGTTGCCGCCCGTCACCATCAGGCGCTGTGACAGCTCACTCATGCGCAGTCCCTGCGGGTGACGTTCGAGCTGCGCGAGCAGGTCGAAGCGCGGCAGCGTCGAGTCGAATTCGCTGCGCAGCCTGCGGCGCACCAGGCCCTCGATCAGGTTGGTACACGTGATCAGCCGCAGCCACAGCTTCAGC
>JAHDYE010000203.1 GCA_023383035.1 Burkholderiaceae bacterium | reverse complement strand
TTCCTCCTGAACACATGTTGCCATCTAATGTGTCCGGAAGAACGGGGGCAGCCCATATTGCAGTTTGGCGAGCGAATCCTCGACCGACGCGCCATACTGATATTTCACCTGCGACCAGCCGGTAATGCCCGGCTTCACGCTGTGGCGCACGTCGTAGTACGGGATATCCTCGAGCAGGTGGCGCACGAAGAACGGGCGCTCGGGGCGCGGTCCGACGAAACTCATGTCGCTACGAATCACGTTGATCAGTTGCGGCAGTTCGTCGATGCGACTGAGCCGCAGGAACCGGCCCACCCTCGTGACTCTCGCATCGCTCTGGCCCGCCCAGCGCGGCTGCCCGTCCTTTTCGGCGTCCTGCACCATGGTACGCAGCTTGAGGATCGTGAACGGGAGGCCGCCGCGTCCCACGCGCTCCTGCCGGTAGAACACCGGAAAGCCGCTTTCCAGCGCGATGGCGAGCATGGCCAGCAGCAGCACGGGCAGCGTGATCGTGAACAGCACCACGCTCGCGAGCAGGTCGAACGCGCGCTTGACCATGTCACGCAGCAGACCCTGCTCGAAGCCGTCGCTGAAGATCAGCCAGCTGGCGCGCAGGTTGTCGATCTTGAGCATACCCAGCTCGCGCTCGTAGAACGAGGTGAGGTCCATGACCCGCACGCCCTTGAGCTTGCAGTCCAGCAGCTGGCGCAGCGGCAGGACGCCGCCGCGGCGGTCGCGCAGCGCGATCACCACTTCGGAGACGCGCAGGTCCTTGACGGTGCGCAACAGCTGTTCGTGGTTCAGGCGTCGCTCGCCTTCGGGCGTTTCGCGATCGGCCACCACCGGATACAGTCCGGCATACTGGATCGAGCGGCTGCCGGCGCTGCCGTGAAGGAAGCGGATCGTCTCCTCGGCCTCTGCGCCGTTGCCCAGCACCAGTACGCGGCGCTTCACCAGGCCAAGGTCGGTGACGCGGAAGAAAGTGAGGCGAACGGCCAGCACGCCGGCAACCGCGAACACCGACGTGAGGGCGAAGACGCCGCGCCCCACGTACGTGCCGGGCAACAGGTAGAACGCGACGCTCATCACGATCAGCGTCAGGCCGTAGGCGATGACCACGCGCTGGACGGTGACGCGGAACGGCTCGGCCTGGGCCTGGTACAGGCCCAGGCCGGCCATCATCAGCAGCATCACCAGCGTGAACAGGCCGGCCTGTACGGCCGGCAGCGGCAGCTCTTGCGCGAACAGGCGGATCTCGTAGCCGAGCACCATCGCCTGGAACAACACCATTGCCTCGAGCAGCGTCAGCGTGATGACGCGCAGCGACATGTAGTGGTTGAAGATGCGGATCATGGGCGAAACGGAGCCGGTCGCGTCCGGCGCTCGTCGATGGTGAGGTCAAACCGGGTGGTTCGTCATGGACATTCCGCACGAAGCGATGGTCAGCGTGCCCCGAAGCGTTCACCGGCCCTGCGACCGCGAGAGAAACGAAGCATAGACGAGCCGAGGCACCCGCGTATTCTCCGGAAGAACCCGCCCCCGGAGCGAAGCGTCCGGCGTCGGTCAGGAGGACCCCTTGATTCCTGGTTCTGTCAAGGGATCCTGCCGGAAATAATCACGAAAAAGGGCATAGAGGGCAGGGTATGCGGCCACTAACGTCGGTGCGTCCGTGAAGAATGCCTCGGTGGCGACCGCGAAGAACTCGCCCGGATCGGTGGCGGCATAGGGGTCGAGCGGCAGGCGCGCGAACCAGCGGTCGGCGGCGGGCGACTCCGGGTCCACGTGACGGGGGATCGACGCCTCGACCGCGTCCAGGCTGCGGCAGAAGTCGTCGTAGGCGGCGGTCATCGTCGTGGCCCAACGCTCGCGCAGCCTGGCCGGCAGCGGCGGCGCTCCGTCGGCCTGGCCGTCGAGCAGATCGAGCTTGTGGGCGAACTCGTGGATCACGACGTTGTAGCCGGCCTGACCGCCGGCCGGGTCGGCGTCGGGCCAGGACAGCACGACCGGTCCACCTTCCATCGCCTCGCCGGCCAGTTCGTCGTCGTACTCGTGCACCACCCCGACTTCGTCGACCTGGCGCCGCGGCGCGATGAAACGGTCGGGATAGACGACGATCTCGACGAAATCGCGGTAGCCGGACAACCCCAGGTGCAGTGCCGGCAGGCAGGCCTGGATCGCGATGCCGATGCGCACGTCGTCGTCGACGACGAAGCCGGCGGCGCCGCTGAACTGCTTGGTGGCAAGGAACGTTTCGCAACTCGATTTCAGCAGCGCACGCTGCGCGGCGTCGAGGTGGCGCAGGAACGGCAGGCCGGCGGTGATCGCGCGCCAGCGGCCGGCGTCGATCGGTTCGGGGCGTGACAGGCCCAGCAGTCTTCTCAGCATCGTGGTGTCGGAATGGCCCGGCGGCGCCGTGCGCCTGCCTATAATCGGTTGCATTGACGGGAACGGGCAAGCGGATCGGAATCATGAGCACGCAGCCTGCCGTGGTCGGGGAAAGGGCCGGAGATGCCGGCGGCGCCCCCGGGGCGGCGACCGACCGGGCACTGGCCTGGGCGGCCGAGCGTGCCGGCGACGCGCGCGGTCGCAACGGCGAGCGCTGCCTCGACCACGCGCGCGCCACGATCGGCATCCTGCGCGATCTGGGGGTCGACGAGGCGGTGCTGTCGGCAGCCGCGCTGGTGTCGCCGGTGGAGCAGTTGCCGCTGCGCGATATCGAGGGCGCGTTCGGGCCGGAAGTGGCGCGCCTGGTCGACGGAATGCGCCAGATCCGGCGGCTGCGCGAACTGCACTCGGCGCCTGGCGCCACGGCGGCCGGGCAGGGCGAGACCCTGCGCCGGATGATGCTGGCCATGGCCACCGACATTCGCGTGGTGCTGCTGCGACTGGCTTCGCGGCTGCAGTCGCTGCGCTATCACGCCGCGGCGCGGCGCGCGCCCGATGCGGCGATCGCGCGCGAGACGCTCGAGGTGCTGGCGCCGCTGGCCAACCGGCTCGGCCTGTGGCAGCTCAAATGGGAGCTCGAGGATCTGGCGTTCCGGTTCCTCGAGCCGGATACGTACCGGCAGCTGGCGCGCCAGCTCGAGGAGCGGCGCGTTCAGCGCGAGGCGTTCGTGGCGGCGGCGATCGAGCGGCTGCACGCCGAACTGGCCGCGGCGGGGCTGGGTGCGGAGATCAGCGGGCGGCCCAAGCATCTGTACAGCATCTACAACAAGATGCGCAGCAAGGGCCGCGCGCTCGAGGAGATCAGCGACCTGCGCGGACTGCGCGTGATCGTCGATACCGTCGCCCAGTGCTACTCGGCGCTCGGCGTGGTGCACGCGCTGTGGACCCAGGTGCCGCAGGAGTTCGACGACTACATCGCACGGCCCAAGCCGAATGGCTACCGCTCGCTGCACACCGTGGTGCTGGCCGACGACGGCAGGCCGCTCGAAGTGCAGATCCGCACGCATGACATGCACCGCTTCGCCGAGTACGGCGTCGCCTCGCACTGGCGCTACAAGGAGCACGGCGCGAAGGGCGCGGGGCGCGGCGGAGGACGCGATGCCGCGGCCGGATACGACGAGCAGATCGCCTGGATGCGCCAGCTGCTCGCCTGGCAGAAGGAGGTCGGGCAGGCGCTGGGCAGCGCGCCGACGCGCGCCGACGCGCGGCGGGAGGGCGGCGACGCGGGCGTACCTCAGGCCGTGGCGCCGTCTGCACAGCCGGCGCTCGACGAGCGCATCTACGTGCTGACACCGCAGGCGCGGGTGATCGAGCTGCCGGCCGGCGCCACGCCGGTCGATTTCGCCTACCACGTCCATACCAGTCTCGGGCATCGTTGCCGCGGCGCCCGCGTCGACGGGCACATGGTGCCGCTCACCACGCCGCTGCAGAACGGGCAGACGGTGGAAATCATCGCCGCGAAGGAAACCGGCCACGAGGGCCCGTCGCGCGACTGGCTCAATCCGCAGCTCGGCTACGTGCGCAGTGCGCGTACGCGCAACAAGGTGCGCCAGTGGTTCAATGCGCGCGAGCTCGAACGCGACGCGGCGGCGGGGCGCGAACGGGTCGAGCGCGTGCTGCAGCGCGAGGGGCGTACCGCGCTGGCGCTCGAGGAGCTGGCCAGGCGCCTGGGATTCGATGCGGTGACGCCGATGTTCGTGGCGGTGGCGCGCGACGAAATCGGACCGCGGCAGCTGGAGGAAGCGGTGCGCGGGCCGGCGTCCGACGCGGCCGTGCCCGCCGTCACCGCGGCCGGCACCGTCGCGCAGCAGGCCGCCGAGCTGGGGCCGCTGCTCGCGCCGCGCCGGCACGCGTCGCAGGCGAGCGGACGCGGCGACGGCGTGCTGGTGGTGGGCATCGAGTCGCTGATGACGCAACTGGCGCGCTGCTGCCGGCCGGTGCCGCCGGACGCGATCGTGGGTTTCGTGACCCGCGGACGCGGGGTGTCGGTGCATCGCGACGGCTGCGCGACGTTCGCGCGGATGGCCGAGCGGGCGCCCGAACGCGTGATCGCGACGGCCTGGAGCGGGGAGGCGCTCAAGGGCGAGGGCGAAGCGCGGCCGAGAAGGTTTCCCGCCAACGTGGAGGTGCAGGCCAGCGACCGGCCGGGCGTGCTGCGCGACATCGGCGAGATCTTCGCGCGCGACCGGCTCAACGTGACGGCGGTGCAGACGCTGTCGCGCCAGCAGGTGACGAGCATGCGCTTCACGGTGGAAGTACCGGACGCGATGCAGCTGGCGCGCACGCTGGCGGCGGTGCGCGACGTCAACGGCGTGATGCAGGCGCGGCGCCGGTGAACGGGCTGCCGGCGGTCGGCTGCGGCACCGGCGAGCGGGCTGCCGGCGGTCGGCCGGATGATCGCGGCGCCGGCAGGCGCCGCTTGGGCGGCCGCTCAGGAGGCGGGCCCACGCTGCGCCGACTTCGGCCGGAACGCCTTGCAGACGGCCTCGTCGGTTTCCAGGTACGGCGCGCCGATCAGGTCCAGGCAGTAGGGGATGGCGGCGAAGATGCCATGCACCTTCTGCCGGCCGTCGGCGTCCTTCACGCCTTCGAGGGTTTCGCGGATCGACTTCGGCTGGCCCGGCAGGTTGACGATCAGCGCCTTGCCGCGGATCACCGCCACCTGGCGCGACAGGATGGCGGTGGGGACGAAGCTCAGGCTGACCTGGCGCATCTGCTCGCCGAAGCCCGGCATTTCGCGCTCGCCGACGGCTAGCGTGGCTTCGGGCGTCACGTCGCGCGGGGCGGGGCCGGTGCCGCCGGTGGTCAGGACCAGGCTGCAGCCTTCGTGGTCGACCAGCTCGATCAGCGCCTGCTCGATCGCTGCGCGCTCGTCGGGCACCAGCCGCATCACCGCTTCCCACGGGGAACGCAGCGCCGCGGCGAGCCAGTCGCGCAGTGCCGGAATGCCCTGGTCCTGGTAGACGCCGCGCGAGGCGCGGTCGCTGATCGATACGAGCCCGATGCGGGTCGGGCGGTCGGGGGCGCTCATGGCGGTGGGGCTCCGGTGAGGGCTGCGGTCGTGTCCGCTCGGTCGAGGCGTTGGCGGGTGCGTTGGGCCGAAAGGGGAGGCGGCGTCGATCAGGCGAGGCAGTCGCGCAGTGTGCGGAACAGCTCGCGATACGCGCGCCCCGGCCCGCCGGCAGCCAGTTCGCGGCGCGCGCGCGGCACCAGCGCGTCGAGCTCCGCACGCGTGTCCGGGTAGCGCTCGATCCAGTCGCGTACGGCACGGTCGTCGGCGAGCATGCGTTCGCGCCAGCGCTCGGCGGCGTGCATCACGGCAGTGGCGACGCGGTGCTCGCCCGTTTCGGCGGCCATCGCGGCGCGCAGGGCGTCGGCGTCGATCTCGCGCATCAGCCGGCCGATGTACTGCAGCTGGCGGCGACGGCCCTCGTGCGCGCGGATCTCGCGCGCGCTGCGCACCGCGTCGATCAGCTCGGCGCTGATCGGCATGCGCTGCAGGCGTTCGTCGGCCAGCGGCAGCAGGCTTTCGCCGAGCGCCTGCAGGGCGAGCATGTCGCGCTTGCGCTGCGACTTGCTGGGCGTATCCCGGTCGGTGCCGGAGGGGGCGTTCTGGGCTCGGGGACGCATGACGGGGCGAGGCGGACTGCGCTGCTATGATACCCGGCCGCCTTGCGGGTGATGCACGGAGACGCCGACCGATGTTCGAGTACGACCAGGCCAGCCTGCGCGAGATCGCCGCAGCGGTGCTCGCGTTCGCGCGCGAGTTCGGCGCCACCGACGCCGCGGTCGACGTCTCGGAGAACAGCGGCCTGTCGGTGAACGTGCGCAA
>JAHDYE010000202.1 GCA_023383035.1 Burkholderiaceae bacterium | reverse complement strand
CGACACCACCACCGGCATGTCGGCGCCGCCGATCGGGATGATGATCAGCACGCCCAGCACGAAGGCGAGGATCGTCATCAGCCAGAACGGCATCCACTGCTGGGTGAGGAAGAACCACAGGCCGAAGCCGATCATCGCCAGCGCCAGCAGCAGGTTGAGCAGGTGCTGGCCGGGGAACACCACCGGCGCGCCCTGGAACAGGCGGAACTTGTACTTGCCCGAGAGCTTGCCGAACGCGATGACCGAGCCGGAGAACGTGATCGCGCCGACGAAGGTGCCGATGAACAGTTCCAGGCGGTTGCCCAGCGGGATCGGCTGGTCACGCCCGGCGATGCCGAAGGCCCACGGCTCGGCGACCGCGGCGATGGCGATGAACACCGCCGCCAGGCCGATCATCGAGTGCATGAAGGCGACCAGTTCCGGCATCTTGGTCATCTCGACGCGCCGGGCCATGGTGGTGCCCGCGCTGCCGCCGATCGCCACGCCCAGCACCACCCAGCCGAGGCCGAGCGCGCCGCTGCCGCTGGTCGATTCGATGATCAGCGCGATCGTGGTGAAGACCGCGATCGCCATGCCGACCATGCCGAACGTGTTGCCGGCGCGCGAGGTGGTCGGGTGCGACAGCCCTTTCAGCGCCTGGATGAAGCACACCGAGGCCACCAGGTACAGAAGGACGACGACGTTCAGGCTCATTTGGCGTCTCCGCGCTCATCCGGGGCGCCGTTGCCGCGGCGGCCCATCTTCGAGAAATCCAGCTCCCCCTTGATCCAGCCCCGGTGCTCGGCGAACTTCGCCGCGGGGAAGACCACCAGCGCCGTGAACAGCGCGACGATCAGCGTGCGGCCGAGCCCCGGCGCGGCGTAGCGCTCGGCGATCTGCGCGCCGACGCCGATCGCGCCGACCGTCAGCAGCAGCAGGACGATGAAGGTGTTGCGCGTCATGGCCGTGCCTCCGGCTTCGCTTTCGGTTCCTTCTTCCTGAACATCTCGAGCATGCGGCGCGTGACCAGGAAGCCGCCGAACACGTTGACCGCGGCCAGCGCGACCGCGGCGACGCCCATGAACTTGCCGAGCGCGGTCTCGGTGAGCGCCGCCGCGAGCATCGCGCCGACGATCACGATCGCCGAGATCGCGTTGGTGACCGACATCAGCGGCGTATGCAGCGCGGGCGTGACGTTCCAGACGACGTGGTAGCCGACGTAGATCGCCAGCACGAAGATGATCAGGTTGATGACGGTCGGCGAGATCGCTTCCATGGAGAGGCTCCGGCGATGCGTGGGCGCGGTGGCGAAAGGGAAGATTCGTTCGGACGCGGGCGGCGCGTTGCGGCCTTCAGGCCCGCAGCAGCTGGCCGTCGCGGCACATCAGGCAGGCCTTGACGATGTCGTCCTCGGGATCGATCGTCAGCGCGCCGTCCTTGCCGACGACCAGCTTCAGGAAGTCGAGCACGTTGCGCGCGTACAGCGCCGATGCGTCGGCAGCCACCTTCGCGGGCAGGTTGGTCTCGCCGACCAGCGTCACGCCGTGCTTCACGACCGTGCGGCCGGCTTCGGACAGCGGGCAGTTGCCGCCCTGCTCGACGGCCAGGTCGACGATCACCGATCCGGGCTTCATCGACTTCACCATCTCCTCGGTGACCAGCACCGGGGCGCGCCGGCCGGGAATCAGCGCGGTGGTGATGACCACGTCGGCCTGCTTGATACGCTCGGCCACCGCCGCCGCCTGGCGCTTCATCCAGCTCTCGGGCATGGGGCGCGCGTAGCCGCCCACGCCCTGGGCGATCTCGCGTTCCTCGTCGGTCTCGAACGGCACGTCGATGAATTTCGCGCCCAGCGATTCGATCTGCTCCTTCACCGCGGGCCGCACGTCGGAAGCCTCGATCACCGCGCCGAGCCGCTTCGCGGTGGCGATCGCCTGCAGGCCGGCCACCCCCGCGCCGAGGATCACGATGCGCGCCGCCTTCACCGTGCCGGCGGCCGTCATCAGCATCGGAAAGAAGCGCTGGTAGGCATTGGCCGCCATCATCACGGCCTTGTAGCCGGCGATGTTGGCCTGCGAGGAGAGCACGTCCATGCTCTGCGCGCGCGTGGTGCGCGGCGCGGCTTCGAGCGCGAACGCGGTGAGCCCGGCGTCGGCGAGCCGCTGCAGGCCGTCGCGGTCGAACGGATCGAGCATGCCGATCAGCGCGGCGCCGCGGCGCAGGACGCCGAGCTCGGCCGCGGAAGGCGCGCGCACCTTCAGCACCAGCTCCGCGCCCAGCGCGTCGGCGGCAGTGCCGATCGTCGCGCCGGCCGCCGCCAGCGCGTCGTCGGTCTGGGCGGCGTGCAGCCCCGCGCCCGATTCGACAACCAGCTGGTGCCCGGCCGCGACGAGTTTCTTGACGGTTTCCGCCGTCGCGGCGACCCGGGTTTCGCCCGGCCGGGTCTCCGCAGGAACGCCGATGCGCATGCGCCTTTCCTCGGTATCTGGAGTGTTCGGGTTCAGGAACGGGGCGTTTATATCACGGCCGCTAGTATCATGAGGAATCTGGAGTTGCGCGCCGATGCCGATGGACTACTGGAGACCCAACACGACGGTCGCCGCGGTGATCGAGCGCGACGGCAGGTTCCTGCTGGTCGAGGAGCATACCCGCGAGGGCGTGCGCATCAACCAGCCGGCCGGTCATCTCGATCCGGGCGAATCGCTGCTGCAGGCGGTGACACGCGAGGCGCTCGAGGAAACCGCCTGGGAAGTCGAGCCGGTGGCCGGCGTGGGCATCTACATGGCGCGCTACGAGCATGCCGCCAGCGGCACCGACGTCACCTATCTGCGCTTCGCGTTCGTGTGCCGGGCCGTCATGCACCGGCCGCAGCAACGGCTCGATCACGGCATCCTGCGGGCGATCTGGCTCGATGCCGAGGAAGTCCGTGCGCGGCGCCACGCGCATCGCAGCCCGCTGGTGATGCAGACGATCGACGACTACCTGGCCGGCAAGCGCTTCGCTCTCGACCTGATCCATACGCACCCCAACTGCCTGTATCTGGATGTCTGACGGCGATTCCCCGCATGGCGCGGCCGGCGCGGCTCCGGCGGCCGCGCGCGACGGCGCCGGCGAGCGCGTCGTGGTCGGCATGTCCGGCGGCGTCGATTCGTCGGTCGCGGCGTGGCTGCTCAAGCAGCGCGGCTTCGACGTCGTGGGCCTGTTCATGAAGAACTGGGAGGGCGACGACGACGACGAATACTGTTCGTCGCGGCAGGACTGGATCGACGCGGCCAGCGCCGCCGACGTGGTCGGCGTCGACATCGAAGCGGTGAACTTCGCGTCCGAATACCGGGACCGCGTCTTCGCCGAATTCCTGCGCGAGTACTCGGCCGGACGCACGCCGAATCCGGACGTGCTGTGCAATGCCGAGATCAAGTTCAAGGCCTTCCTCGACCACGCGATGACGCTGGGCGCCGCGCGCATCGCCACCGGCCACTATGCGCAGCTGCGCCGCGCCGTCGAAGGTGCGCGCATGCAGCTGTTGCGCGGCGCCGATCCCGACAAGGACCAGAGCTATTTCCTGCACCGGCTGACGCAGACGCAGCTCGCGCGCACGCTGTTTCCGGTGGGGCACCTGCGCAAGCGCGAAGTGCGCGAGATCGCCCGGCGCATCGGCCTGCCGAACGCCGCGAAGAAGGACTCCACCGGCATCTGCTTCATCGGCGAGCGGCCGTTTCGCGAGTTCCTGGGCCGCTATCTGCCCACCCGGCCGGGGCCGATCGAAACCGATGCCGGCACCGTGGTCGGCGAGCACGTCGGGCTGGCGTTCTACACCCTGGGCCAGCGCAAGGGCATCGGCATCGGCGGCACCCGCGGCGGCAGCGGCGAGCCGTGGTTCGTCGCGCGCAAGGACCTCGCGCGCAACGTGCTCGTCGTGGTGCAGGGGCACGACCATCCGTGGCTCCTGTCGCACGGCCTGGTTGCCGGGCAGGCGCACTGGATCGCCGGCGAGCCGCCGCCCGACGACGGCCGGCTGAGTGCCAGGACGCGTTATCGCCAGCGCGACGCGCGCTGCGCGCTGCACGTCACGTCGGCGTCGGAGTTCGAGCTCGGCTTCGAGCAGCCGCAGTGGGCGGTGACGCCGGGGCAGAGCGCGGTACTGTACCGCGACGAAGTCTGCCTCGGGGGCGGCGTGATCGGAAGCGCTCGATGACGCGCCCTTCGACCGACCGGTGGCCACGCATTGCCGCCACGGAGCGCCCGGCGGCCTGGGCACGGCGCCTGGCCGCGCCTTGTCTCGCCTCGTCGCTGGCCGCCTGCAGCGTATCGGTCGGCATCGGCACGGGCGTCGGCGCCGAGGCGCTCATCGACGCGGGCACCGCGCCCGACGCGGTCGCGGCGTCCTTCGACGCGCTGGTCGCGCTGGCCGGTCCGGGCATCGGCATCACCGACGAGCCGTCGCGCATGCCGGCGGGCGAACGCCCGCGCCGCGCGCTGGCGCCGGGCACGTTCGACTGGATCGAGCTCGCCGCGCCGCTGCGTGCCGGCGCTTCGCCGGCGACGGGCGGACGGTTCTCGTCGCGCCAGACGCTCGCCTGCGACAGCGGTTCGGTGCAGGTGCGCGCGCTTTTCGTCAACGGCGTGGTGTTCGCGGGCGGCGACACGATCGAGCTGGAAACCGCCGGCTGCCGGTTCGGAGCCGTGCGCTACACCGGCGCCATGGCGATGAGCGTCGTCTCGGCCGCGGGCTACCCGGGCTCGAGCGCGGCCTGGAGCGCGCGCATCGCGGTGGACTACGCGGGCTGGCGCGTCGAGACCACCACGCTGCCGGCGCAGGCACGCACGCTCACGGGGCCGGCGGTGATCGACGCGCAGCGACTCGACGCGCTGAGCGCCACGATCGTCTTCGACAGCCCGGCCTTGTCGATCGATCCGCTCACGTCGGGCGCGCCGCGCGCGCGCCAGGCGCTCGAACTGCTGTCGCTGCGCCTGGACGACGGGCCGGAGGTCGACACGGCAAGCGTCAGCTTCGAACTGGCCGACGGCCGCTTCGCCGGCACCGATCTCGCCCGGCTGGGCGTGCGCAGTCACGGCACGATCGGATTGCCCGGGCCGGCGCCGGCCTATCCGCTGGGCACGCTGCTGGTCAGCGCGCCCGACGATTCGGCCGTTTACGCCGAGGCCGTCGATGCCGCGCAGATCAGGCTCGAGCTCGACCGTTTCCTCGATGGTGCGATCGACGCGACGCTGGCGACGACCTGGAGCGGGTTGCGCGCGCGGCTGTAGGGAAGGGAAGAGAAGGGGGAAGGGGGAAGGGGGAAGGGGAGCGGTCAGGTGGGCGTGGTGTCGAGGAAGCTCTGGCGGGCGAACAGCTTCTCGGCATGGCGCGCCAGGTTCGAGAACTGTGCGCGCCAGCCCAGCTGGGCGAAGCGGAAGTCCAGATAGCCGAGGGCACAGCCGAGCGCGATGTCGGCCAGCGAATACTTGCCGTCGGCGCACCAGGGTTTGTCGCCCAGGCCGTTCGACATCGCCTGCAACGCCGCTTCGATCTTGCCCATCTGCCGCGCGATCCACGCGGGGCTGCGCTGGCTGTCGGTGCGTTGCGTCTGTTCGAGCCTCACCAGCACCGCCGCGTCGAGCAGGCCGTCGGCCAGCGCTTCCCAGGTCTTGACCTCGACGCGCGCACGACCGTTCGGCGGCACCAGGCGATGTACCGGGGTCAGGTTGTCGAGATACTCGGCGATCACGCGTGAATCGAACACCGCGCCGCCGTCGTCCATGATCAGGCACGGCACCTTGCCGAGCGGATTGGACAGGCAGATCGTGGAATTCGGGGCGTAGACATCGGCCAGTTCGTACTGGTAGTCGATCTTCTTTTCCCCCATGACGATGCGCACCTTGCGCACGTAGGGGCTGGAATTGGAACCGATGAGCTTCAATCTGGCCCCGCCGGGGATTGTTTCGGACCAGTATAGCAAAGGGCCCGGCGCGTTCCGCGACGACCGGATGCTACGATTGAACGTTCGCATCGCACGTTCCAGTCATGTCAGAGTCCCAGCCGCCGATGTCCGCGCTCACCGCGCTGTCGCCGCTCGACGGCCGCTACGCCGCGCGGCTCGCGCCGCTGCGCGAGCTGCTCTCGGAGGCCGGCTTCATGCGGTTCCGGGTGCAGGTCGAGGTGCAGTGGCTGATCGCCCTGTCCGATGCCGGCCTGCCGGAGCTGGCGGCGTTTTCCGACGACGCGCGCCGGCGCCTGCGCGCGCTGGTCGACGGCTTCGGCGTCGCGCAGGCCGCGCGCATCAAGGAGATCGAGCGGGTCACGAACCACGACGT
>JAHDYE010000201.1 GCA_023383035.1 Burkholderiaceae bacterium | reverse complement strand
GACGCGTCGCCACCAGATCGATCAACCGGCACGACAGCTGGTCGTTCAGGCGGCTGATCAGCCGCGTGACGAAGCCGGCCGACACGCCCTGCGCGACCAGGCTCTGCGACCACTGGCGGATGTCCTCGGCCGCCACCCGCAGCTCGCCGGTGCCGCGCGCCTGGCGGATCGAGTCGCCGATCTGGCGCAGGCTGCGCCGCTGCAGCACGAACAGATCGCGCTCGGTGACGACGCCGGCCACGCGTCCCTCGCGGGTGACCGGCACGTGGCGGATGCTCCGTTCGGCCATCAGCAGCATCGCGGCGCCGACCGATTCGCCCGCGTCGAGCGTGAGCACCGGCGCGCTCATCACGTTGCCGATCGGTGCATCCAGCGGCACGCCGGGCAGCACCACGCGGCCGATCACATCCTGGCGGGTGAGGATGCCGGCCACCGATTGCGCGCCGTCGGCGGCCGTCTCGATCACCAGCATGGCGCCCACGCGCTCCTTCTCCATCTCCTCGAAGACGCGGCGGATCGGCGTATCGGGTGCGCAGGTGACCGGTGCGCGCCGCAGCATCGATTCGAGCGGCGCGTTGATCGTGCGCCACTGCGCCGCCTCGGCCGCGTAGCTGGCCTGCAGCGCCTGGTTCGACAGCTCGAGCAGCGCCGCCATGCGACGCTTGCAGAAGTCCAGGAACACTTCGCTGCGGCGCAACAGCTCGTCGAAGTGCGCTTTGGGCAGGCGCCAGCAGTCCAGCTCGCCGGCCGCCCGATAGACCGAGCTGGCCGGCCGCTGCGCCATCAATGCACCGACCGGAAACACGTCGCCCGGCACCAGGAACACCGTCTGGTCGGCACTGGTCTCGCGCCGCCCGCCGAACTGGCGCACCGCCTCGACCGCGCCCTGGCCGACGATGAAGCAGGCCTGCGGAGCGCCATGCCCGGGCGCGAGCACCACGTCGCCGCGCGCGAAGCGAACCGCCTCCACGTGCTGCGCCAGGAAATCGAGATCGTCTTCGCGCAGTTGGGAAAACGGCGCGTGGCCGCGCAGGAACTGCCGGGCGTCGACGACCGGGGCGGCGGCACTCATCGCCGCGCCTCAGCCGCCGGACCGTCCGGCGCCCGGCGCGTGTCCCGCGGGCGGCGCCGACAGGGGCGGCTGCTGCCTGATCACCGACGTGGCGGTGGCGATGATCGTGGCCAGGTCGGTGAGATTGGCCGGAACGATCATGGTGTTGTTCTCGCGCGCGAGCTTGCCGAGCGCGTCGACGTACTTCTCGGCCACCTGCAGGTTCACCGCCTCCATGCCGCCCGGATGCCGGATCGACGTCGCGATGCGCTCGATCGCGCGCGCGGTGGCGTCGGCCACCGCCTGGATCGCGGCCGCCTCGCCCATCGCGCGGTTGACCTCGGCCTGGCGCTCGCCCTCGGAACGCTGGATGAACGATTCGCGCTCGCCGGTGGCCAGGTTGATCTGCTCCTGCTTGCGTCCCTCCGACTCGGCGATGCGCGCGCGCTTCTCGCGCTCGGCGGTGATCTGCGCCTGCATCGAGCGCAGGATCTCGTTGGGCGGGGTGAGGTCCTTGATCTCGTAGCGCAGCACCTTGACGCCCCAGTTCAGCGCCGCCTCGTCCAGGGCCGACACCACGCTCGAGTTGATGAAGTCACGCTCCTCGAAGGTCTTGTCCAGCTCGAGCCGGCCGATCACCGAGCGCAGCGTGGTCTGCGCCAGCTGAGTGATCGCGGAGATGTAGTTGCTCGAACCGTACGACGCGCGCATCGGGTCGGTGACCTGGAAGTACAGCACGCCGTCGACGGTGAGCTGCGTGTTGTCCTTCGTGATGCAGACCTGGCTCGGCACGTCGAGCGGGATCTCCTTCAGCGAATGCTTGTAGGCGACGCGGTCGACGAACGGGATCACGAAGTTCAGGCCCGGCCCGAGCGTGCGATCGTACTTGCCGAGCCGCTCGACGATCCAGGCATGCTGGTGCGGCACGATGCGCAGCGCGCGCGTGACGAACACCACCGCGAGCACCAGCAGGATCACGGCAACGGCGAGATTGCCTCCGGGCATGGGAGTCTCCTGGGAAAGCCGGGATTCAGTCGGCGGGCTGCACCACCAGCCGGTTGCCGACCACGCGCCTGATCACGAACCGCCCTGGCACGGCCGACGCGGCGGGAACCAGCGGATCGAGCTCGACCGTCCAGGCCGCGCCGCGGTAGCGTACCTGTGCGCGCCGGTCGGCGCCCCAGGCTTCGATGTCGAGACGTTCGCCGACATCGAGCAGCATGCTCGCATCGCCCGCGCCGGGCCCGCGCCCGGACTGCGCCCACGGGCTGCGCCGCCGCAGCCACGCCCAGCCGGCGAGCGTGACCGCCGCGGTGGCCAGCACCTGGACGGTCAGCCCGGCGCCGGCCCATGCGGCGATGCCGCCCGCCGCGCAGCCCGCCGCCAGCACGAGGAGATAGAACGTGCCGGTCAGGATTTCCAGCACGCCCAGCACGACAGCCAGCATCCACCACCAGTACTGCAGCTGCATCGAAAACCCTCCTGACGGCATCGTAGCATTCGGCCAGTCCTCGGGTTGCTCTCGATTGCCGCGCCCGGCAATTCCCGCTAGCATCCCCGCCGTTGCGCTCGCTCGGGCCGGCAACGCGCGGCGGCGGGTGCTCAACTCATGTCCTCCAGGAGGAACCCTGATGAAGTACAGGTTGTTGGGTCTCGCAGTCGCTTCGGCCTTCGCGGTCGCAAGCGCTCCGGTCGCCGCGCAGACGGTGGTCAAGATCGGCCACGTGGCGCCGCTCACCGGCAGCATCGCGCACCTCGGCAAGGACAACGAGCTCGGCGGCAAGCTGGCGGTCGAGGAGCTGAACGCGAAGAAACTCACCATCGGCGGCAAGCAGGTCACGTTCGAGCTGCTCTCCGAGGACGACGGTGCCGATCCGAAACAGGGCACTGCCGCGGCGCAGAAGCTGGTCGATGCAGGGGTGGTGGCCGTGGTGGGCCACCTGAACTCGGGCACGACGATTCCCGCCGCGCGCATCTACAACGACGCCGGCATCCCGCAGATCTCGCCGTCGGCCACCAACCCCGACTACACGCTCAAGCTGAAATATCCGGGCGCGTTCCGCGTCGTCGCCCATGACGGCCAGCTCGGCGGCACGCTCGGGCGCTATGCGGTGAAGGAACTCAAGGCGAAGTCGATCGCGGTGATCGACGACCGCACCGCCTACGGTCAGGGCGTGGCCAACGAGTTCGAGAAGTCGGCCAAGGCGGCTGGCGCCAAGATCGTCGGACGCGAGTTCACCAACGACAAGGCCACCGACTTCAACGCCATCCTGACCAAGCTCAAGGGCGCCAAGCCGGAAGTGATCTTCTACGGCGGCATGGACGCGGTAGCCGGCCCGATGCTGCGCCAGATGAAGCAGCAGGGCATGGACGCCAAGTTCATGGGCGGCGACGGCATCTGCACCGGCGAGCTGTCGAAGCTGGCCGGCGACGCACTCGGCGAGAACAAGGTCGTGTGCGCGGAAGCCGGCGGCGTGACGCCCGACAAGGCGGCCGCGATGGAGGCCTTCAAGAAGCGCTTCAAGGACAAGTTCGGCGTCGACGTCCAGCTCTACGCGCCGTATGTCTACGATGCGGTCAACGTGCTGGTCGCGGCGATGCAGAAGGCCGATTCGACCGATCCGAAGAAGTTCCTGCCCGAGCTGAAGAAGATCAAGCACGACGGAGTCAGCGGCACGATCGTCTTCGACGCGCACGGCGACATCAAGGATGCGGCGTTGACGCTCTACACGTACCGGGGCGGCAAGAAGACGCAGATGATGGTGACGCGCTGAGGCTGCGGCGGGCGTCCCTCGGGGCGTCCGCCCGACAGGGGGCGGGCGGTTTCGCGCCCCTGCATCAAGGGCTCCTTCAGGGCCCTTTTTTGTTTCATGACGACTCCAGCCCGGTACTTCGCCGGACTATGCCCCGGCGTTCCGCCGTCGGGCTCGCGGACTGCGTCGTTCAGGATCTGCGACAAACCCCGTCAATCGACTGCCGTGCGCGCGGCTATTGCGGCGACAGCGGTCCCCCCGGCACCTGCGGGGTTGCCGGGCGAGCCGGTGCGCCCAGGCGTTGCTCGACGACCCGATGGAACAGCGCGCCGACCGCCACGCTCAGCGACCAGGTCAGTGCGATCCCCAGCGCATTCGCCCACGGATCGGCGCCGGCGAACCGGCGCAGCCAGGCCCCGACGACCAGCATCACCGGAAAGTGCACCAGGAACACCGAGTAGCCGATGCGTCCCAGGAAAGCGATCGGGGCCGACGCCGGCCAGCGCCCCAGCCAGCCGCCCCTCGATGACATCGCCAGCGCCAGCGTCACCGCGAGTGCGACCGCGATGCGCATCCTGAAGTCGAACAGCAGCGCCGTGCCGACGGCGGCCGCGAGCAGCGCGGTCCAGACCAGCGCATCGTGGCGTCGCGACAGCCACCAGGCGAACGCGCCCATCGCGTAGGCACCGAAGAAGTACAGCGCCGATTCGTCCCAGTGCGGATCGCGGTTGAAGTGGAACAGCGACGCGAGCGCGCAAGCCGCAACCAGCCCGATGCCGAGGCGACGGCGCGCGCCGTGGTCGGCGAGCGGAGCGCGCGCCAGCCACAGCAGCAGCGTCATCAGCGCGAACAGCTGCAGGTCGATGGCGACGTACCAGGCACCGGCGGTCAGCGCCTCGTAGTCGAGCAGATCGTGCAACAGCAGCAGGTGGGCACCGAACTGAAGCCATTCGGGTGGCCCCGGAATCGAGTCATGGTTCATCCAGCCGCGCGCGATCGCGGCCATGGCGACGGCCAGCACCAGGGCAGCGCCGAACGGCACGACCAGCCGCACGTAGCGGCGCAGCAGCAGCCGCAGCGGACGTTCGGTCAGCAGTACGCCGTCGGGCGCGAGCGCGCGTGCGCCCAGGAAGCCGCCCGTCACCAGGAAGGCCTGCACCGCGATGCGCGCGTATTCGCTGAACCAGCTCACCAGCGCCGGCGCGAGCGGCGCGGCCGCGTCCGACATCGGGCCGTAGAAGGCCAGATGGTGCAGCACGATCAGCTGCGACGCACCCGCCTTCAGGCCATCGACGAAAGCCAGCCGGGAGCCGGCCGCCCCCCGCATCGCGCTCGGCATGTCAGCGGCTGACGCCCGCCAGCTGCTGCCAGGTGGAGATCACCGTGTCGGGGTTCAGCGAGATCGAGCCGATGCCCCGTTCCATCAGCCACTGCGCCAGGTCGGGGTGATCGGACGGGCCCTGCCCGCAGATGCCGATGTACTTGTCCGCTGCGCGGCACGCCGCGATCGCACGCTCGAGCAGCATCTTGACCGCGGGATCGCGTTCGTCGAAGCCGTCGGCGACCAGTCCGGAATCGCGGTCCAGCCCGAGCGTGAGCTGGGTCAGGTCGTTCGAACCGATCGAGAAGCCGTCGAAATGCTCGAGGAACTGTTCGGCGAGCAGCGCGTTGGACGGCAGCTCGCACATCATGATCACGCGCAGGCCGTCCTCGCCGCGACGCAGGCCGTGACGCGCCAGCAGCTCGACCACCGCGGCTGCCTCCTTCGCGGTGCGCACGAACGGCACCATCAGCTCGACGTTGGTGAGCCCCATCTGCTCGCGCACCTTGCGCATCGCCCGGCACTCGAGCTCGAAGCAGTCGCGGAAGCTCTCGGCGATGTAGCGCGACGCCCCGCGAAAGCCCAGCATCGGGTTCTCCTCGTCGGGCTCGTAGCGCGAGCCGCCGATCAGCTTGCGGTACTCGTTGGACTTGAAGTCGGACAGGCGCACGATCACCGGCCGCGGCCAGAACGCGGCGGCGATCGTGGCCACGCCTTCCGCGAGCCGGTCGACGTAGAAGGCGCGCGGCGTCGCGTAGCCGCGCGCCACGCTCTCGACCGCCTTCTTCAGGTCGGCGTCGACATTGGGATAGTCGAGGATGGCCTTCGGATGGATGCCGATGTTGTTGTTGATGATGAACTCGAGCCGCGCCAGCCCGACGCCGTCGTTGGGCAACTGGGCGAACTCGAAGGCGAGCTTCGGGTTGCCGACGTTGAGCATCATCTTCACCGGCACTTCGGGCAAGGCGCCGGCGTCGATCTCGGTGACTTCGGTTTCGAGCAGGCCGTCGTAGACGTAGCCGGTGTCGCCTTCGGCGCACGACACCGTGACCAGCGACTCGTCCTTGAGCCGGCGGGTGGCGTCGCCGCAGCCGACCACCGCGGGAATGCCGAGCTCGCGCGCGATGATCGCCGCGTGGCAGGTGCGCCCGCCGCGGTCGGTGACGATC
>JAHDYE010000200.1 GCA_023383035.1 Burkholderiaceae bacterium | reverse complement strand
TTGGCGATCGACAGCATCCGGTAGACGGGTTCGGTGGTGTTGTTCACGAACCCGATATCAGCAGGCTGCTGCGGACTGCGCGTGGCGATGTTCTCCGACATCCGGTGCAGGCGCTCGGAGACGAGACCCGTAAAGGGCTTGACAGAAACGGTCGCGCGCGTCGGATTCAGGCACTCGGTGGGTTCGTCGCACACGTACACCTCGATGTCGACGCGGCCGCTTGCGCCCGATGCGCCGTGGCCGAGCAGCAGGTCACGCAGGCCCACGATCGTGGGCTCGGCGTAGCGGGGTGTGGCGCCGCTGCCGTCGTCGGCGGGCGGGTACAGGATCACGGTGCCGATCACGCTCATGATCAGCTCCTTTTCCTGCCGGCTGATCGCGCCGCCCACCTGATTGAGTGCGAGCCAGGTGACGTTGCCCTTGACGAAGGTCGCGTTGCGTACGTTCGGGTCGGCGCTGTTGGCGGCGGTCTTCACGACGCTTGGTGCGTTGGTCGCGCAACTCAGGCGCGCTTCTGCCCGGTCGGAGACGCTACCCAGGTACTGCGAGATGTTCGCGCACCCGCTCATCATCGAGTTGTCGTACTCGCCCACCACGCCGTTCACCAGCGCCTGCGCGGCTTCGCACGAGTTGATGTTCATCGCGTTGATCTTGTTGATCTGGTCCTGCAGTTCGGTGAGCAGCTTGTCGATGTCGGGCGAGATCGACTGCAGTGCCAGCTTGAAGGCGTAGCCCACGGCGTTGGCGCCGATGTTCTGCAGCAGCGCGATGAACTGCTGCTTGTTGATGAAGGAAAAGGCGCCGCCGTAGAGGTCGATGCCGCCGCAGCCTGCGCGCAGGCTCGGCAGCTGGACGCTCGCCAGCGGGTAGTTGCGCCCCGGGGCGCGCATCATCAGGCTGCCGCCGGTGTAGAGGTTCATCGCCTGGCCGCGAAACGCGCCCGGCGCGGTGACGTTGCCCAGCGCACCGAGGTCGTCGAACATCGCCTGCATTTCGGTGTTCAGGTCGGCCGCGTGAGTTGCGAGCGGCGCCGCCGCCATCCACACGGCGAGCAGGCTTGCGAGGAGGCGCCTTACGAAGGGTCGGAACGGGCGGGTGTCCGGTGCGGGTGCCATGCAGGTCCCTCAGGGGCGGTCGGTGCTCGTGTTTTCCGCGAGCGCCGCGACGCGCTCGACGAGTTCGCTCGTCGACATGACACCGAATCCGACCGGGGTGATCTCGCGGGTGGCCGGTGCGGTGAGGTAGAGCGCCGGCACGGCTGTGGCATTCAGACGTGCAGCCATCCCGTTGTCGGGTCGGGCGTTGGGGTACTCGGGCAGCGCGCGGCCATCCAGGCTGATCGCGAGCACGGTGAAGCCGAACGCCTCTTCGAATCGCTTCAGGATCGGCGCAAAGCGATGGCAGTGCGGGCAGTCGCCGCGGAAGACGAAGATGAGGCCATGCGTGGCGGCGAGGCGTTCGACGCTTCGTTTCTGCCGGTCGCGCTGCTGCTCGTCGAAGACGTGAATCGCCATCGCGTTGGTGGGTCGTCCGGTCAGTCCGTAGTCCAGATCAGGCACGCGCCAGACGAGCCTTTGCCAGCGCTGCGCGAAATGTTCGGACCGGTCCATCACCATCCGCTGATAGCGCATGTAGGCGACGAGATTCGCGTCGCTCGGGTTCATGATGGCGATGCGCTTGAGATTCTCGAGGCGCTCTTGCATCGCTTCGAACTCGACGAGCTCTTGCGGTGGTTTTGCCGCATCCGGCTTCGGTCGGGGCGCGCGCCGCGGCGGATCCCGGTACCAGAACCAGCCTTCGCGGTGGCGCAGCCAGTACGCGGCATCGTGCGGGTCGGCGGCGATCCGTGTCTGGGCGCCCGCACCCGGTACGGGTGACGCATGAACGCACAGCATCGTGGTGACGAGAAGCACCGCCACGGTGCCGCGCGCGCCCAGGCGGCTCGAACGCACGGTTGCGCGCATCTATTCTTCTCCCGCAAGCGTGCCGTCCCGGCAGAAGCTCACCTGCCAGCGCAGCTCCTGATCGGCGCGCTTGCCGTGCTCGGGCACGTCGCGCTGCCGTGTGACGACTTCGAGCCGGGCGCAGTTGTGCTGGGGCAGATCGTGCAGGCGCGTGACGTCGATTTCGATCGGGGCCGCGGCGTCGAACCGGCGCCGCACATAGTTGGCGCCCGCGCCGGTAAGCACCCCGCGCGACGCGCCGTGCTCGACGGCAAGCGTGAGCAGCGGTCGGATTTCGGTGACCACCAGGCGTTGTGTTGTCTGCGCATGGCTGCAGACGGCGAGAAGTGTGCTGAGCAGAGTCGCGGGGATTCTCGCGGCGAGCGCGAATCGTTCTGTCCGCGTGGCGGCGATGCGAGCAGTGCGCGTCATGGCCGGAAGTAGCTGTCGATACGCTGCTGCGCGCGCTGCTGGAGTTCGCCCACGTTCGGCAGGCTCGGTGCGATCTCCGCATAGAACTCGCTCAGGTCCATGCGCGCGAAGTCCAGCGATTGCAGTTGCGCGAGCGTGAAGCCGCGGCAGTCGGGGCGTTTGGCGCCGCCCCAGCCGCGGGCGAGTTGCGCGCGCCCCTGTTCGTTCAGGATGCGAGACAGACGCGAGTTGAAGCAGCAGTACGATTGCGTTGTCTCCACGCAGGTGCGGATGATCTTCAGGCGCTTCGAGCAGTAGCTGCCAAGGCTGTGGCACAGACGGTTGTCGCGCTTCATTGCGAGAACCTGCTCGGCATCCCTGCAGTTCAAGAGCCCCGAGACCTGGATTGCGATCATCGCCATCGTCCACGGGCCGGGGGCGAGCGAGGTGATGAACGAACTCACCGAGATGTCGCCGGCAATGAGTCCGGCCAGGGCAGAGGAGCCGCCGCCGGCGCCGAAGAGCGCCTCGAATCCGGAGATCACCAGGTCCGGCGCGTCGGCCGTGAAGAGCGCATCGAAGGTGTAGCTCGAGCCGACCGCACCAGCCGCGTGCCCGCCGGCACTCGCGATCAGGTTCAGGTTCGAGAAGAGCGAACCGTCGGTGCCACCGCCCGTGCAGCAGTTCACCAGCCCGAAGAGCTTCTTGCGGCAGCGGTTGTCGTAGCCCTTGAACACTTCCAGCGTGTCGGGATCGAGGTACTGGCCGGCTTCGCGCTGCGCTTCCAGTCCGGCCACGGCACGCGCGAAGTCGGCATCGGGCTCGTATCCGGTGTCGAAGCAGTAGCCGTTCAGGCAGTACTGCTGGCCGGCACAGTTCGTCACGGTGGACGTGCTGCCTGCGGCGGTGCGGCACTGCCAGCGCTCTTCGCTCAGCAGGCACGATCCTTGTGGACCCTCGTCCATGCAGGTCGATGCAACCTGGCTGCAACCGCGATCGCTCAGCGGCTGGCAATCGTCGGTGCTGTCGGGCGCGATGCAGGTGTAGGTTGCGCGTGAGCGCCAGCAGTCGCGCTGTACGGAATGTCCGTCGATGGTGCGGGTTTCGGCACCTTCGACACAGATCCGGGCGCTCTCGTAGCAATCGGCGGCGCGGGCAGGCGCGGATACCCAAAGGGCGAGCGCGAGTACGCAGCCTGCGGTTGCGGCGAGGCAAAGGACGTTTCTCATTGCGCACGAGCCTCGAGGGCGGCGCAGCCGTTCGTCCAGCGGTCGTCGAAGTGCACCGTGGTCGGCATCACGAAGGTGCTTGCGCTGGACTGGGTCGTGCCCGCGCAGGGATTTTCCAGCGACAGGTCGATCGTGCAGTTCACTCCGGAGCAGTTCTGGGTGAACGAGCTTCGGTAGCAGGCAGTCGCGTCGGTCTGTGATGGGCCCGGAGTCTGCGCGATCTGCGCGTTCAGCCGCCCCGGGACGTCGTGCGAGCCGAGATCCAGGCGAAGCTCGTTCGTTGCCTTGTCGAAGGTGGTGACGTGCACCGTGTAGCCGCTGGTTGAGCAGCGGAACTCGAACGCGTAGGAGTCGATGCAGGTGGGACAGGCATCGATCGTGATCCGCGTGAGGAACTCGCCCGCAGAGCAGCCCGGGGTCTGGACCGGGGTGACGACGAGCACCCGATCGCAGGTTGCGGTTTCGAGCTTTCGATAGCGATGGCAGATCGCCGTCTCGAAGCGATCGGGCGTGCTCGTCGTCTGCGTGGTGCAGCCGCTGTACGTGCCGGCGAGATTGCCGGCGATCGCTTGCGGATCGGCGCTGATCGTGCGGCCGCGCGTCAGCAGGGGGTCGGTGGGTGCGACGGGGATGTTCGGGCGGCGAGCCGGGTTGGTTTGCGAGAACTGCACGCCGATGCACGAGGGGTCGGTTGCAGTCGGGCCGCTGCACGCACGAGTTTGTGATGCCGCCTCGGATTTCAGATCGGCGCTGCCGAAGTAGTGGGTCTGCAACCGGTTGGAGGTGTAGTGCGGGACGATCGACTGCGCGTTGCCCTCGGTGATGGTGCCGTGCGCCGCTGTGTTGCCGCTGCGGCCGAACGTTTTTCCCTGCGCGAAGACGTCGCTCAGGGGCGGTTGCGCTTGGGCGCAGGCGATCGTCAGCATCGCGAGCAGTGCGGCGGCGAATCCGAGGGACCGACCGGCGAGGCATCTGGTGGCCCGCATGCTCAGGGCGCCTTCAGTCGTGCCACGAGCGGCGCCACGAGCGGCTGCGCGTCGGGGTGTTCTCGGGCCATGGCGTCGAGCGCGTGATCGAGGCTCACGTCTCCCGATACGCTGACGAAGCCGGACGGAATCCGGCATTCGGTGCCGCACGTCGAGCGGCTCGCGCGTGAGTCGAGATCGACGACGAAGGTGGGTGCGTGCTCGATCCGGTAACGGGTGAAAGCTTCCGGGTCGATCACCCATGCAACCTGATGCTCACCGATCAGGTCGGCCACAGCCGCGAGCGTCTGACGCATGGAGCCTGCTTTCAAGCCACGCAGTACGAGCACCGCACCGCTGCGGGCAGCCTGATCGATCAGTAGTTGCAGGCTTGCGCGAGGCATCGCCAGCGTGACGAAGATGCGCACCGGACTGGTTGCCGTCGCCGATGCGGGCTTCGTGAGCGGTGCGCCCGAGCGCGCGAGCGTCTCGATGTCGATCGGCGTCGGTGCAAGCGGGAGATCGATACGCGGCGGCGCCGGCGCCGGCTGCGCGTGGAGCTGGTCGGGGCGCGGGAAGGGGTTCGTTTGCCGGGCGCGTTCGATTTCGGCGGCGTCGGGCCAGTTCGGGGCCTGCGCATGTCCGGCGCCGGTCGTGAGAAGCACGAATGCGCAGGCGCCCAGCGCGAGCGCAGCTTTTCCGGCGAGCGGGCGCATCTCCGGGTGCATCTCCGGGTGTGTCTCAGTACGCGCCGGCACAGCAGTTCCGCTTGCGAAAGATCTGGTAGGCGAAGTCTTCGCCCGTGACCGGCCAGGACTTGCCCGCACCCCAGATCGTCGTCGTGCGGCCGTAGGGCTGGCAGCACTGACCGGCATGTTTGGTGGTTGCCGGTACCGGATGGAGCATCTGCAGTTTGTAGTGCGTCTTGTCCATGATCGGCAGCGGGTACAGGCCGCACAGACCGCGGGAGCCGGCGCCGGTGAAGGTGGTGAATTGCCGGTGCATCTTCGCCGTCAGGCGCTCGGCGATCAGGGTCGAGGCCTGCACGGCGCCGATGTGGGTGGCGACGTGCCCGTTCATCGGGTAGAGCGACCCCTGACAGCCGGCGCACCAGAACAGGCTCGCGATGGGGAACCCGGCACTGGCGGCCACGCAGTCGGCGGCGCACGCGGCTTTGGCCGGCGCGTTGGCAAAAAGCACCGCTTCGGGGTTCAGGATCGCCGTGAGCTCGTCGTCGGCCCACAGCGGATCGACCTCGGTGAGGTAGACCAGATCGAGCGAGCCCTTCTCCAGACATGGGAAGTCGAGCAGCACTTCGAGCCAGCTGAGGATCGGGTTGGCGTACCAGTGCGCGTGATAGAAGCTGTTGCGTGTCTGGCTGTCGTGTCCGACCTGTGCGCCGCGCGGCACGGACATACCAGGGTCCAGTGCGATGCCGCCCAGACCCACCATGCAAAAGGGCGTGCGCGTCACGTCCACCATCCGTACCGGCTCCCAGAAGCCGATCGACACGCCGACGCGCGGTGGATTGCCGCAGTAGCAAACGGGCGAAGATGGATTGCCGATGTCGGGCTGAGCGTCGGAGAGGATCGATGCCGAGCCGATGGTGAGCGGAAAGACGCAACTCCAGCAGACGTCGGTGACCGGGTTCATGAAACGCCCATGACAGGTCGAGCCAGCCACGGCCGCACCGGATGCGAGCGCAAGCAAGCACATGACGAGCGCGACCAGTGAGCGCAACCAGGAGAGTCGGTGCGGTGCGGGGTTAACGGAGCTCATCGATGCGCAGCCTCGCGCCGTCCTGGGTGACGAGTGCGGGCACCTGACGAA
>JAHDYE010000199.1:6125-6387 GCA_023383035.1 Burkholderiaceae bacterium | reverse complement strand
AGGTGCGTCTGTACGACCGCCTGTTCGACCAGCCCCACCCCGACGCCGGCGGGCGCGACTTTCGCGAGGCGCTCAACGCGCGTTCCAGGCGCGTGATCCGCGCCAGGCTCGAACCTTCGCTGGCGGGCGCGCCGCCCGAGGCGCGCTACCAGTTCGAACGGCACGGCTACTTCGTCGCCGACCGTGTCGATTCGCGACCCGGGGCGCCGGTGTTCAATCGCTCGGTGACGTTGAAGGACTCCTGGGGCGGCGGCCGCTGATC
>JAHDYE010000199.1:0-6089 GCA_023383035.1 Burkholderiaceae bacterium | reverse complement strand
GCGCCGCGGCGCGTCCGGGCGCGCGGGCGACCGCTTGCGCGCGCGGCGCTGCGGCGCGTGCCGCCGCGAATCAGCGCCCGAGCACCGCGTCGCCGACGAACGGGTTGCCCGCGCGCTCGTCGCCGAAGGTCGACATCGGCCCGTGCCCCGGCACGAACGCGACGTCGTCGCCGAGCGGCCACAGCTTGCCGGTGATCGAGCGCAGCAGCGTCGCGTGATCGCCGCGCGGGAAATCGGTGCGTCCGATCGATCCCTGGAACAGCACGTCGCCCACGATGGCCAGCCGGCTCGGCGCGTGAAAGAAGATCACGTGTCCCGGCGTGTGCCCCGGGCAATGAAACACTTCGAGCGTCTGCTCGCCGAACGACACGCTATCGCCGTCTTCCAGCCAGCGGTTCGGCTCGAAGGCAGCCAGCCGCGCGAAGCCGAACATCTTGCCCTGGCTCGGCAACTGCTCGATCCAGAACCGGTCGTCGCGATGCGGCCCCTCGATCGGGACCTTGTGCCGCTCGGCGAACTGCCCGGCCTGGCCGCAGTGATCGATGTGGCCGTGCGTGAGGAAGATCTTCTCGAGCGTGGCGCTCTCGCCGCGCAGCGCCGCGTCGATGCGGTCGAGATCGCCGCCGGGGTCGATCGCGGCGGCCTTGCCGGTGCGCTCGCACACCAGCACCGAGCAGTTCTGCATGAAGGGGGTGACGGGGACGATCAGGAGCTTCATGCGCGCATTATCGCGCGGCCGGCCCGGTTTTCCTTGCCTGCCAGGCATGGCGGGTCAGCAGGCCGAGCGGGATCACGCGCAATGCCGCCTCGTGCGTGGCTTCGAGCACTACCGGCGGCGCGACACCCGCCTGGTACGCCTCGAGCCAGCGCGCCGCGCACAGGCACCAGCGATCGCCGGGCTTCAGGCCCGGAAAGCGCCAGCGCGGCTGCGACGTCACCAGGTCGTTGCCGCGCGCCACGGAAAACGCCAGGAACTCCTCGGTGACGCGCACGCAGACGGTATGCTCGCCGATGTCGCCGGGATCCGCCTCGCAGCAGCCGCTGCGCCGAAAGCCGGTGAGCGGATCGAACGAGCACGCCTGCAGCGTGCCGCCGAGCACGTTTCTCGGGAGCTGGTCGTCGTTCATGGTCGCGCGGGCCGCCGGAGCCGATCGTGTATCGCCGGTCTCTTATACCATCGCGGGTGAAACCCTTTCACCTTCGAACCTTCGCCCGCCGGCGCAACGCGAATGCCGCGCGCGGCGCGCCGGCCGCACGACGATGCCCGTACCGTTTCCCGTCCATCCGCCGATCACCGAGCTGCTCGCCGCGTTCCAGCGCGGCGAGCGCACCCCGCGCGAGCTCGTCCAGGCCTGCTTCGCCGCGATCGACGCGCACGACGACACGGTCAACGCGCTGCCCACCCGCGTCGAGCGCGCGCAGGTGCTGGCGCACGCCGACGCGCTGGCGCGCCGCATCGCCGCCGGCGAGCCGGTGGGCGCGCTTGCCGGGCTGCCGTACTGCGCCAAGGACATGCACCGCACCGCCGGGCTGCGCACCACCTTCGGTTCGCCGATCTTCGCCGATCACGTGCCGGCGACCAACGACCCGGTGGTGCAACGCCTGCTCGATGCCGACGCGCTGCTGATCGCCAAGTCGAACACGCCCGAGTTCGCCGCCGGCTCGCAGACCTTCAACCCGGTGCTCGGCACCACGCGCAACCCGTTCGATGCGACGCGCACCGTGGGCGGATCGTCGGGAGGCGGCGCGGCGGCGCTCGCATGCGGCATGACGATCGTCGCCGACGGCTCCGACCTGGCCGCGAGCCTGCGCAATCCGGCCGCCTTCTGCGGCGTGGTCGGGCTGCGGCCTTCGTCGCGCGCCGATCCGGCGCTGGGCAACGGCGGCGCCAACGCGTTCGGCACGCTCAACCAGATGGGCGCGATGGCCGCGCGCGTGGCCGACCTGCGCTGCATCGAGCGTGCCCTGCGCGCGCCGCGCGCGCCCCGGCCGCTGGCGCAGTGGCTCGCCGAACTGCACGCCGAGGCCATGGCGCGCCGCGAGCGCGCCGGGCAGCCGCTGCGGCTCGCCTGGTCGATCGACTGCGGCGGCACGATGCCGGTGGCGGCGCCGGTGCGCGGCGCGATCGAGCGCGCCATCGCGAGCCTGCGCGAGCACGGCGTCGAACTGGTCGAAGCCTGCCCGGACCTCGACGGCGCCGACGCCTGCTTCCAGGTGCTGCGCGCCGAGTACTTCGTCGAGAACTTCGGCGAGCTGTATCGCGAGCACCGGGCGCGCATGAAGGACACGGTGGTCTGGAACATCGAGCAGGGGCTGGCGCTGACGGCCGAGCGGATCGCCGGCGCGGCACGCGCGCGATCGGCGATCTTCGCGCGCGTCGCGGCGTTCCTGCGCGGCTTCGACGCGTGGCTGCTGCCCACCGCGCAGGTGCTGCCGTTCGCGCACGACATCGCGTACCCGACGAGCATCGACGGCCGGCCGCTCGCCACCTACATCGACTGGGTCGCGAGCTGCCTCCGGATCACCGTCAGCGGCCATCCGGCGCTGACGATTCCGGCCGGTTTCGCCACCGAGGCACCCGGCGAGGCGACGCTGCCGGTCGGCTTGCAGCTGGTCGGGCATTTCGATGGCGACGAGGCGCTGCTCGACGTGGGCGAGCGCATCGAGGCGATGCTGGCGCCGCTGGGCGTGCGGCGTCCGGCACTCGCGACGTAGGCCGCCGGCGCGTGCCGGCCTGATTTGGCTTGGCGCGTTCGCGTCTGGCGGCGGCTGCGCAGGGCCAACCGAATTCCAAGGTTCAAGGGGCCGCCTGGCCCGAACAAGGCAGGCTGGCAATTCAGCCGTAAGCGAGTACGATTAGTATTTGATATTAATAGTTAGCGAATGTCCGCCATGCCCACCAGTGTAGCCCTCGGCAATCATTTCGAAGAGTTCATCAAGGAACAGCTTGCGTCAGGGCGTTTCAACAACGCCAGCGAGGTCGTGCGCGCCGGGTTGAGGCTGCTCGAAGACCAGGAAAAGCTGCGCCAGATTCGTCACGCGGAACTCGAGGCTGCGAGCCAGGAAGGGATCGACAGTGAAGATGCCGGCACGATGGAAGAGGTCATCGCCAGAAACCGTGCGCGGCGGCGAGCACGCGCGACACCGGGCAAGTAGTGCGCGTCCGGCTGTCGCGTCGGGCGGAGACGGATCTTGTCGAGATCAGGAAGCCAATGGCAGTACGTAAGGCGGCGAGCAGAAAACTCGCACCGGCGGTGCGGGAAACCGGCGGTCCGGCACTAGGCTACCCGGCCTTGCTGGCTGAGGTGAAGGCGCGCATCCAGTCCGCGCAATACGCGGCGCTACGCGCGGTCAACAAGGAACTGGTCGGCCTGTATTGGGACATCGGGCGGCTAATCGTGGAGCGGCAGAAAGACGCCAAGCACGGCGCAGCCATCGCGGAACGGCTGGCCGACGACCTGCGCGATGCCTTCCCCGACGTGAGCGGTTTTTCCCGACGCAACGTGTTCTACATGCGCGAGTTCTATCTGCTCTACCGCGACGACGCAAAAGTGCAACCGCTGGTTGCACAAGTCGGCTGGTCGCACAATCTGATCATCCTGCAACGCTGTGGGGACGCGCAGGAGCGCGAGTTCTACCTGCGCATGACGCGCAAGTTCGGCTGGTCGAAGAACGTGCTTGCGCACCAGATCGACAACCAGAGCTACGAGAAATCGCTGCTTGGCCAGACCAACTTCGACAAGACGTTGACGCCGGCTCTGCGCGCGCAAGCCAAGCTGGCGGTGAAGGACGAATACGCCTTCGACTTCCTCGAACTGGGCGAGCAGCACAGCGAGCGCGAGCTGGAACACGCACTGCTCGTCCGCATCGAGGACTTCCTGCGCGCGATGGGCGGCATGTTCTCCTTCATGGGCAGCCAGTACCGGCTGGAGGTGGAAGGCAAGGAATACTTCATTGACCTGCTGCTGTTCCACCGGCGCCTGCGCGCGTTGGTCGCCATCGAGTTGAAGATCGGCGAGTTCGAGCCGGAGTTCGTCGGCAAGATGCAGTTCTACCTTGCCGCGCTGGACGCGCAGGTACGGCAGGAGGACGAGAACCCGTCCATCGGCATCATTCTGTGCAAGGAGAAAACCCGCATCGTCGTCGAGTACGCGCTGCGCGACGCGCGCAAGCCCATCGGTGTGGCGACCTACGAAATCACCAAGACGCTGCCGAAAAAACTGAAAAATCAGTTGCCGTCGCCCGAAGCCATTGCTCGCCTGCTGGAGAGCATATGAAACCGACCGAGCTGGCTGCGGCTCGTGCGCGCAGCAACGATGGCGGTGTTGCCTGCGAACGCCGCAACGATGCCGGCAAAGGCGCGGGCCGACCGCCGAACACCGCCACCTGCCGAGAACGCCCACTCGAGGCACGGGCACCGCAGCATCAGAGGATCACAGGTCGATCAGGCTGCTCGTTGACATCGCCGTCGGCGGCCGGAAACGCCGCGATCAGCAGCTGGTCGATACGGTCGATCGCGGCGAGCGTGCCTTCGGCGAAATCGCCGGCGCGATAGGCCGCGCTCAGCGCGTCGCAGATCTCGCGCCACTGCTGCGGCGGAATCGCCGCCGCGGCGGCGCGGTCGGCAACGATCTCCACCGCGTGGTCGGCCCACAGCACGTACAGCAGCACGCCGTTGTTGCCGGCGCAGTCCCACACGCCGAGCAGGCCGAACAGCTCGAGCGCGCGGTCGCGCGGCGTGCGCCCGCGCCATGCCTCGCGCAGCGGCAGCGAAGCCTCGATCGCCACGCGCAGCTCGGCCGTGTGCGCCTTCTCGCTGCGCGTGATCGACGCCTCGATGCGCGTCAGCAGCGCATCGTCGAACACCCGTCGAACGGTGCGCGCATCGCTCGTGAGGTGCGCCCGGCAGCGGGCCATCCTGCCGGCCATCACCAGCCTCCCGAGGCGCCGCCGCCGCCGAAGCCGCCGCCACCGCCGCGAAAGCCGCCGCCGCCGAAGCCGCCGCGTCCTCCGAAGCCGCCCGGAAAGCCGCCGGGACCGGTGCGCCACGTATGGCGGCCGGTCTGCCCCAGCCCGCGGCCCGACGTGGAGATCGACAGCAGCAGCAGGAACAGCGCCACCCCGCCGATGCCCGCCAGCAGCAGCGGCGCGCCGAGCGCCCACGCCGCGGTGCCGCCGAACGCGCCGCCCAGCGTCGAACCGAACACGCGGCCGAAGAACTGGCGGATCACCACCGCGATGAGGAACACGCCGAGCAGCAGCGGCAGCCAGTTGCCGGCTTCACCGTCGGCGCGGCCGTCACGGTCGCTCCAGGCGGGCGGCAGCGGCTCGCCTTCGATGAGCCTCGCCAGATCGGCGACGCCGGCCTGCAGTCCGCCGGCGAAGTCGCCGCTGCGAAAGCGCGGCGCGATGGTCTCGGCGATGATGCGCCGCGCGTACGCATCGGGGATCGCGCCCTCGAGCCCGTAGCCGACTTCGATGCGCACCCTGCGATCGTCCCTGGCCACCAGCAGCAAAACGCCGTCGTCGACCCGCTTGCCGTCGACTTCGCCGCGGCCCAGCTGCCACGCGTCGACGACGCGGATGCCGAACTGTTCGATCGCTTCGGGCTGCGTGGTGGGCACCATCAGGATCGCCACCTGCGATCCCTTGCGCTGTTCGAGCGTCTCGAGCTGCGCTTCGAGCGCCTGCTTCTGCGGCGCCGTCAGCGTTGCCGTGAGGTCGACCACCCGGCCGCTGAGCGGCGGCACCGGCTGCAGTGCCTGCGCGACACCGGCCAGCGCCACGCCGAGCCACAGCAGCAGCCCGATGGCGGCGTGCCGGGCCGGGTTCCTCGCTGCGCTCACGTCGCCGCGTCCTCTCGTGCGCTCGCTTCGACCGGCCAGGCTGCGTGCGCCTGGCGCGGCCCTTCAGCCGGATGCACTTACTTCGGCGCGGCTGCCGGCCGGTCGAAGTTCACGGCCGGCGGCTTGCTGATCGCCGCCTCGTTCTCGACGGTGAACTGCGGCTTGGCGCCATAGCCGAACGCCATCGCCGTGAGGTTCACCGGGAACTGGCGCACCAGCACGTTGTACTGCTGCACCGAATCG
>JAHDYE010000198.1 GCA_023383035.1 Burkholderiaceae bacterium | reverse complement strand
ACCTGTCGGGCTTCTCGGTCTATGCCTGCGGCTCGGTGCGCATGGTCGAGGCGGCGCGTCCGGCATTCGTCGCGCAGGGACTGCACGAGGACGCCTGCTATTCCGACGCGTTCTCGCCGGCCGCGCAGGCGGTGCGAACGCCGGCCTGAGCGAGCACCCGGCCGGCCGCTGCCGGCGTCGGGGCGGCCGTTGCCCTACCCGCCGGCGCGGCGTTCGTGCTCGATCTCCTCATCGGTCGCGGCGCGCACTTCGAGCACGCGCAGCTCGAAACGCAGCGCCATGCCGGCCAGCGGATGGTTGGCATCGAGCACCACGGTGTCATCGGTGAAATCCGTGACCGTGTGGATCAGGCCGTCCGGCGCCTCGCCGGGCACGCCCTCGAATGCCATCCCGACCTCGAGTTCATCGGGAAACCGCTCGCGCGGTGCGAGCCGCACCAGCGCGGCATCGTAGTCGCCGAAGCTGTCCTGCGGTTCGAGGTATACGCTCAGCGCCTCGCCGGCGGCCCTGCCCTCGAGCGCCGACTCGATGCGCGCAAACACGGTGCCGTGACCCCCATGCAGATAGGTGAGCTCGCGCTCGCCCGGCTCGATCGGCTCGCCCTGGGCGTCGAACAGCCGGTAGTGCAGTCGCACCCAGCACCCCGGACGCACGACGGAGGTCATCGAAAACGGTTCCCTGGTTGGGTCGGCTGGCCGCGCACGGCGCGCCGCAAGGCCTGCGTTGCGAGGCTACGTCGCTCCGCCCCGACCGGCGCGCTCCCGCAGTGTAGACGAAAGTGTTGCGGCGATCGCTCACGAGGGTCCGGTTTCTCCCGGACCACAGGGAGCTCGCGCGGTCTGCTTGGTAGACTTGCCGGCTCGATCGGCCCCCCACGCGGATCGGCCTCGCCGTGCGAAGACGCGCGGCGTGGTCACGGAAAACGGCCGACGAGCCCAACCCTCCATTGTTTCGAAGGATCCGACATGAAGAAATCGCTGCTGTTCGCCTCGCTGATCGCCGTCACGCTCGCCGCCTGCGGCAAGAAGGAAGAAGCGCCCGCGCCTGCCAGCACTGCACCGACGCCGGTCGAAGCGGCGAAGGAAGCGGCAGGCTCGGCAGTCGAAGCCGCCAAGGAAGCAGCAGGTACGGCCGTGGACGTGGCCAAGGAAGCCGCCCAGAAAGCCGGCGAGGCGACCACCGGCGCGATGCAGGCCGCCAAGGAAGCCGCCGCGCCGACCGTCGATGCGGCCAAGGACACCGCGGCCGCCGCGGTCGACGCGACCAAGGAAGCCGCCGACAAGGCTGCCGCCATGGCCAAGGAAGCCGCCGACAAGGCGGTCGAAGCAGCCCGGAAGGAATAGCCGCAGGCGCGGCCCTGCCGCGTCCGGTCGCGCGCCGCCGGCCGACATGGCCGGCTCCCATCGAACCGGCCACTTTGGCCGGTTCGATGTTTTCACACCGTGATCCAGTCCAGGCCGCACTCCTGGTCGGCGATGCGGATCACCTCTTCGGCCTGCGACGCCAGCACCGACGCCAGTGCCCGATGCGCGAGCTCGGGGCGATTGTTGTGCCGGCTCAGGTGCGCGGCGACCCCCGTGTGCAGCCGGCTGCGGGTGATCGCCGCCAGGATGCGCGCGGCCTCGCGGTTGTCGAGGTGCCCCCACGGTCCCGCGATGCGCCGTTTCAACGCCGCTGGGTAGCGCGGATTGGCGGCGAGCATCTGCGCGTCGTGGTTGCACTCGAGCACGAGCGCATCGAGCCGCGACAGCGCGCGCACGACGTGCGGCGTGCCCTGCCCCAGATCGGTCAGCACGCCGAGCCGACAGCGCCCGTCGTCGACGACGTACTGCACCGGCTCGCGCGCATCGTGCGGCACGGCCACCGGCTCGATGCGCAGGCCCGCGCATTCGAACGGCCGGTGCGAATCGAACACGCGCAGCAACGGCTCGATTTCCGGCATTTCCGACAGCATCGGCGCGGCCGCGCGCAGCGTTCCGTGCGTCAGGTGCACCGCGACGCCGTGCGCGCGGGCGAACCGGAACACGCCGCCGATGTGATCGGCGTGCTCGTGCGTGACCAGGATCGCGTCGAGCATGCCCGGCGCACAACCGGCTGCCTGCAGCCGGCGTTCGGCTTCGCGGCGTCCGAAACCGCAGTCGATCAGCAGCCGCGCGGTGCGCGTGCCGTCGACCGCCTCGATCAGCAGCGCGTTGCCTTCGCTGCCGCTGCCCAGGCTGGAAAAGCGCACTGCGTCACTTCAGCTGCTCGTGCAGCAACGCCAGGATGCGCCCGGCGGTGCGCCGGTCGACATCGCCCACCGGCTTGCCGTCGGTGCCGAGCACGGTCACGCGGCTCTGGTCGGCCCCGCGCTCCTCGATGCGCACACGGAACTGCTGGCTCGCATCGGCGCGCGCCTTCGACGAGCCGAACAACCGCGAGAGGATGCCGGGTTTCTGCGCCACGCGGCCGCCCTCGACTTCCGGGTCGATGTAGCGGACGAAGTACAGCCCTTGCGCCCGGTCGCGATCCTCCACCGTGAACCCGCCCCGATCGAGCGCGAGCCCGACGCGGCGCCAGGCTCGGTCGAAGCCCTCGCGGATCTCGAGCACCTGCGCGGCGTCGCTGTCGGTCAGGCGGGCACGCTCGGACGCGGCGACCTCGCCGCCGGCGGCCGGTGCCGCCTCGGAGCCGGCGAACTTCAGCATCAGGCGGCGCAGGAACTCGGCTTCGAGCTCCGGGTCGCTCGGCCGCGGCTGCCAGACCGTGGTGTCCCGGGAGTCGGACGTGTACACCTCGACCATGCCGCGATGGCTGATGTAGACCTCGGTGACCGCGCCGGCCGGCTCCAGCCGGGTGCGGAACTTGTCGCGCTCGCCGGTGGAGTAGACGCTGTCGAGCGCGCGCCCGAGCGTACGCCGGATGAAGTCGAGCGGCAGCTTCGCGTGGTTCTCGGCCCACTCGGTCTCGATGATGCCGGTGTCGGGCGATTCGCTCTGCACCGTGAAGCCCGATTCGTGCCAGAAGGTGCGCACCACCGGCCAGACCCGGTCGGGCGGCAGGTCGACCACCAGCCAGCGCTGCGAACCGGCCCGCTCGATGCGCGCGCCCTGCACGGCGGGCAGCAGCGTGCCGGCACCCCCGGCAGGGGCGACGTTGCCGGCTGCGGCAGCCGTGGTCGCCCGGCCGCTCTCGTACGAGGAATAGGTGCGGGCATCGGGTACGCGCTCGGGCAGCACGAAGCGGCCGTCGGAAGTCGGTGCCGAGAGATCGGGCGGCACGTCGAGCGACGGCAGCTTCGTGGCCGACTTGTACTCGATGCGGCTCATCTCGTCGACCTTCTCGCCCAGGGCGCACGCGGCCAGCGCCGCCGCCAGCATCGATACCGCCGCCGCACGCAGCAGTCGACGCTGCGCGAGGATCGAACGTAACTTCATCGTCAATTGATCACTCCAGAGCGCTTCAGCGCCGCGCGCACGGTGTCGTGACGCTCGGGCGACAGCGGCGTGAGCGGCAGCCGGATGCCGCCGCGAATGCGGCCCATCTCGGCGAGCGCCCACTTGACCGGGATCGGGTTGGCCTCGACGAACAGGTCGGTGTGCAGCGGCAGCAGGCGGCGATTGATCGCCAGCGCCGCCGGCCAGTCGCCGGCCAGCGCACGCTCGCACATCTGCGCCATCGCGCGCGGCGCGACGTTGGCGGTGACCGAAATCACGCCGTGCGCACCCATCGCCATCAGGGCCAGCACGGAATCGTCGTTGCCGCCGTAGACCACGAATTGCGGCGGCAGTTGCGCCAGCAGCATCGAGCCGCGCGCAATGTCGCCGGTGGCATCCTTCAGGCCGATGATGCCGGGCACCTGGGCCAGGCGCAGGATGGTGGCGTTGGACAGGTCGGCCACGGTGCGCCCCGGCACGTTGTAGAGCACCATCGGCAGATCGACCGCCTCGGCCACGGCGCGGAAATGACGGTACATCCCTTCCTGCGTCGGCTTGTTGTAGTAGGGAACGACCTGCAGCGACGCCCAGGCGCCCGCCTTGTGCGAGAACTCCGTCAGCTCGACGGCTTCGCGCGTGGAGTTGCCGCCCGCGCCCGCGATGATCGGCACGCGCCCCGCCGCATGCTCGACCGCCACGCGGATCAGCGTGGTGTGCTCCTCGACGTCGACGGTCGGCGACTCGCCGGTGGTGCCGACGACGACGATCGCCGCCGTGCCCTCCTCGATGTGCCAGTCGATCAGCCTGCGGTAGCTCTCCAGGTCGAGGCTGCCGTCCTCGTGCATCGGACTGACGATCGCGACAATGCTGCCCTTGATCATGGGTCGTCGGCCGCAAAAAAGAGCTCATTCTAGCCGAGCACGGGCACATCCTCGGCGGCGCGGGGGCGCAGCGCGCACACGCGCTGCACCACCGCCGGCTTCGGGCGTGCGACGCGGCCGTGCTCGTAGCCGAGCACCAGCAGGCCGGCGCAGCGGCTGCGTTCGTACAGCTCGCCCGGTGCAAGCAGGAACGCGGGGTTCGAGGGCCGCCCGAAACGCTCGTTGCCCTGCGCGAAGGTCTCGTAGATCAGCAGCCCGCCGGGCGCCAGCAGCGCGGCCAGCAGCGCGAAGCGCGGCCGGAACAGGTAATTGGCCACCACCACGGCGTCGTAGCGTTCATCGCCGAACGGCCATGGCCCCGCCTCGAGATCGGCGCTGCGCACCATGATGTCCGTGCCGATTCCGGCCAGCGCCGCGGCGTCGCGGTCGATCGCGGTCGCCCGCAATCCCCGGCGCCGGGCCTCCCGCGCGTGACGCCCGGAGCCGGCGGCGAAATCCAGTACCGAGGCGCCGGGAGCGAGCAGGCCGAGCCAGCGTCCAACCCAGGGTGAAGGCGGCAGGCCCTCCGGCGCCACGGCGCACGAGTGCTGCGAAACGGACATATTCCTCGGCTCCTCGCGATCGATCCGCTACATTACGACGGATCCCCGACGGAGATCGACGATCGAACCTCCCGCCGCCACGCCGCGTGCTGTCCTGCCGCGTTCCCCCTCGTCGCGCCGCGATCTCGTGATCTGCGGCGCCGCGCTGGGCGGCGCCGCGCTGTTCGCGTTCACCGCGCACTTCGCGCCGGCGCTGATCGGCTGGCGCACCGCGCTCACGCTGTCCACGCTGATCTCGATCGCCGGCCTGGGCTGGGTATGCGCGAGCCTGCAGCGGCGTCTCGAATCGAGCGAGCACTCCGCCGCACTGCTGCGCGCGCTGCGCGATCGCCAGCAGGCCGCCGAGCACCTGGCGGCGCTCGGCTCGTGGGTGCACGACCTGCGCCGCCATACGCTGCACTGGAGCGAAGGGGCGTTTCGCCTGTTCGGCATCGATCCGGCCGCCGGCGTGCCCACGCCGCGCGAGTTCCTCGCGCACATCCATCCGAACGACCAGGAGCGCTGGCAGGAAACGCACCGGCGCGCGTTGAAGAGCGGCAGGGAAGCGCGCGTGGAATTCCGCTGGATGCGCCCGGGCGGCGACCTGGTGTGGGTGCGCAGCGTCGGGCGTCCCGAGCTCGACGCGCGCGGCGAGGCGATACGCATGACCGGCGTGGTGCAGGACATCACCGGCATGCGCGCGATGCAGCAGCAGCTCGCGGCCAGCGAAGCGAAGTTCCGCGACCTCACCCACCTGAGCTCGGACTGGATCTGGGAGACCGACGCGCAGCACCGCGTCTCGTTCCTGTCGGACTCGATCGAGGCGGTGCTCGGCCCGTGGCGCCGCGCGCTGATCGGGCGGCGCCGCTGGGAAATGAACGAAGCCGACTTCCTGCGCCCCGACTGGGATTCGCATCGCGCCACCTGCGAAGCGCACAAGCCGTTCGAGGACTTCGAGTTCGCCCAGATCGACCCGCAGGGCAACGTCCATCATCTGTCGCTGAGCGGCAGCCCGGTGTTCGATGACGCCGGCCGGTTCGCCGGCTATCGCGGCACCGGCCGCGACATCACGCGCGAGAAGCAGCAGCGCATGCTGCTCGAGATCGAGGGGGACGTCGCCGCGATCATGCGCGAGCAGACCGAACCGGGACGCGTGATCACCGCGATCATCATCACGCTGTGCGGCAAGCTGGGCTGGATCGGCGGCGCGCACCTGGTGCGCGCCGGCCGCGGCCTGGCCGCGCGCGAACGGTGGGGCTATCCGGCGTTCACGAAGATGATCTCCGAGCTTCCCGAGGAGATCGCCATCGACGAGGACGGCATCGAGGGCCGCTGCTGGCACGAGGGCCGGCACGCGTGGATCACCGACCTGGCCGCGCATCCGGTCTTCACCGCTCGCTACCGCACCCGGTCGCTCGGCGCGAAGGCCGCGTTCCTCGCGCCGATCCGCGACGAGCAGGGCCGTACGCTCAGCCTGCTGCTGTTCCTCGGTCCGGTCGCCTTCCAGGGCGAGCAGTTCCTCGGCCAGGCCGCCGAGACGCTGTCGCGCACGCTGTCGCTGTACCTGCA
>JAHDYE010000197.1 GCA_023383035.1 Burkholderiaceae bacterium | reverse complement strand
CTCGGCGCGCCGACGATGCGCAGGCCGGGAATCCCGCGCAGCGCGGCGGCCAGCGCATCGGTGGCGCGGCGGGTACGCGCGGCCAGCGCGGCGAATCCGTCGTGGCCGAGCCGCTGGACGATGGCCCACGCGGCGGCCAGCGCGCTGGCCGATCGCGACCCGAGCAGCGTCGGATTGACCACCGGATAGCCGGGCCAGCGCCGGGTGGCGAAATACTGCGCGCGGTGCCGGTCGCGGCCGCGATGCAGCAGCACCGACACCCCCTTGGGCGCGTAGCCGTACTTGTGCAGGTCGGCCGACAGGCTGGTGACGCCGGGCACGCGGAAGTCCCACGGCGAGAGCGGATGCCCGCCGTCACTCCACCACGGCAGCACCCAGCCGCCGATGCAGGCATCGACGTGACAGGCGATGCCGCCATCCGCCGCGGCCGCCGCCACTTCGGCGATCGGGTCGAGTGCGCCGTGCGGATAGGCGGGCGCCGACACCGCCACCAGCGCCACGTCGGAGCCGAGCCGGTCGATCAGCGCCGCCGCGGCCAGCGCGCCGGTGTCCGGGTCGACCGGCAGCAGGTCGAGCCGCAGATCGAAGCAGTGCGCGGCCTTGTGGAACGCCGCATGCGCCGTCACCGGCGCGAGCAGCCGCGGCCGCGCGTCGGAACGATGACGGCGCCGCCACAGGTCGCGCGCGGTGCGCACCGCGAGCATGCAGCTCTCGGTGCCGCCCGAGGTGACCGAACCGACGACGGTCTGGTCGCCATGGAAGACTTCGCGCGCGAAGCCGATCAGGTCGCGCTCGAGCGCGGCCACCGACGGAAAGGCGGTCGGGTCCAGGCCGTTGACCGGCTGCACGAGGCGCATCGCTTCGGCGGCCAGCTCGTCGAGCCCGGCCACGCCCGGGTCGTAGACGTAGGAGAGCACCCTTCCGCCGTGGGTCGGCAGGTCGTGCGCCCGCAGCGCGCGCAGCCGCTGCAGCACCTCTTCCGAGGCAGGGTCGAGCCGGTCGCTACGGGCCATCGAGATCCTCCTTGCGCAAGCGGTAGCGGGCGAGCGTGGCCAGGCTCAGCAGCATGATCGCCGCCGGCACGATGCTGAAGCTGGCGACGATGCCGAGAATCGCCGCCGGTGCCTGCTCGACCTTCACGCGCCCGACCGACTCGACGTAGCCGCTCGCGCCGAGCACGATCGTGAGCAGCGCCGCGCCGAGCGCCATGCCGGTGGTCTCGCCCGCGGTCCAGACGCCCCCGAACGTGCCGGCGTGGCCGTTGCCGCTCGCGCGCGCGTCGTGCGCGATGACGTCGGGCAGCATCGCCATCGGCAGCGCCTGCATGCCGGCATAGGCCGCGCCGGCCACGGCCACCGCGACGTAGATCCACGCGCCCGGTGCCCAGGCCAGGCCGGCGGTGGCCAGCGCGGCGAGCGTGAACAGCGCGCTCGCCAGCACGAAGCCGCGCTCCTTGCCGATGCGCCGGGCGAGCGCGCCCCAGGCCGGCGCCAACAGCAGCGCCGGCGCGATCAGCGCGAGGAACAGCAGCGTGACCGCGGCCTCCGAGCGCAGCACCCAGGTGGCGACGTACTGCGCGCCGGCGAGCATCAGGCCGGTTGCCAGCCCCTGCAGCATGAAAGTGCCGAGCAGCGCCCGGAACGGCTGGCTGCGGCGCCAGACGGCCACGCCGTCGCGGTACGACTGCAAGGGCGAGCGCCTGGCGAGCGGCGTTGCGGCGCGAGGCCCGGCGGCCACCGCGGCTCCGATGACGGGGAACGTGGCGGTTGCCGCAGATCCGGCGGCGAAAGACGCGGCGCCGGTCGAAAGCGTCGCCGCAGCGGGAAGCTCGGCGGCCGTCGCCGCCGCCGCGGCCGGGCGGTCGACCGGCACGACGCCGAGGCTGGCCAGCATGCCGGCGCCGATCGTCAGGCCGGCGACGAGCGCCATCACCAGGTAACCGGTGTACGGATCGTCGAACGCGCCGCGCAGCATCGGCCCGCCGCCGCCGAACAGCAGGATCGCGAATGTCAGCACCACGACGCGCCACGTGAGCAGGCGCGTGCGGTCGTCGTAGCCGGCGGCGATCTCGGCCGGCAGCGCGATGTAGGGCACCTGGAACAGGCTGAACGCGGTGGCGCTGGCAAGGAACGCCGCCATGACCCAGGCACCCGCGATCCACGGATCGAGGCCGGATGGCACCGCGAAGGTCAGCGTGAAGCACGCCGGGATCGCCAGCGCGCCGGCCAGCATGGAGCCCCGGCGGGTACCGCGAGCGGCCAGGCGCCGGTCGCTGAAGGCGCCGATCACCGGGTCGATCAGCACGTCCCACACCTTCGCCACGGCGACCAGCAGGCCGGCGGCCAGTGCGGCCACGCCCAGCGTATCGGTGAGGTAGTAGACCAGCACCAGGCCCGGCAGCGTCGAGAAGCCGCCGGTGCCGATCGACCCGATCGCGTAGGCGGCGATGGCGCCGCGTCCGGGCGCGCCGGACCCCGCGTGCCGCTGCACGGTTGCGTCGGCCGACGACCGCGCTCAGCGGCGGGTGAACGCGGCCTCTGCGCCGAGCCGCGCCGGTGCGGCCCGGCGGCCGGATCCGCGCTGCGGCACGCGCGGCAGCTCGAAACCCTGCGTGTACGCGGCGCGGACGATGACCATGAACTTCCATGCCGCGCCGCCGGCGATCGCCGCGGCGCCGGCCAGTGCGAGCAGCGGCGTCGCAACACCGGCCATGAGCCCGGCGACGATCGCCAGCACCGCCGGAACGGCGTGCCCGACGCCGTGCAGCAACGGCGTGAAGGCGCCGAGCACGCGCCGCGCGAGGGGCGGAACGCCTTCGTCGCGCGCCGTGCCGACGTAGCCGCGCCACATCATCGCGTTCAGCACCGCCAGGCCGACCATCGCGAGCGCCATGGCGGCGGGCAGCATCGGCGCGCGCGCCGCGGCCGCGAGCGCGGCGGCGGCGAGCGCGAACGCCCCCGTGCCCTCGAGCAGCCCGGTCGCGACGATCATCCACGGCATCAGCGGGACCCGCCACGCGGGAATGCCGCGCGCCCGGTGCAGGATCTTCGCCTGGCAGACCAGGAACGCCGCGGCCGACACGCTGGCCAGCGCGAACGGCAGCGGGCCGGGCGCCAGCAGGCAGGCCAGCACCGACGGGAAGAACACCAGCGCCACGTACAGCTCGCGCGTCATCCACGAGCTCTGCCAGCGCGTGGCGGCGCGCCAGAAGCGCATCTGCCGGCCGATCTTCAGGAACACGAAGAACAGGCCGGTGGCGACCAGCACGGCCGACAGCAGGTACAGCGCCGGAGCGTGCGACGCCTCGAGCAGCCCCGACCACAGCGCGAGCCCGGTGCCGATGGCCAGCCCGGTGCCGATGCCGCCGAAGATCCAGTTCATCGCGGCGCGCCAGTCCCAGAACGTCTGCAGCGCGCCGACCAGCGGGTTGGCCGGATCGGCGAGGCGCTCCTCGTCGGCGTCGGCCGCCGCGTCGCGTCCCGGCACCGCCGGCGTGGTGTACAGGTAACGGATCTGCGGATCGGTGCCGACCGCGGCATTGAGCTGCATGCTCGGCTGCTCGCGCGCCAGACGCGATACCTTGCTGAGCGGATCGTTGAAGTCGCCGAAGTGGATCGCCTGCGAGATGCAGGCGGCCGAACAGGCCGGCGTCGCGTCGGGATCGACGCCGGACACCAGTCCACGCGCCACGCCGTCGTCGATGCGCCCCTGGCAGAAGGTGCACTTCTGCGCCACGCCGATGCGCTCGGGATGCGCGGTGGCGTCTTCCTGCAGCGTCGTCTTCGTGCCGTAGTAGCCCTTGCGTTCGTGCACGATGGTGCGCGCCTGGTACGGACACGACACCGCGCAGTAGGCACAGCCGATGCAGACGTCGTAGTTCATCGTCACCAGCCCGTCCTCGCGCTGGCGCGTGGCGCCGGTCGGACACACCGGCACGCACGGCGGCTCGGCGCAATGCTGGCAGCCGGTGACCAGGAACAGGCGCTGCACGTCGGGGAACGTGCCCTGCTCGACGTCGAGCACGCGGCGCCACTGCACGCCGGGCGGCGTGTCGTTGGCATGCTTGCAGGCGATGGTGCAGGTCTGGCAGCCGACGCAGCGGTTCAGGTCGATCACCATGCCCCAGCGGGCAACGGCGTTCGTGCGCGGCGGCACACCGGCATCCTGCGGCGTCGGCCCGGCCTCGGGCAGCCGCGTCGCGAGCGGAATGTCGACGGGACGGTTCATGCGCCGGCCTCCTCCATGGATGCGCCGTGCGGCGCGGCCGCGCCCGCGCCGCCGCGAGACGCTGGAACCTGCGTTGCCGACGGCGGCAGCGCCAGCACCTCGCCGCTGCCGGCGCGGCGCAGTCGCACGCGCATCACGTCCGACCCGCTGCCGGTGCCGTCGGTGAGCTTGAGCGACAGGTCGGTGAGCGAGTTCAGGCTGGGCAGCTTCAGGTCCTTCGCGAACGGCGTTTTCCAGTGATCGAACTGCCCGATCATCAGCACCGTGTCGGGGCGGATGCCTTCGCGCAGCACCGCGTTGCCCTCGGTGGTGCCCGACACCGATTCGATCACCAGGCGCTCGCCTTCGGCGATGCCGAGCCGGCGCGCGACGCTGCGGTTGACGATCACGCCGCGGTGGCCGGCGATGTTGTTCGCGACTTCGTTGATCAGCGGCAGGCCCACGTTGGCGCCCCAGCTGTACTGCATCGAGCGCGCGGTCAGTGCCCAGAACGGGAACTCGTCGGGGTCGCGACCGTACTCGCGCGCGTATTCGATCCAGATCTCGGGGAAACGTTCGTAGGTCGGCATGAACTCGTACTCGGCGAGCTGGTGCTCCCACCAGTCGACGCCCGCTTCGTGCAGGCGGTTGGCGAGCTGGCGGCCGTGGCGCACGATGCGCTCCTGGTAGGGCAGCTCGAAGCGCAGCCCCTGGCGCTCGAGTGCCGGGTACAGGTACCAGTCGAGCTGCGGGAACGGCCGCAGCATGAAGCCGTTGGCCTTGAACCAGTCGAGGTCGTGCACTTCACTGCCGTCGCTCAGTTCGTGGCTGGCCGCCTTCGCGAACGCGTTCCAGATCTCGTCGCGCGTCGGCGCGCGCGACTCGTCCAGCGCGTAGTCGAAGCGGCCGTCGCGGTCGCGCAGCGTGGTGCCGGCCGCGCCGCGGTTCACCGCGGACAGGTACTTGTCGAGGATGCCGGCGCGCTCGGCCAGCGCGGTGGCGATGTCGGTGAAATCCATCGTGTCGCACGGCGACTCGACCGCCGGCTGGCGGATCGCCCAGCCCTCGTGCTTCCAGAACTGCTCGGTGAACAGGCTCTCGAGGTCGAGCGCCTCGGGCAGCAGGATGTCGGCGAAGTGGTTGGTCTCGTCCTCGGTGTACGCGAACGCGACGATGAACGGAAACTCCGCGAGGCGCTCGGCGACCTCGGGCGCGTTCCACGACGAGATCGCCGGGTTGGTGCGATAGCAGATCCACATGTCGGGCGGCGTGGTGCGCGGCCAGTTCTTCGGCGCCTGCTTCTGGAACAGCCACGGCAGGTGCGCCGGGCCCAGCGCCGGCGACCACGGCGAATCGGAGACCAGCGGCACCAGCGTCTTGTAGGCGTTGCGGATGTGCGGCCTGCTCATCCAGCCGTCGCGCGAGGTTTCGTTGAACTGGTAGGTCATCAGGCCATCGGGCCCCGGCACCACCGAACCGACGCGCGACAGCGCCGGGCGTACCAGCTTCACGGTGGTGCCCAGCGTGCCGCCGGGCACTTCGAGCGCGCCCACCAGCACCGCCAGCACGGTGCGCGCCCAGCAGCAGTGATAGCCGCCCCAGCCGTTGTTGACCGTCTTGCCGAGCATCACGGCCACCGGGCGGAACGGCAGCGTCTTGCCTTCGATCTCGATCGTCTGGCCCACACAGGCGTGCGCGAGGTACTCGTCGGCGACGCGGCGGATCGTGTCGGCCGGTACGCCGCATTCGTCCGCCGCCCAGTCGGGCGAGTAGCGCCGCATGTGATCGAGCATCGCCTGGAATGCCGGCCGGCCGCGCGCCGCCGCGTGGGCGATGCGCTCGTCGTCGGCGCCGTGCTCGACGCCGGCGAGGGCGTATTCGCCGTCGAGCGCCGGATCGCGCAGGTCGGGCGCGTCGAACGGCTTGGCGCGGCCGTCGGCGAGATCCCAGACCAGCGGCTTGCCGCTCGCCGCGTCGCGCAGATACCAGCCGTTGGGGCCGACCAGGTACGGCGAACTGGTGCGGTGCTTCAGGTACGGCAGGTCGCACACTTCGCGCCAGTCGCGCTCGTGCAGGATGCGGTGGATCACGCCGTAGAGGAACGCGGCGTCGGTCTTGGGCCGGATCGGCACCCATTCGGCCGATACGGCGCCGGTGATCGACAGGTGCGGCTCGACCTGCACCCGCTTGGCGCCGCGCACGCGCGCGTCGGCCTCGCGCCAGATGCCCACCACGCCGCCCGAGGCCTCGACGTTGTTGCCG
>JAHDYE010000196.1:3644-6538 GCA_023383035.1 Burkholderiaceae bacterium | reverse complement strand
GCCGGTGGGCGAGGACATCGGCTACCTGCCGGGCACCGAGGAAGAGAAGATGCAGCCGTGGATGGGCGCGCTCGAGGACAACCTCGAAGTGCTCAACCAGAGCGACCCGTCGGCCGGCGAATGGGGGCGCGCCACCGCCAACGACCTGATCCGCAGCCGGATCAAGGTGAAGGCGCTGTCGTTCATGCGCGGACGCACCTTCAGCAACAAGTTCCTGATCCTCGACGAGGCGCAGAACCTCACGCCGAAGCAGATGAAGACGCTGATCACGCGCGCCGGACCGGGCACCAAGGTGGTGTGCCTGGGCAACATCGCGCAGATCGACACGCCCTACCTCACCGAAGGCTCGTCGGGCCTGACCTTCGTCGTCGATCGCTTCAAGGGCTGGCCGCACGCGGGGCATGTGGCGCTGCAGCGCGGCGAGCGGTCGCGGCTGGCGGACTTCGCCACCGACGCGCTCTGAGCCGCAGGCACGCGCCGCGTTCGCGCGAGCGGCACGAAGCGGGGCCTCGTCGCGTTCGCGCGAGTGGCGCGAAGCCGGGGCAGTGCCGTCGACGTGGCGGCGCCGTGCCGCTGCGACGCCGATCCGGCGGCGAACGGCCGCCGCGACTTCCGAAGCGGCACCGGCTCGCCTGCACTTCCGCCACGGCCGCTGCGGTCACGCGCGATGATGGCCAGGAGCACGGCGGATGGGCCGCCGCAGGAGCCTTGCCATGACCCACGACTTCGCGAACGATCCGGCCGGCCGCGCGCTGATCGAGCGCGAGCACGCGACGTGCGCCGGCAATTACGCACCGTTTCCGGTCGTCGTCGAAAGCGCCGAGGGCGCCTGGATCACCGACGTCGCCGGCCGCCGCTACCTCGACTTCATGAGTGCGTATTCTGCGGTCAGCCACGGCCATCGGCATCCGCGGCTGGTGGCCGCCGCGCGTGCGCAGATGGCGCGCGTGTGCGTCACTTCGCGTGCGTATCACAGCGACACGTTGGGCGCGTTCGCGGCCGAGCTGTGCCGGCTGAGCGGATTCGAACGCGTGCTGCCGATGAACACCGGCGCCGAAGCGGTGGAAACCGCAATCAAGGCGGCGCGCCGCTGGGCCTATCGCGTACGCTGCATCGCCCCGGAGCGTGCGGTGATCCTGGTGGCCGGGAACAACTTCCACGGCCGTACGTCGACCATCGTCGGATTCTCCACCGAACCCGACTACCGCGACGACTTCGGTCCGTTCGCGCCGGCATTCCGTCACTTCCGCTTCGGCGACATGGCGTCGCTCGACGCGGTCTACGACGAGCACGTGTGCGCGGTGCTGGTCGAGCCGATCCAGGGCGAAGCCGGCATCGTGGTGCCGCCCGCGGGATGGCTGCGTGCGCTGCGCGCATGGTGCGACCGCCGCGGCGTGCTGCTGCTGCTCGACGAAGTGCAGTCGGGCCTGGGCCGCACCGGCCGCATGTTCGCGTTCGAGCACGAAGGCATCCGCCCCGACGGCCTGATCCTCGGCAAGGCATTGGGCGGCGGCATCCTGCCGGTGTCCGCGTTCGTTGCCGACAATGCGGTGATGCAGGTGTTCGGCCCGGGCAGCCACGGCTCGACCTTCGGCGGCAACGCGCTCGCGGCGGCGGTCGGGCTGGAAGCGCTGCGCGTGCTGCAGGACGAGCAGCTGCCCGAGCGCAGCGCGGTACTCGGACGGCACCTGCTCGCGCGCCTGGAGGCGTTGGCCGCGGGACGTCGGATCGTGGTGCGCGGGCGCGGGCTATGGGCGGGCGTCGAGCTGCGCGACACCGGCGTCGACGCCGCCGCGCTGGTTGCACGGCTGGCGCGGGGCGGCGTGCTGACCAAGGAAACGCACGAGACCGTGATCCGCATCGCCCCGCCGCTGACGATCAGCAAGGCCGATCTCGACCTGGGCCTCGACCGGCTGGCGGAGGTGCTCGACGAGTGCCTGCCGCGACGCCCGCAGGCCGCCGTTGCGGCCGCAGCATCGACGCGCACGGCTCGCGCCGCCGGCCAGGCACCGCACCTGCTGCTGTGCCCGCCCGAGCACTTCGAGGTCAGCTACCGGATCAATCCCTGGATGGAGCCCGATGCCTGGACGAGCGGCGCGGCGCGATTGGCGGCGAGCGCGCGCGAAGGCTGGCGGCGGCTGCACGATGCCTATCTCGCGCTGGGGGCACGCATCGAAACGATGCCGTCGCAGGCCGGCCTGCCCGACCTGGTGTTCACCGCCAACAGTGCGGTGGTGCTCGACGGCAAGGCAGTGCTCGCCCGCTTCCTGAACCCCGAGCGGCGCGGCGAGGAGGAACACGGACGGCGCATGTTCGAAGCGCTGGCGCGGCGCGGCATCGTGCAGTCGCTGCACGAGACGCCGGCGGGCGTCTGGTTCGAGGGGGCCGGCGACGCGATCTGGGACCGGCATCGCGGCCTGTTCTGGATGGGCCATGGCCAGCGCTCGAGTTTCGCGGCGCGCGATACGCTGCGCCGGGTCTACGGTGTCGACACGGTGTCGCTCGAACTGGCCTCTCCGCGCTTCTATCATCTCGACACCTGCCTGTGCCTGCTCTCGGGCGGCGAGATCCTGTGGTATCCGCCGGCGTTCGCGTCGTCCGCGCAGGCGCTGTTGCGTGCGCTGGCCGGCGACGCGCTGATCGAGGCCGGCGAGGAAGACGCCAGCCGCTTCGGCGTGAACGCAGTGTCGATCGGCCGCGACCTCGTCATGGGGCACTGCTCACCGGAGTTGCGGCAGCGACTCGAGCAGCGCGGCTATCGCATCGTCACGGTACCGCTCGAATCGTTCGGTCGGGCCGGCGGCGGCGCGTACTGCCTGACGCTGCGCCTGGACCAGCGCAGCGACGACATGCCGCCACGCTCGCGTAAACTGGCGGCATGAAGCCGCTCGATG
>JAHDYE010000196.1:0-3634 GCA_023383035.1 Burkholderiaceae bacterium | reverse complement strand
ATTCTCTCGATCCTGCAGCAGGACGGTCGCATCACCAACCAGGCGCTCGCCGAGCGGATCGGCCTGTCGGCGCGCGCCTGCCTGGATCGCACGCGACGCCTGGAGCGGGCGCGCTACATCGAGGCCTACCGCGCCATCGTCGGGCGGCACGCGCACGGCAAGCTGATCATCGTGCACGCCGAGGTGATCCTCGTCGACCAGCGCCAGACCACGCTGCAGCAGTTCGAGCGCCGCGCGCTGCAATGCCCCGAGGTGGTCGCGTGCTACCTGGTCAGCGGCCAGTTCGACTACCTGCTGCGCTTCGCCTGTCGCGACGTCGACGACTACCAGCGGATTTCGGACGCGTGGATCAACGACCTGTCGATGGGCGTGGCGCGCATCGTGTCGTACACCGAGCTGAAGTCGGTCAAGGAGTTCGCCGGGTTTCCGCTGTAGCGGCACGCGGCGCCGCGGGTGCGTGCGACGCGCCGCGTGTCAGACGCCGGCCGTGAAGTTCTCGAACTTCGTGTACTGCCCGACGAAGGTGAGCCGCACCGTGCCGATGGGGCCGTTGCGCTGCTTGCCGATGATGATCTCGGCCACGCCCTTGTCGGTGGAATCGGGGTTGTAGACCTCGTCGCGGTAGATGAAGATGATCACGTCTGCGTCCTGCTCGATCGCGCCCGAGTTGTGGCTCACGATGCCGTCGGCAAGCCACGAGGCCGGCCCCGGCACGGTGAGGTCGAACACCTCCTCCTCGCCATCGGGTTCGACGGCGACGACACGATCCCAGAACAGGTCGGAGGTCGCCCATTCGCGCAGTACGCCGTCATCGAGCTTTTCCGCGTAATCGGCGAGCATCCGGCGCGACGGCGCGAAGCGGAAGTGCGACGTTCCGCCATACGAGGTGCCGCGCAACGATGCCATCCGGCGCTGCGAGATGCCGCGCTCGCCCATCGCAGCGCGCACGCCGGCAAACACTTCGCGCGGCAACGTGTCGACGTTGACGCTGGCACGCGGCAGGATTTCGCGCAAATGCGCATCGAGCCGTTGCGCCGCGGTGCAGCGGGGTCCGAAGGCGCCGACCCGATCCAGAAACACGCTCTGCTGGCTTGCACCGGACACGTCGACGTTCCACACCGTGCGGCCGGTCGTCGGACGTATGCCGCGGATGCGCGCCACGATTCCGATTCGCAGCAGCAACGCCGCGACATCGCGCGCCAGCCCTTCGCTCGACGTGGCGAAGTAGACGCGTGCCGGCCCCTTCTGTCCGGCGGCCCGCAAGTGGATCGATCCGTCGGTCGCCCACAGGTGTCGCAGCAGCATCGCAATGCGATCGTCGGAAAGCCGGAATGCTTCGACAGGCACGCGTTTTTCGTGCGAGCGCTGGCCGAAAATGCCGAGTTGCCGCAGCCACGCGTTCGCAGCCTTCGGATGCCAGCGATCGCCGTTGCCCGAGATGACCAGCTGATGCCATTGACCGCGTCCCGGATATCGGCTCACCATGCATCCGAACGCCTGCGCCGCCTGGGTCACCGCCTCCGAGTTTTCCTCAGACGCGGTGCTATAGCGCATCGGCTGTCCGCCCAGATAGCTGCCATCGCCGATCATGTGACCGAGAAAGACGATCTGTTCATCGCTCCAGTTCGCCGCGGCGGCCGGCTGCGGCAGCCGCCGCGCAAGGGCCACGCGGTCACCGATCGCGACTTCCGAGAGCATGCGCCAACCGCTGCCAGTGAAAACGCGGTGCTTCGCCGTCGCTCGCAGCACCCGGCCGCTCGCGAGTGCAACCTTGACTACCGGGCGACTGCCCACCGACCAGACGCAATCACTGCGCGCCGCGACGATCTTTTGCGACGCATCCATCGCCAGCACTTCGGGTTCGGTGCCAGCCAGCTGCGCAATGGGTACGCGCCGGCCGTCGGCCAGCACGACCAGCGTTTCGCCGGTGACGCATTCACGAAGATCGGACATCACCGGCCGCTTGTTCGGCCGCTGTTCGAGCGAGCGGTTCAGCTGCGACAGGGCGATCACCGGGCAGCCCAGCTCCTTGGCCAGCGCCTTGAGCGCGCGCGAGATCTCGGAGATCTCGGTGGCGCGGTTCTCGCCGCTGGAGCTGGCCGACATCAGCTGCAGGTAGTCGACCACGATCAGCCCGAGCTTGCCGCACTGGCGCGACAGGCGCCGCGCGCGTGCACGCAGTTCGAGCGCATTCAGCGCCGGCGTCTCGTCGATGAACAGCTGCGAGTCCTGCATCTTCTGGATTGCGCTGGTCAGGCGCGGCCAGTCGTCGTCGACCAGCCGGCCGGTGCGCAGGCGCTGCTGGTCGAGCCGGCCCACCGAGCACACCAGGCGCATCGCCAGTTGCGTGGCGCCCATCTCCATCGAGAACACCGCTACCGGCAGGCCCTGGTCGACCGCGACGTGCTCGGCGACGTTCAGCGCGAGCGAGGTATTGTGCGTCACCACGTAGTCGTCGGTGATGTAGAGCCGGCTCGGATGCGACACCGCGATGCACTGCACCGCCGTGCGCCGCGTGGCTTCGATCGACGCGATGACCGGCAGCTTGCGGCGCGTGCGCCCGTGCGCTACGCGCGCCACCTTGTCACCGAGCAGGAACAGGCTCGCCGGCTCGGGATGGCTGATCGTGCAGACGAAAGCCGGCAGCCCGTCGCGCCGCTCTCCGTCGACGCGGAAGGTCGGACGCTTGGCCTCGATCGAACACCAGCCGCCGAGCGAGCGCACCAGCGCCTGGAGATCGAGCGCCAGGCGCTCGCTGGCGGTGGACAGGCGCACCGTGCCCCAGCGCTCGACCCAGCCGTCGATGTCGAGCAGCCCGCGCAGCAGGTCGAGTCTCGCCTGGCGTCCCGCGTTCAGGTAGACGTCGGGGATGAACTTGTCGTGCGAAGACCGACCCCACAGGCCGAGCGCTTCGAGCTGCACCGTCAGCGGATTCGGATGACGGCCGACATGTCCGGCCACCGCCCCGCGGTTGGGCTGGACGATCCGCCAGTCGTAGCCTGACGCAGGCTGCAGGACGAGCTCGCTGCCGATGCGGGCGCGCATGCGATCGAGCACTTCGGCGGCGGCATTCGAGAACATCACCGAGTTGTGCCGCAGGCAGCCGTCGCCCAGCAACGCACCGACCACCCACGGATCGACCGGCAGCGGATCGTCGGCGCCGAAATCCCCGGACGGCATGTCGATCCAGAGCCGGTTGCGGTAGCGCACCCGTCCGAGCATCTCGCGCAGCCGTGCCGTGCTCACTACCCGCGGCGCAACCCAGTCGCGATACCGGACACGCCACAGGTGCTCGTCGCAGCACTCGGTGCTGCGCCCATCGGAGAACCGCACGCGGTAGACCTGGCGCTCGCCTTGCGGGAATACGCCGGTGACGATGGACGGCACGCCATCGATCGATGCCAGCGCGTCGCCGACCGCGATCTCGCCCATCGGCTTCCAGCCGGTGCGCAGGCGGATCTTCGCGTCGAGCGGCTGCGCCTTGCCCATCGACGGTCTGCCCGCCACGATCACCAGGTCGCCCGGCTGCAGTCCCGACGTCATGCGGTCGAGATCGACGTAGCCGGTGGGCACGCCGGTCACGTCGTTCGGGTTGTTCTGGTTGTACAGCTCGTCGATGCGCTCGACGACCTTG
>JAHDYE010000195.1 GCA_023383035.1 Burkholderiaceae bacterium | reverse complement strand
CCCAGCAGCGGCGGCAGATGCAGCGTTGCCAGCTTCGGGATGTCGTGCGGAATGAAGCGGATCACGCAGGCCGCCGAGCCGCGCTGGCGGAACACGTTGACGCGAAAGCTGCCCACGCCGCGCACGCCGTAGCCGAGGTTCAGCTCGTGCTGCTTCTCGAAGACGTCCCAGTGGCGGTCCTCGACGATCTCGCGGATCAGCGACATCACGTTGGCAGGGTCCAGGCGCTGCTGGTTCACCGGCACCATCGCTCCGTTGATCTTGAGCTGGACCGGCGCGCCGGGAGCCAGGAAGAGGTCCGACGCCTTCTTCTCGGACATCAGCTGCAGCAAGCGATCCATCACCATGGGGTTCCCCCGATCTCTTCGCGTCGCGCGGCTCGTTGGGCCTGGCGACGGGTCGTCATGCCTTCAGTCGCCGCGCAGCAACTCGTTGATGCCGGTCTTCGCGCGCGTCTGCGCATCGACGCGCTTGACGATCACGGCACAGTACAGGCTCACCTTGCCGTCGGCCGACGGCAGCGAGCCGGGCACCACCACCGAGCCGGCGGGCACCCGGCCGTACAGCACGCGCCCCGACTCGCGATCGTAGATCTTCGTGCTCTGCCCGATGTACACGCCCATCGAGAGCACCGAGTTCTCCTCGACGATCACGCCTTCGACCACCTCGGAACGCGCGCCGATGAAGCAGTTGTCCTCGATGATGGTCGGGTTGGCCTGCAGTGGCTCGAGCACGCCGCCGATGCCCACGCCGCCCGACAGATGGACGTTGCGGCCGATCTGCGCGCACGAACCCACGGTAGCCCAGGTGTCGACCATCGTGCCTTCGTCGACGTACGCGCCGATGTTCACGTACGAGGGCATCAGCACGACGTTCTTTCCGACGAAGGCGCCGCGCCGCGCGACGGCTGGCGGCACCACGCGAAAGCCGCCGGCCCGGAAGTCGTCGGCGCGCCAGCCGTCGAACTTGGTGGCGACCTTGTCGTAGAACTGCAGCGCGCCCGACTGCGTCGGCACGTTGTCTTCGAGGCGGAACGACAGCAGCACCGCCTTCTTGACCCACTGGTTGACGATCCACTCGCCGTCGCGTTTCTCGGCCACGCGCAAGGTGCCCGCGTCGAGCTGCGCGATGATGGCGGCGACGGCGTCGCGGACATCGACCGGCGCGCTCTTCGGGGACAGCTCGTTGCGGCGTTCCCACGCCTGGTCGATGGTCTGCTGCAGAGGCGTCATCGGGTCATCGTCGGTCAGGAGGAAAGGAAGCGTTCGATGCGGGCGGCCGCCTCGATGCAACTGGCCGGCGAGTCGACCAGCGCGATGCGCACGAAACCGCGGCCCGGGTTGCGGCCCCCATGATCGCGGGCCAGGAAGCTGCCCGGGAGCACCAGGACATTATATTGGGCAAACAGATCGCGGCAGAACGACTGGTCGTCGCCCGAGGGGACCCGCGCCCACAGGTAGAAGCCGGCCTGCGGGCGCGTGGTCTCGAGCACGCGCGAGAGCACCGGCGTGACCGCGTCGAACTTGCGCCGGTACAGCGCGCGGTTCTCGGCCACGTGCGCCTCGTCGCCCCAGGCGGCGGTCGACGCCGCCTGCACCGGCAGGCTCATCGCGCTGCCGTGGTAGGTGCGGTAGAGCAGGAAGCGCTTCAGGATCGACGCATCGCCCGCCACGAAGCCCGAACGCATGCCCGGCGCATTGGAGCGCTTGGACAGGCTGGAGAACACCACCAGCCGGCGCCAGTCGGCGCGCCCCAGCGCCTGCGCGGCCTGCAGCGCGCCCAGCGGCGGCGCGGCGTCGTCGAAGTGGATTTCCGAGTAGCACTCGTCGGCGGCGATCGTGAAGCCGTGGCGGTCGGACAGCTCGAACAGGCGGCGCCAGTCGTCCAGCGACAGCACCACGCCGGTGGGGTTGCCCGGCGAGCAGGTGTACAGCAGCCGGGTGTGGGCCCATACCGCCTCGGGCACGGCGTCCCAGTCGCTGCGAAAGCCGGTCTGCGGCCATTGTTCGACGAAGTACGGTTCGGCCCCCGCCAGCAGCGCCGCGCCTTCGTAGATCTGGTAGAACGGGTTGGGACAGACCACCCGCGCGCCGGCCCCGGGATCGATCACCGCCTGGGCGAACGCGAACAACGCTTCGCGCGAGCCGTTCACCGGCAGCACCTCGCTGGCCGGATCGAGAGCGCGCAGGCCATAGCGGCGCTGCAGCCAGGCGGCGATCGCCTCGCGCAGCGCCGGCGTGCCCGCGGTGGCCGGGTACGCCGACAGGCCGTCGAGGTGGGCCACCAGCGCGTCGCGAATCAGCGCCGGCGTCGGGTGCTTGGGCTCGCCGATCGACAGGTTCAGCGGCGCGTATGCCGCTGGCGGGGACACGCCCGTCAGCAAGGCGCGCAGGCGCTCGAACGGATAGGGCTGGAGTTTATCGAGATAATGGTTCAAGAAACGTCTTCAATTGATTGAATTATAAAGATATTAAAGGATTCACGACGTACTGTGCGGCGCGGGAAAGTCGCCCACGTCGATGCGGGGCGCCGGTTTCCATCCCTTCTTGCGGTGCTCGGCCACCACCGTCGTGAAGATGCCGCCGCGTACGTACCAGCGCGCGGTCAGCCGCATGAAGCGCGGCGCGACCGCGGCCACCAGCTCGTCGAGGATGCGGTTGGTCACCGCCTCGTGGAACACGCCTTCGTCGCGGAAGCTCCACATGTAGAGCTTGAGCGCCTTGAGCTCGACGTTGCGCCGGTCGGGCACGTAGTCGATCACGAGGCGGGCGAAGTCGGGCTGCCCGGTGAGCGGGCACAGGCAGGTGAACTCGGGCACTTCGATGTGCACCAGGTAGTCGCGTTGCGGAGCCGGGTTGGCGAAGGTTTCGAGCTTCGTGGATGGTTTCGACGGCATGATCGCGAAGGGCGCGACACGAGCCCGGCAGCGGCGCGGGCGCGCGAGCAGGGGTCGGGCGGGTGGCGTGTATTATACGGAGCGTGAAGAGCCGCCCAGCGCGGCTCTTGCCTTTGCTGAGCGGCCTGGCGCTGCTGTGCGCCGGCGCAGCGGCGATTGCGGGCAAGGAAATTCGGTGCGACTGAAACAGATCAAACTCGCCGGCTTCAAGTCCTTCGTCGATCCTACCCACTTCGAAGTTCCCGGCCAGCTGGTCGGCGTGGTCGGGCCCAACGGCTGCGGCAAGTCGAACATCATCGACGCGGTGCGCTGGGTGCTGGGGGAGTCCAAGGCCTCCGAGCTGCGCGGCGAATCGATGCAGGACGTGATCTTCAGCGGTTCGTCCGAGCGCAAGCCGGCAGCGCGCGCCTCGGTCGAGCTGGTGTTCGACAATTCGCTCGGCCGCATCGGGGGCAACTGGAGCCAGTACGCCGAGATCTCGGTCAAGCGCGTGCTCACGCGCGATGGCCAGTCCACCTACTTCATCAACAACCAGCCGGTGCGCCGCCGCGACGTGCACGACATGTTCCTCGGCACCGGGCTGGGGCCGCGCGCGTACGCCATCATCGGCCAGGGCATGATCTCGCGCATCATCGAGGCGCGTCCCGAGGAGCTGCGCGTGTTCCTCGAGGAGGCCGCGGGCGTCTCGAAGTACAAGGAGCGGCGCCGCGAGACCGAGAACCGGCTGGCCGACACGCGCGAGAACCTCACGCGCGTCGAGGACATCCTGCGCGAGCTCGACGCGCAGATCGACAAGCTCGAGCGCCAGGCCGAGGTGGCCGGGCAGTATCGCGATTTCGAAGCCGAGCGCGAGCGCAAGCAGCGCATGCTGTGGCTGCTGCGTCACGACGAGGCGCAGGCCGAGCAGCAGCGGCTGGCGCGCCTGGCCGGCGAAGCGACGCTCGCGGCCGAGGCGCGGCTGGCCGAGCAGCGGGCGATCGAGGCCGAGATCGAGACGATCCGCAACGCCCACTACGAAGCCGGCGACGCAGTGCATGCCGCGCAGGGCCGCTACTACGACGGCAATGCCGAAGTGAGCCGGATCGAGTCCGAGATCAGGCTCGTTTCCGAGACGCAAGGACAGCTGCGCGAGCGCCTCGACGGCGTCGAGCAGCAGGCGCTGCGTGCGCAGGCGCAGCAGGAGCACGCGCGCAGCGATCGCGCGACGGCCGGCGCCGAGCTCGACGCGACCCGGGTGCGCGCCGAGGAGCTTGCCGCGCGCCTGGCCGAGCGCGCCGACGAAGTGCCGACGCTCGAGGCGCGCGTGCGCGAAGTGCGCGAGCAGCTCGACGAGGCGCGCGCGCAGGTCGCCGGCACGCGCCAGGCGATCGAGCTGTGCGCGCTGCACGAGCGCAAGGCGGCCGAGGGGCTCGATGCCGCATCGCGGCGCCGCGAGCGCCTGCGCGCCGAAGCCGGCGAGCTGCAGGCGTTCGACCCCGAAGCGCTGGCGCGCGCGCTCGAGACGCTCGCTGCCGCCGAGGAGTCGGACCGGCAGGTCACGCAGCGGCTGGCCGACATCGAGGCCGCCTGGAGCGGGCTCGAAGCCCAGCGCCAGCCTTCGCAGCAGGCGCTGCGCGAGGCCGAGGCGCGCCTGGCGCAGATCGAGGCGCGCATGGTGGCGCTGCGCCAGCTTCAGGAGCGCGTCGAGAGCCAGGCGAAAGTGCAGCCGTGGCTGGCGCGGCACGGCCTGGACCGGCTGTCGCGGCTGTACCAGAAGCTGCGCATCGACGACGGCTGGGAGAACGCGATCGAGTCGGTGCTGCGCGAGCGCGTCAACGCGCTCGAGGTGGGGCGGCTCGATCATGTTGTCGGCCTGGGGGCCGACGCGCCGCCGTCGAAGGTGGGGTTCTTCGCGGCGGTGCCGGGGCCGGATGCCGCCGCGGCGGCGCCGGGCCTGCGCCCGCTGCTGTCGGTGGTGCACACCGGCGATGCGGGCATCCAGTCGCTGCTGGCCGACTGGCTGGCGGGCTGCTACGTGGCCGATTCGCTGGAGGCGGCGATGGCGCGGCGCGCCGAGCTGCCGGCCGGCGCACGGTTCGTGGTCGCCGCCGGCCATCTGGTCGGTCGCCAGTCGGTGCTGATGTATGCCGCCGATTCGGAGCAGGAAGGCGTGCTCGCCCGGCGCCACGAGCTGGAGAACCTCACGCGCGAGCAGCGTGCCCAGCAGCTGCTGGCCGACGATGCGCGCACGCGCGCCGCACGCGTGGAGGCGGGCGCCTCCGAGCAGCTGGCGGCGCTGATGGCGCTGCGCGACGAGCACAACCGCGCGCTCAAGCAGATGGCCGGCCTGCGCCTGGACGTGCAGCGCCTGGAGCAGGAACGCGCGCGCGTGTCCGAGAGCAGCGAACGCATCGCGGGCGAGCTCGAGGAGCTGGCCGCGCAGATCGACGACTTCGAAGGCACGATCGCCGCCGAAACCGGCCGTTTCGAGCAGCTCGACGGCGAGCTGGGCGAGCGCCAGCAGCGCGCCGAGGATCTGCAGCTCGCGTTCGAGCAGGCCGAGCGCGATCTCGCCGAGCGGCGCGACGTGCTGCGCGCGCAGGAACGCGATGCGCAGGAAGCCGCATTCGCGGTGCGTGCGATCGAGGGCAACATCGAGCGGCTGGAAGCGTTGCTGGCGCAGGGCCAGGCGATGGCGGCACAGGCGGCCGCCGAGCGTGCCGGCCTGCTCGAGAAGCTCGAACAGCTGTCCGACGCGGCCGCGCGGCAGGCGCTGCAGGATGCGCTCGAGGCGCGCAGCACGGCCGAGCAGGCGCTCGGCGCGGCGCGCCAGCGCCTGGACGAGCTGACGCAGACGCTGCGCACGCGCGAGGAGCAGCGCCTGGGCGTCGAGCGTGCGCAGGAGCCGCTGCGTCGCCAGCTCACCGAACTGCAGCTGCAGGAGCAGGCCGCGCGCATGAACGCCGAGCAGTACGCGCGCCAGCTCGCCGAGGCGCAGGTCGACGAGGACGGCATCGCGGCGCTGCGCGCGGCATTTGCCGATCCGCCGCGGCCGTCGTGGCTGCAGGGCGAGGTCACGCGCCTGTCCAACGCGATCGCCGCGCTCGGGCCAGTGAACCTCGCGGCGCTGGACGAGCTCGCGCAGTCGCGCGAGCGCAAGGGCTTCCTCGATGCGCAGTCGGCCGACCTGAACGAGGCGATCGCCACGCTCCAGGACGCGATCCGGCGCATCGACCGCGAGACGCGCGAGCTGCTGCAGGACACCTACGACACGGTCAACCGCCACTTCGGGCAGCTGTTCCCGCAGCTGTTCGGCGGCGGCGAGGCGAAGCTGATCCTCACCGGCGACGAAATCCTCGACGCCGGCATCCAGGTGATGGCGCAGCCGCCCGGCAAGCGCAACACCACGATCCATCTGCTGTCGGGCGGCGAGAAGGCGCTGACCGCCATCGCGCTGGTGTTTGCGCTGTTCCAGCTCAATCCGGCGCCGTTCTGCCTGCTCGACGAGGTCGACGCGCCGCTGGACGATGCCAACACCGAGCGCTACTGCGACATGGTGCGGCGCATGTCCGACCATACGCAGTTCCTGTTCATCACGCACAACAAGATCGCGATGGAGCTGGCCCAGCAGCTGATCGGCGTCACGATGCAGGAGCGCGGCGTCTCGCGCATCGTCGCGGTCGACCTCGAAGCCGCCT
>JAHDYE010000194.1 GCA_023383035.1 Burkholderiaceae bacterium | reverse complement strand
GCAGCTCTTCGGCGTGCGTGGCGTTGAACAGCATTCGCTTCATGCAAATGACTCCATGGCGCGCCCGGTGCGTGGCGGCGCGCGTCGGCCAGCGGGTCGAAGCGAAGACAGGCGGAAGGAAAGCGAAGCGGCGCGCTGCGCCGTGCTACGTGCGTGAAACCCGTGCCGGCGAGCGTGCGCGTGCCGGCCGCGGGCGAAGCGCGAGCGGATCGGCGAGACGTTGCAGGGGCATGGGGTTCGGGAACCGCACTGGGGCTGCCGGCCAGCTCGTCGGCCGCCGGGTCGCATTCATTCCGGAAATTTTCCGCATCGGCCCGCGCTCCCCTGGCCCGAAGGTTCCGGGAACCGCGGTTGAAGTGTTCTTCCTTGTCGCTGGCGATCGGTCCTGGATCCACCCTGCGGCAGAACCGGCCCGGTACAATCGGATCTCGTGATACGGGATGTCGGAACTCGGCGCGCGGACGCTTTCAGTTCGACACGCACCGCCCCGTGGCATCCGTAGCCCCGAGAGGGCTGCCTCGCGAGGCAGACGCTCCGGTCGGGCCGGGATCGCATACAACGCTCGAAGTATAGCAACGTGAGTCCCCTGCGTACAAAAGACGATCCCGTCGCCGCGACGGACGGCGGCCGGCCGGCGGTGCGACACATCGCGGTGGATGACGACGACGCCGGCCAGCGGCTGGACAACTTTCTCGTGCGGCTGTGCCGCGACGTGCCCAAGAGTCACCTGTACCGGCTGATCCGCAGCGGCCAGCTGCGCGTCAACGGCGGGCGCCAGGAGGCCGACTACCGCTTGCGGGCCGGCGACTCGATCCGGCTGCCGCCGCTGCGGCCGACCGGCGGCGCGCCGGCCGATGCGCCGGGCGCAGGTCGTTTCCGCGACGGCGTGGCGGGCGCGCCGCACGGTGCTGCGCCGGGCCGTGTCCGCGGCGACGCGGCGGATGCGCCGCGCAAGGCCGCGCCGCGGGCCGGACACGCTCCGGACGATCCGGTGCGGCGCACCCGCGCGGAATTGGCCCGCCGGCTGCCGATCCTGCACGAGGACGACTGGCTGCTGGCGATCGACAAGCCGGCATCGGTCGCGGTGCATGGCGGCAGCGGCGTGTCCAGCGGCGTGATCGAGCAGCTGCGGGCGGCCAGGCCGCAGGCGCGTTTCCTGGAACTGGTCCATCGGCTCGATCGCGAGACTTCCGGCGTGCTGCTGGTGGCCCGCAAGCGCGCCGCGCTGGTTTCGCTGCATGCGCAGCTGCGCGAGCGCGGCACCGACAAGCGCTACCTGGCGATCGTGGCCGGCCGCTGGCCGTTGCGCACGCGGGTGCTGGCCTTTCCGTTGCTGCGTCGTGAAGCGCCCGACGGCGACCGGCGCGTCGCGGTGCAGGCAGGCGGCCAGGAGGCGATCACCCGCGTCACCGGGCTGGCGCGTTTCGAGCTGCCCGGGCTGGGCGAGCTCTCGCTGGTCGAGGCGCGGCTGGAAACCGGCCGCACGCACCAGATCCGGGTCCATCTGGCCCACGCCGGCTGCCCGGTCGCCGGCGACCCGAAGTACGGGCGCTTCGAGCTGAACCGCGAGCTGGCGCGCCGCGGCTTCCGGCGCATGTACCTGCATGCGCATTCGATCGCCTTTCGCCATCCCGACGACGGCCGACCGCTGCGCATCGAGGCGCCGATGCCCGAGGCGTTCGCGGCGCTGCTGCGCGCGGGCGGCGCCGGCCAGGCGAGGGCGCAGGCATGAAGCAGCGCTTCCGCCTCGTGGTCTTCGACTGGGACGGTACGCTGATCGACTCGACCGCGGCCATCGTCCACGCGATCCGCGCCTCGGCGGCCGACCTCGCGCTGCCGGTACCCACGCGCGAGCAAGCTTCGCACGTGATCGGTCTGGGCCTGTTCGAGGCGATCCGCTGCGCCGTGCCGGTGATCGATCGCGAGCAGGTCCCGGCCTTCGTCGAGCGTTACCGCCATCACTACCTGCATCGCGGCATTCAGGACGAACCTTTCGAAGGCGTGCCCGAACTGCTGACCGAGCTCGCCGACAGCGGCGCCTGGCTGGCAGTGGCCACCGGCAAATCGCGCGCCGGCTTGAACCGCGCGCTCGACCACATGAGCTGGACCGGCCGTTTCCTCACCACCCGCTGCGCCGACGAGGGTGCGCCCAAGCCCGATCCCTGGATGCTGCGCGACATCTGCGAGGAGCTCGGCGTGCAGGCGCCCGAAGCGGTGATGGTCGGTGACACCACGCACGACCTCGGCATGGCGCAGGCGGCGGGCGCGGCGGCGATCGCCGTGACCTACGGAGCGCATCCGCGTGTCCAGCTTGAAGCGGGGCCGGCGCTGGCGGTGGTCGATTCCGTGGCCGAGCTTCGCGCGGCGCTGCTCGCGAGGGTTTGAGTTCGAGGGAGGAGAAGGGAATCGGTGGACGAATGGATCGAGGTTTGCGGATCGGAAGAGCTGGCGGAGGGTGGGGACGGCGTACGGTTCGAATGGCCGGATCCCGCCGATGCCGGACGCGCGGCGGCGGCGTTCGTGGTCCGCTTCGACGGGCACGTGCGCGCCTACCTGAATCGCTGCGCCCACCGGCCGGGCGAGCTCGACTGGTTGCCCGGCCGCTTCTTCGACGACGCGGGCCTATACTTGATCTGCGCCACGCATGGGGCGGCCTACGAGGCCGACACCGGCCGTTGCGTGGCAGGACCATGCCGCGGCGCGACGCTGGCGGCGCTGCAGTGCGAGGAGCGCGACGGCCGGGTGCGGGTCGCGCGACGAGCGCGGGATGATCGACCGGATCCGGGGCCATGACATGATCGAACGGGACACTCCTGTTGGAGACGGCACGGCACGCGCCGGCGCGGCGGCCGACGGCAAGTGGGAACGCAGCGTGCTCGAGAAGCTGGCGCTCGGCATGCTGCAGGAGAAGCGGCGCGCGCGGCGCTGGGGCATCTTCTTCAAGCTGCTCGCGTTCGCCTGGCTGGCGGCGGCGCTGCTGATGGCCGGCGGCTGGCTGGTGCGCGACGCGAAAGTGGCCGCCGGCCGCCACACTGCGCTGGTCGAACTGGACGGCATCATCGCCGCCGACAGCGAGGCGTCGGCCGAGGACATCGTGAATGCGCTGCGCGCGGCGTTCGACGACGGCAATACCGCGGGCGTCGTGCTGCGCATCAACAGCCCGGGCGGCAGTCCGGTGCAGGCGGGCATGATCCACGACGAGATCCGGCGGCTGCGCACCCAGCACCCCGACACGCCGCTGTACGCGGTCATCGAGGAAGTATGCGCGTCGGGCGGTTATTACGTGGCCGCCGCTGCCGACCGCATCTACGTCGACAAGGCGAGCCTGGTCGGTTCGATCGGCGTGCTGATGGACGGCTTCGGTTTCGTGGGGGCGCTGGAGAAGCTCGGCATCGAACGGCGCCTGCTGACCTCCGGCGCGAACAAGGGTTTCCTCGACAGCTTCTCGCCGCTTCCCGAGGAGCAGCGCCGGCATGCCGAGGCGATGCTCGGAGAGATCCACCGCCAGTTCGTCGACATCGTGCGCGCCGGCCGCGGCGATCGCCTGAAGGAGCAGCCGGAGCTGTTCTCCGGCCTGGTCTGGACCGGCGCGCGCAGCATCGAGCTGGGGCTCGCCGACGCGCTCGGCACCGTGGACTCGGTGGCGCGCGACGTGATCAAGGTCGAGAACGTGGTCGACTTCTCCACCCGCAAGAACCTGCTCGAGCGGCTGGCCCAGCGCGTGGGCGCTTCGGCGGGCGAAGCGATGCTGCGCGCGTTGCGCATGGAGTCGCAGGCGCCGTCGTTGCGCTGAGCGCGTCGCGCCCGGATTGCCGCGGCAACGTGCCGCTGCCTCGCATGCGGGCGCGCCCCGGAGCAGGGCGTGCCGCGGATGGCGCGGCCTTCAGGACCCGCCGCGCCGCCCCCTGTGCAACGCTTCGCTCGCCTTGCCCGCACCCGGCGCGGCCTGCAATCCGAACACCGTCGGCGTCCTGGGCAGCGCCGGAGCGCGTGCGCGCCATCCGGCCACCGTGTCGGTGCGGATGCGCTCGTCGGCCAGGCTCAGGTCGCTCGCCACCAGCAGCCGCGTGCTCGGCGCCAGCGCCTGCAGCGCCGCCTCGAGCAGGGCCTGGTTGCGATACGGCGTCTCGATGATGAGGATGGTCTCGTCCTCGCGCGCCGAGCGCCGTTCCAGCTCGCGCAGACGCTGCAGCCGCGCCGGCGCCGCCACCGGCACGTAGCCAACGAACGCGAAGCGCTGCCCGTTCAGTCCCGACGCCATCAGCGCGAGCAGCAGCGCGCTCGGCCCGATCAGCGGGCGTACCGCGATGCCGGCGGCGTGCGCCGCCGCCACCAGCGCTGCCCCCGGGTCGGCCACCGCCGGCACGCCCGCTTCCGAGAGCAGCCCGCCGTCGCGTCCGCCGAGGATCGGCGCGAGCAGCGCCGGGATCGCCTCGGCCGGCGTGTGTTCGCTCAGCTCGCGCAGCTCCAGCGCCTGCAGCGGCACGCGCGTGCCCGCGGCTTTCAGGAACGCGCGCGCGCTGCGCGCGTTCTCGACCACGAAGTAGTCCAGCGTCTCGATCGCCGCCAGCGTATCGGCCGGCAACAAGCGGCGCGGATCGCTGGCCTCGCCCAGCGGCGTGGGAATCAGCCAGAGCCGGCCGGGCGGCATGCGCTCGCGCCGGGCTACGACGCGGCCGGGGCCGGGCCGAGCGGCGACACGCCGGCGGCACGCAGCATCGCCGCCAGCGCGATCAGCGGAAGCCCGACCAGCGCGGTCGGATCGTCGCCTTCGATCGCTTCGAGCAGCGCGATGCCCAGGCCTTCGGCCTTGGCCCCGCCGACGCAGTCGAAGGCCGGTTCGAGCGTCAGGTAGCGTTCGATCTCGGCGTCGTCCAGGCGCCTGAAGCGCACCCGCGTGGCGGCCTGCGCGAACTGCTCGAAACCGTCGCGGGCGCGCGTCACGCACAGCGCGGTGTGGAAATGCAGCGTGCGTCCGGACGCGGCGCGCAGCTGTTCGCGCGCGCCTTCGCGATCGCCGGGCTTGCCGATCGCGACCACGCCGTCCAGCGTCGCGGTCTGGTCCGAGCCGATCACCAGCGAATCCGGACGACGCCGCGACACTGCGCGGGCCTTCTCGCCGGCCAGACGCAGGGCCAGCGCAGGCGGCAGTTCGCCGGGCCGGGCCGATTCGTCGACGCTGGGCGCCTCGACCTCGAATGGCAGGCCGAGCCGCGCCAGCAGCTCACGGCGATAACGCGAGGTCGATGCGAGGATCAGCAACACGGCGGCCATGGAAGAGGGTGGCGGGAAGGCCTGCTTCGGGCGTTCGGCGACGCACCGTGGGCGCCCGGCCGCTATCATACGGAAGCACACGCCATGGAATGCACCGTCGATACTTTCGCGCTCGCGCGCTCGGGCCGCCAGCTTCACGGCGAGCAGGCGATCGTGGGCATGGAGCGGCTCGCGTCGCTGTTGGCCGACGAGCGCGGCAGCATCGGCTGGCGGCTGCACGGCTGGGAAGTCGCGCGGCCCGAAGGCGGCGCCGACGCCTTCATGGCGCTGGCGCTCACCGGCACGCTGCAGGTGCCGTGCGTGCGCTGCACCGGGCCGGTCGCATTGCCGCTGTCGGTCGAGCGCGAATACCGCCTGGTGGCGACCGAAGCCGAGGCCGAGCGACTCGATCTCGAGGACACCCGTTACGACGTGCTCGCGGGCAACCGGCATTTCGACCTCGCGGGCCTGATCGAGGACGAGGCGATCCTGGCGCTGCCGATCACGCCGCGCCACGAGCACTGCGAAATGCCGGCAACGGCGCGCACCGCGTCCGACGGGCAGCCGGGGCGCCGGCAGGCGAGTCCGTTCGCATCCTTGAAACGATTCAGGAATGGCGCGCAGGATACTGATATAATTGAAGATTAATTTTCCGGAGAGCCGCCACCATGGCCGTCCAGCAGAACAAGAAGTCGCCATCGAAGCGCGGCATGCACCGCGCGCACGACTTCCTATCCCGTCCGGCCCTCGCGGTCGAGCCCACCACCGGCGAAGTGCATCTGCGTCACCATGTCAGCCCCAACGGCTTTTACCGCGGCAGGAAAGTGGTGAAGACGAAGGCCGACGAATAACCCGTTCGACCCGCGACATCTTGCTGCGGCCCGCGCGACGCGCCGAGCGGATCCGGACCGGCCGGTCGGCACGGCCCGCGCATGCGGGTCCATGGGCGGCGGCGTGACGATACGCATTGCCATCGATTGCATGGGCGGCGACCACGGCCTGCCGGTCACCATTCCGGCGGCGGTCGAATTCCTGCAGCAGGTCGACGATGCGCGCCTGCTGCTGGTCGGCCCGCACGAGGCGATCGCGCAGGCGCTGGCGAAGTGCAGGCGCGTCGATCCGGCGCGCCTGGAGGTGCGCAACGCCACCGAAGTGGTCGCGATGGACGATCCCCCGGCCGCCGCGCTGCGCGGCAAGCGCGATTCCTCGATGCGGGTGGCCATCGAGCTGGTGCGCAGCGGCGAGGCCGACGCCTGCGTGAGCGCCGGCAACACCGGTGCGCTGATGGCGATCTCGCGCTTCGTGCTCAAGATGCAGGCCGGCATCGACCGTCCGGCGATCGCCACGCAGCTGCCCAACCAGAACGGCGGCACCACCACCATGCTCGACCTCGGCGCCAACGTCGACTGCGAGCCGCAGCACCTGCTGCAGTTC
>JAHDYE010000193.1 GCA_023383035.1 Burkholderiaceae bacterium | reverse complement strand
CTCTCAGCCGCCGCCTGCCGCGGGCCGATAGAGCCGATGCCGTTCAATATAGTCGAGAACGCGCGGCGGCAACAATTCGACCGGCCGCTCGCCGCGCGCGAGCCGTTCGCGCAGCGCCGAAGCCGACACCGGCACCGGCGGCATCGCGAAGAACACGATCGCGCCGGCCGGCGCGTCGGGCAGCGCGTCGCGTCCGTGCGCCGCGACCAGCGCCTCGACCGGCGCGTCGAAGCCCGACAGCGGATGGCTGCCGCGCCGTGTCGCCGCGATGTGGGCGTGCCGCAGCAGCTCGTCGTGGCGGTGCCAGGTGGCGAGGTTGCGCAACTGGTCGCTGCCGAGCAGCAGCACCAGCGCCGGTTCGGCGCCCAGCTCCGCGCGCAGCTCGATCAGCGTGTCGATCGTGTAGCTCGCGCCCGCGCGCCGCGTCTCGCGATCGTCGACCACGAAGCCCGGAATCGCGGACACCGCCAGCCGCACCATCGCCAGGCGCGCCGCGACGCCGGCGCCCGCGCCGGCCTTCTGCCACGAGCGTCCGGTGGGCACGAGGCGCACTTCGTCCAGGCGCAGCGCGTCGCGCGCGGCATGCGCGAGCGCCAGGTGGCCGACGTGGATCGGATCGAAGGTGCCCCCGAGCAGGCCGATGCGCCGGCGTGCGCCGGACTGGGCCGGCAGCGGTGCATCGCCGTGCGTAGCCGTGCCGCCGGATCGTCGCGGATCGGACACCGTGTCTACACCCAGTCGCGCGGCGCGAGGAACTCGTTCAGGCGCGCCTCGGGCGAACCCTGCTGCGGCTGCCAGTCGTAGCGCCAGCGCGCCAGCGGCGGCATCGAGCACAGGATCGATTCGGCGCGGCCCCCGGACTGCAGCCCGAACAGCGTGCCGCGGTCGTAGACCAGGTTGAACTCGACGTAGCGGCCGCGGCGGTACGCCTGGAAGTCGCGCTCGCGTTCGCCGTACGGGTGGTCGCGCCGGCGCTCGACGATCGGCGCGTACGCGCCGGGGAATGCGTCGCCGACCGAGCGTACCAGCGCGAACGCGCGTTCGAAGCCGGGCTCGTTCAGGTCATCGAAGAAGATGCCGCCCACGCCGCGCGCTTCGGCGCGGTGCTTCAGGTAGAAGTACTCGTCGCACCACTTCTTGAAGCGCGGGTGATAGCGGGCGTCGAACGGCGCGAGCGCCTGCCGGCACGCGCCGTGGAAATGCACCACGTCTTCCTCGAAAGGGTAGTACGGCGTCAGGTCCATGCCGCCGCCGAACCACCACACCGGCGCCGCGCCGTCGCTGCCCGGCGCAACGAAGAAGCGCACGTTCATGTGCACCGTGGGCAGGTACGGGTTGCGCGGATGCAGCACCAGCGAGACGCCCATCGCCTCGAAGGCGCGGCCGGCGAGCTCGGCCCGATGCGCGCTGGCCGATGCCGGCAGACGCGCGCCATGCACCTGCGAGAACAGCACCGCGCCGCGCTCGAACACGCCGCCCTCCTCGATCACCCGGCTGATGCCGCCGCCGCCCTCGGCGCGCTGCCAGGTGTCGGTGCGAAACGGCTGCCCGTCGAGCGCTTCGAGGCCGGCGACGATGCGCCGCTGCAGCCCGAGGAGGTAATCGCGCACCGCGCCGGCGTCGACACCGGGTGCCGCTGCCGGCGCGTCCGCCTCGCTCATCGCGCCGTGCCGCGGCCGATCGCGCGGTGGCCGATGTCGCGCCGGTACTGCATGCCTTCGAAGCGGATCGAGTCGATCGCGCGATAGGCACGCGCCTGCGCCATCTTGACCGAATCGCCCAGCGCGGTGACGCACAGCACGCGTCCGCCCGCGGTGAGCGTGCGGTTGCCCTCCAGCACGGTGCCGGCGTGAAACACCAGGCAGTCGTCGTCCACCGCGGTGCCGTGCTCGGGCAGGCCGAAGATCTCGTCGCCGCGCTGCGGCGTATCGGGGTAGCCGCCGGCCGCGAGCACCACGCCGAGCGCGGTGCGGCGGTCCCAGTCGATGTCGGCCTGGTGGAGGGTGCCCGCCAGCGCATGCTCGACCACGTCGACCAGGTCGCTCTTGAAGCGCGCCATGATCGGCTGCGTTTCGGGATCGCCCATGCGGCAATTGAACTCGAGCGTGCGCGGCCGCCCCCCGGCATCGATCATCAGCCCCGCATAGAGGAAGCCGGTGAAGGGAATGCCGTCGGCCGCCATGCCGTCGACGGTGGGCTTGATGATCTCGCGCAGCACGCGCGCGTGGATCTCGGGCGTGACCACCGGTGCCGGCGAGTACGCGCCCATGCCGCCGGTGTTCGGCCCCTGGTCGCCGTCGCGCAGCCGCTTGTGATCCTGGCTGGAGGCCAGCGGCAGCACGTGGTGGCCATCGACCATGACGATGAAGCTGGCTTCCTCGCCCTGCAGGAAGTCTTCGACCACCACGCGCGCGCCGGCGTCGCCCATGCGGTTGTCGACCAGCATCGCGTCGATCGCGGCGTGCGCCTCGTCTTTCGTGGTGGCGACGACGACGCCCTTGCCGGCCGCCAGCCCGTCGGCTTTCACGACGATCGGCGCGCCGCGGCGATTGACGTAGGCGTGCGCGGCCACGGCATCGGAGAAGGTTTCGTAGTCGGCGGTGGGAATGCCGTGGCGCTTCATGAAGGACTTGGCGAAATCCTTCGACGACTCGAGCTGCGCGGCGCGCTGCGTCGGGCCGAAGATGCGCAGGCCCCTGGCGCGGAACAGATCGACCACGCCGGCGGCCAGCGGCGCCTCGGGGCCGACCACCGTGAACGCCACCTTCTCGCGCTCGGCGAACGCTGCCAGCGTGACCGGATCGGTGATCGGCACGTTCTTCAGGCTGCGTTCGCGCGCGGTGCCGCCGTTGCCCGGCGCGACGTAGACCACCTGCACGTGCCGCGACTGCGCCAGCCGCCAGGCCAGTGCATGTTCGCGCCCGCCCGAGCCGATGACGAGGATCTTCATGTCGCTGTCTCGTCGAATGCCGCGTTGGTGTACACCTGCTGCACGTCGTCGAGGTTCTCGAGCGCATCGAGCAGCTTCTGCATGCGGCCGGCGTCTTCGCCGGCGAGCGCGGTCTCGTTGAGCGGCTTCATGGTCACCTCGGCCACGTCGGCCTTCAGGCCGGCGCGCGCGAGCGCCTCCTTCAGCGCGGCGAAGTCGCCGGGCGCGCACAGCACCTCGATGCCGCCTTCCTCGTCGCTGCCCACGTCGTCGGCACCCGCGTCGATCGCCACTTCCATCACCTTGTCCTCGGACGTGCCCGGCGCGAACAGGAACTGGCCGCAGTGCCGGAACTGGAAGGCCACCGAGCCGTCGGTGCCGAGGTTGCCGCCGTTCTTGGAGAACGCGTGCCGCACTTCGGCCACCGTACGGATGCGATTGTCGGTGAGGCAGTCGACCATCACCGCCGCGCCGCCGATGCCGTAGCCTTCGTAGCGGATTTCCTCGTAGTTCGCGCCGTCGAGCCCGCCGGCGCCGCGCTGGATCGCGCGCTGCACGGTGTCCTTGGGCATGTTCGCCTCGGAGGCCTTGTCCATCGCCAGGCGCAGGCGCGGGTTGGCGGCGGGATCGCCGCCGCCGAGCTTCGCGGCGACGGTGATCTCCTTGATCAGGCGGGTGAACAGCTTGCCCCGCTTGGCATCCTGCCGGCCCTTGCGGTGCTGGATGTTGGCCCACTTGGAATGCCCGGCCATCGCGTCCCTCTGGTACGTCCCTCTGGTGTGTCGATCGGCCGGCAGGCCGCCGCTTGCCTGCACCAGCGCGCCGTGGTCGAATACCTGCGTCGTCGAACCCGAAATTTTATCATTGACGCCATGTCCCAAACCCTGCAGATCGCCCGCAACGACGAGACCGAGTTGCACCTGTTGCCGGCCATGGGCAACCGGCATGGCCTGATCACCGGTGCCACCGGCACCGGCAAGACGGTCACGCTGCAGGTGCTCGCCGAACGGTTCTCGTCGATCGGCGTGCCGGTGTTCGCCGCCGACGTGAAGGGCGATCTGGCCGGCATCTCGCAGCCGGGCGAGATGTCGCCGAAGCTGAAGGAGCGCCTCGAGCGGCTGGGATTCGAGCCGCCCGCGTTCGCCGGCTCGCCGGTGACGCTGTGGGACGTCTTCGGCGAGCGCGGCCATCCGCTGCGGGCCACGGTGTCCGACATGGGCCCGCTGCTGCTGTCGCGCATGCTCGGGTTGAACGAGACGCAGGAAGGCGTGCTGCACCTGGTGTTCCGCATCGCCGACGAACAGGGGCTGCTGCTGCTCGATGCGAAGGACCTGCGCGCGATGCTGCAGTACGTGGGGGAGAACGCGCGCACCTTCACCACCGGCTACGGCAACGTGTCGGCGGCTTCGGTCGGTGCGATCCAGCGCGGCCTGCTCGCGCTCGACCAGCAGGGCGCCGACCGTTTCTTCGGCGAGCCGATGCTGAACATCGACGACCTGATGCAGACCGATGCGCAGGGGCGCGGCGTGATCAACATCCTGGCAGCCGACCGGCTGCTCGAGGCGCCGAAGCTGTACGGCACCTTCCTGCTGTGGCTGCTCTCGGAGCTGTTCGAGAACCTGCCGGAGGTCGGCGACCGCGACAAGCCGAAGCTGGTGTTCTTCTTCGACGAGGCGCACCTGCTGTTCGACGACGCGCCCAAGGTGCTGCTCGACCGCATCGAGCAGCTGGTGCGCCTGATCCGCTCCAAGGGCGTGGGGGTGTTCTTCGTCACGCAGAATCCGCTCGACGTGCCCGACACCGTGCTGGGGCAACTGGGCAACCGCGTGCAGCATGCGTTGCGCGCGTTCACCGCGCGCGACCAGAAGGCGGTGCGCGCGGCGGCCTCCACGATGCGCGCCAACCCGAAGTTCGACGCCGAGAAGGCGATCACCGAGATCGGCGTGGGCGAGGCGCTGGTGTCGCTGCTCGACGAGAAGGGGCGCCCGAACGTGGTCGAGCGCGCGTTCGTGGCGCCGCCCGCCTCGCGCATCGGCCCGGTCAGCGACGCCGAGCGCGCCGCGCTGATGCGCACGTCGGTGGTGGCCGGCATCTACGACAAGACCGAAGACCGCGAGTCGGCCTACGAGCGGCTCAAGGGCCGCGCCGTGGCGGGGCCGGCCGGCGGCGCTGCGGGCGGAGCCGCTGGGGGAGCCGCGGGCCCGGCGGGCGAGGGCGGCTTCGGCGGGGCGCTGAAGGACGCGCTGGGCGGCGTGCTCACCGGCAGCGGCCGCAAGGATTCGGCGATCGAGGCCATGGCCAAGAGTGCGGCGCGCTCGATCGGCTCGTCGCTCGGCCGCGAGATCATCCGCGGCGTGCTCGGCACGCTGCTGGGCGGCGCGCGCCGGCGCTGAGCGCCCCGGTGGCCGGCGGCGGCCGGCGCGGCGTGGCAACATCGCGCTTTCACGCTGTCGCGGAGTTCGACGATGGATCTCGGTATCGCCGGCAAATGGGCGCTGGTGTGCGCCGCCAGCAAGGGGCTCGGCTACGGTTGCGCGCTGTCGCTGGCGCGCGAAGGCGTCAACCTGGTGATCAACGCGCGCACGCCCGGGCCGCTGGCCGAGGCGGCGCAGCGCATCGGCGACCAGGCCGGCGTCACCGTGGTGGCAGTGGCCTGCGACATCACCACGCCGTCCGGTCGCGCCGAGGCGCTGGCGGCCTGCCCGCAGGTCGACATCCTGGTCACCAATGCCGGGGGCCCGCCGCCGGGCGACTTCCGCCAGTTCACGCGCGACGACTGGATCGCCGCGCTCGACGCGAACATGCTCGCGCCGATCGAGCTGATCAAGGCCACGGTCGACCCGATGATGGCGCGGCGCTTCGGGCGCATCGTCAACATCACGTCGGCTGCGGTGAAGGCGCCGATGAACGCGCTGACGCTGTCCAATGGCGCGCGCGCCGGACTCACCGGCTTCGTGGCGGGGCTGGCGCGCACGACGGTGGCGCGCAACGTGACGATCAACAACCTGCTGCCGGGCTTTCACGACACCGATCGGGTGCGCAGCGTCGTGGGTGCGCAGGCGAAGGCGAAGAACATCTCCTACGAGGAGGCGCTGCGCGAGCGCATCGCCACCATCCCCGCCGGCCGCATCGGCGACCCCTGGGAGTTCGGCCAGGCCTGCGCTTGGCTGTGCAGCGCGCAGGCGGGCTGGATCACGGGGCAGAACCTGCTGATCGACGGCGGCGCCTACCCGGGCACGTTCTGAACGACCCGCGCGCCGCGGGCGGCAAACGGCGCGCTCGCGGCCCCGCGCCGCTCAGGCGAGCAGCTCGCGCGCCGGCGCCTGGCCACGCGCGAACGCCGGTGGTGGCTATACTCGCTCACGGCGTTTCCCCGGAGTCGACATGCCCAAGGCCATTCGTATCGAGCAGACCGGCGGTCCCGAAGTGATGCAGTACCTCGATGTCGACGTCGGCCCTCCCGGCCCCGGCGAGGCGCAGGTTCGCCATCACGCGATCGGGCTGAACTACATCGACGTCTACTTCCGTACCGGCCTGTACCCGCAGCCGCTTCCCGGAGGAATCGGCCTGGAGGGCGCGGGCGTGGTCACCGCCGTGGGTGAGGGAGTGGCCCATGTGAAGGCGGGTGATCGCGTGGCCTACAGCGACCGCCCGCCCGGCTCGTACGCCGAGGTGCGCAACATGCCGGCCCGGTCGCTGGTGAAGCTGCCCAAGGACATCGGCTTCGAGACCGCGGCGGCGATGATGCTCAAGGGCATGACGGTGCAGTACCTGTTCCGGCGCACC
>JAHDYE010000192.1:5256-6724 GCA_023383035.1 Burkholderiaceae bacterium | reverse complement strand
CCTGTTCGGCGACGACGTGGTGCTGCAGTTCGGCGGCGGCACGATCGGCCACCCGCAGGGCATCCAGGCCGGCGCGATCGCCAACCGGGTGGCGCTCGAGGCGATGGTCAAGGCGCGCAACGAGGGCCGCGACATCCGCACCGAAGGCCCGGCCATCCTGCAGCAGGCGGCGGCGCGCTGCGGCCCGCTGAAGGCCGCGCTCGACACCTGGAAGGACGTGACCTTCGACTACGCGTCCACGGACAGCAGCGACTACGCGGTCACGCCGGCCACCGCCTGACGCGCCCGCACATCCCCGGAGCACCGAACCATGATGAACAACCCGATCGGCCGCCTCACCCAGGGGCAGTTCAGCTTCCTGCCCGACCTCACCGACGCGGAGATCGCGCTGCAGGTCGAGTACGGGCTGCGCAAGGGCTACGCGTGGGCCATCGAGTACACCGACGATCCGCATCCGCGCAACACCTACTGGGAGATGTACGGCCAGCCGATGTTCGACCTGCGCGACGCGGCCGGCGTGATGATGGAGCTCACGGGGTGCCGCGAGGCCTTTCCCGACCGCTACATCCGGCTGCTGGCGTTCGATTCGACGCGCGGCGTGGAGTCGATCGCGATGAGCTTCATCGTCAACCGTCCGGCCGACGAACCCGGCTTCGCACTCGAGCGCATCGAGGCGGCCGGACGCGTGCAGCGCTACACGCTGCGCGTCCAGCCTGCCGTGCCGACCGGCGGCACGCGCCGCTGAGCGTGGCGCCACGCCCACCCCTGCGATCCGGGCCGATCATGAGCACCCCGCTCTATCACATTCCCGGCACGACTCCGCACGAGGACCGCTCGCGGCGGCAGGCCGCCGCGGGCGACACAACGCCGGTTGCGATCGCGCCTGACCACGGCCCCGGGTCGGCGTCCTCAGCGGCGCACACGCCGGAGCAAGCGCCGCAGGGCATGCCGAACACCGCGCACGACGCACCGCCGCTGCCGCGCACCGTCGCCGAGGTGCTGGCCAGCAGCCAGGTCGAGGCGGTGCTCGACGAGCTCGACCGCGACCTGGTGGGGCTGGCGCCGGTCAAGCAGCGCATCCGCGACATCGCCGCGCTGCTGGTGATCGACAAGCTGCGCCTGAACCTCGGGCTGGCCGCACAGTCGCCGTCGCTGCACATGAGCTTCACCGGCAACCCCGGCACCGGCAAGACCACGGTGGCGATGCGCATGGCGCAGATCCTGCACCGGCTGGGCTACGTGCGCAAAGGCCACCTGGTGGCCGTGACGCGCGACGACCTGGTCGGCCAGTACATCGGGCACACCGCGCCGAAGACGCGCGAAGTGCTGAAGAAGGCGATGGGCGGGGTGCTGTTCATCGACGAGGCGTACTACCTGTACCGCCCCGAGAACGAGCGCGACTACGGCCAGGAGTCGATCGAGATCCTGCTGCAGGTGATGGAGAACCAGCGCGACGACCTGGTGGTGA
>JAHDYE010000192.1:0-5246 GCA_023383035.1 Burkholderiaceae bacterium | reverse complement strand
GGCCGGCTACGCCGACCGGATGGACACCTTCTTTCGCAGCAACCCCGGCATGAGCTCGCGCATCGCGCATCACCTCGACTTCCCGGACTACGGCGAAGGCGAGCTGCTGCAGATCGCCGAACGCATGCTCGCGCAACAGAACTACCGCTTCGGCGCGGGCGCCCGCGAGGCGTTCGCGCACTACCTGGCGCGCCGCATCGCCCAGCCGCACTTCGCCAACGCGCGCAGCGTGCGCAACGCGCTCGACCGCGCGCGGTTGCGCCAGGCCAGTCGCCTGTTCGCGGATCGCCATCGCGAGCTGGGGCTCGACGAGCTGTGCACCATCGCCGAGGCCGACATCCGCGCCAGCCGCGTGTTCGCCGCGCCCGCGGCACCCGACACTGCCGATGGAGGGCGCGCCGCGAGCGCCCGCACGATCGAGGGGAGAGACGCATGACACGCACCGATCTGACCCAGTGGATGGCCAGGCGCCCGCCTGCGCTCACCGCCACCATCGAGACGCTGGCGCAAGCCTGCACGCGCATCGCCGAGTCGGCCGCGCTCGGCGACCTGGCCGGCTTCACCGGCTACAGCGGGCAGAACAACAGCCAGGGCGAGGCGCAGACCAAGCTCGACCTGTTCGCCGACGCCTGCATCGCCGGCTCGCTGGCCGGCTGCCGCCATGTGGCCGGCTGGGCCAGCGAGGAACACGACGAGCCGTCGGCCTCGGAGCAATACGCCCAGACCGGCGAATACCTGGTGGTCTTCGATCCGCTGGACGGCTCGTCGAACATCGACGCCAACATCTCGGTCGGCACGATCTTCTCGGTGCTGCCGCATCCGTTTCGCGGCACGCCGCCCGGCGCGGCCGGCTTCCTGCAGCCGGGGTGCCGCCAGGTCGCCGCCGGCTACGTGATCTACGGGCCGTCGTGCGTGATGGTGCTCGGCTGCGGCGACGGCGTGGCGGCGTTCACGCTCGACCGGCGCGACCGCCGCTGGTACCTGACGCGCGACGCGATCCGCGTACCCGAGCAGACGCGCGAATTCGCGATCAACGCGTCGAACCAGCGCTTCTGGGAAAAGCCGGTGCAGCGCTACGTGTCGGAGTGCCTGGCCGGCGAAGCCGGGCCGCGTACGCGCGACTTCAACATGCGCTGGGTCGCCAGCCTGGTGGCCGAAGTGCACCGCATCCTGAGCCGCGGCGGCATGTTCCTGTATCCGCGCGACACGAAGGTGCCGGTCAAGCCGGGCCGCCTGCGCCTGATGTACGAGGCGGCGCCGGTCGCGTTCCTGATGGAGCAGGCCGGCGCGGCCGCCACCACCGGCACCCGCCCGATCCTGGACGTGGTGCCCGATACGCTGCACCAGCGCGTGCCGCTGATCTTCGGCTCGCGCCACGAGGTGGAGCTGATCGTGCGCTACCACGCCGACCCCAACGAGAACGTGTCCTGGCAGCTGTTCGGCTCGCGCTCGCTGTTCGTGCGCGCCTGAGCCGGCCCGCGCATCCCGAGCACCCGAGCCCGCCCTCTCCAACGGTCGCATCGCCATGTCCAGGAAGCATCCGATCATCGCCGTCACCGGCTCCAGCGGCGCCGGCACCAGCACCGTCAAGCGCACCTTCGAGGCGATCTTTCGCCGCGAGGGCATCAATGCCGCGACCATCGAAGGCGACGCCTTCCATCGGCACGAGCGCGAGGCGATGAAGAAGCTGATCGCGGCGGCCGACCGCGAGGGCCGCCCGATGAGCCATTTCGGGCCCGACGCCAACGAATGGCACGAGCTGGAACGCCAGTTTCGCGCCTACGGCACCGACGGGCGCTGCCGCACCCGCCTGTACCTGCACAACGACGCCGAGGCGGCGCCGTGGAACCAGGCGCCCGGCACCTTCACCCCGTGGTACGACACGCCGGTGGACACCGACCTGCTGTTCTACGAGGGGCTGCACGGCTGCGTGAAGACGGCCGAAGTCGACCTGGCGCGCCACGTCGACCTGAAGATCGGCGTGGTGCCGATCATCAACCTGGAGTGGATCCAGAAGATCCATCGCGACACGCGCGAGCGCGGCTACTCGAAGGAAGCGGTCGCGGACACGATCCTGCGCCGCATGCACGACTACGTGCACTACATCTGCCCGCAGTTCGGCGAGACCGACATCAACTTCCAGCGCGTGCCGGTGGTCGACACGTCGAACCCGTTCATCGCGCGCGACATCCCCACGGCGGGCGAAAGCATGACCGTGATCCGCTTCAGGAACCCGCGCGGCATCGACTTCCCCTACCTGCTGTCGATGATCGGCGAGTCGTTCATGTCGCGCGCCAACACCATCGTGGTGCCGGGCGGCAAGATGGACCTGGCGATGCAGCTGATCCTGACGCCGATGATCCTGCGGCTGATGGAGATCCGGCGCGCGCAGCTGGCCTGAGAGCGGGCAAGCCGCCCCGCAGCGACCGGCGCGGCCCCAACGCGGCCGACCTCAGGCGAGCAGCCGGCGATAGATCGCGAGATCGCGCTCGGAGAAGCAGCAGAAGACGACTTCCCCGATGCCCGGGAAATCGGCCGCCGCCGCGCGCACGGTGGCCACGGCGACGCCGGCCGCCGGTTCCACCGGATAGCCGTAGACGCCGGTGCTGATGCCGGGAAACGCCAGCGTGCGAACGCCGGCCGCCGCGGCGAGCTCGATCGAGCGCCGATAGCACGACGCGAGCAGCTCGGGCTCGCCGTGCCCGCCGCCGCGCCAGACCGGGCCCACGGTATGGATGACATGCCGCGCCGGCAGGCGGTAGCCGCGCGTGATCCGGGCATCGCCGGTCGGGCAGCCGCCGAGCGCGCGGCATTCCTCGAGCAGTTGCGGCCCGGCGGCGCGGTGGATCGCGCCGTCGACGCCGCCGCCGCCCAGCAGCGTCGAGTTGGCCGCGTTGACGATCGCGTCGACCTCGAGGGTGGTGATGTCTGCGCGCAGCGCGCGGAGGATGGCCGTCATGCGGCGATTCTCCGCCCGGAAACCGGCGCTGCGCAACGCCGATGAACGCTTCGGGACCCGGCGCAGTCTCTGGAATAATCGCCCCGCCAACCCGAGCGAACATGGACCGGTTCAAGCAGATCGAAACCTTCGTCGCGGTCGCCACCCGCGGCAGCCTGTCGGCGGCGGCGCAGGCCGAAGGCATCGTGCCGGCCGTCATCGGTCGGCGCATCGACGCGCTCGAGGAGCGCCTGGGCGTGAAGCTGCTGGTGCGCACCACGCGCCGCATCACGCTGACCTTCGAGGGCAGCGCGTTCCTCGAGGACTGCCAGCGCCTGCTCAACGACTGGCACAACGCCGAGGCGTCGGTGTCGCTCGGCGGCGTCAAGGCGAGCGGGCACCTGCGCGTGACCGCGCCGGCCGGCTTCGGACGCGCGCACGTGGCGCCGCTGGTGGCGGCGTTCCTCGACGCGCACCGCGACGTGTCGATCGCGCTGGACCTCACCGACCGCCTCGCCGACATCGTCAACGAGGGCATCGACGTCGCGATCCGCATCGGCGCGCTCGACGACTCGAACCTGGTGGGGCTGAAGCTGGCCGACAACCGGCGCGTGGTCGTTGCCAGCCCTGCCTACCTGGCCGCACACGGCGCCCCGGCGACGCCGGCCGAGCTCGCCGGGCACAATTGCCTGACCTTCGGCACCTACGGCAACCAGGCGCGCGGCTGGCAGTTCACCGTCGACGGCAAGCCGGTGTCGCTGCGGGTGTCGGGAACGATGGCGTGCAACGACGGTGCGGTACTGCGCGACTGGGCGCTGGCCGGGCGGGGCCTGGCCTGGCGCTCGATGTGGGAGGTGGGCGACGACCTGAAGGCCGGCCGGCTCGAGAGCGTGCTGGACGAATTCGCGGCGCCCGACAATGCAATCTACGCGGTGTTCCCGCAGCGCCGCCACCTGCCGCTGCGGGTGCGCATGTTCATCGACCACCTGAAGAACAGCTACGGCAATCCGGCCTATTGGCGCTGAGGAGTGCGCACGCTCTGCGCGATGCTCCATTGCGCCGCCCAGTAGGTGGCCAGCACCCACAGCGCGGCGGCCGGGATCGGCGTACGGAAGCGGTCGATCGCGAGCAACGCGTCGGAGGCCACGAACAATACGCCGCCGAGCGCCGCCATCCCCGTCCGGGGACCCGGATGCACCTGCCAGCGCGCGACGGCCTGCGCGGCCATCGCCACCAGCACGGCGACGTAGGCGATCACCGGCCCCTCGAGCGCCGGCGCCAGCCCGCTCCAGAGGAAGAACAGCACGGCCGCGCCGATCGCGACCAGCACCAGCAGCGGCAGCCGGCGCGCGAACAGCCGGGTGTCGGCGGTGAACGCGTACAGGTAGCACAGATGCGCCACCAGGAAGGCCAGCAGCCCGCCGACGAACAGCGCCGGCGACAGCATCAGCAGCACGTCGCCCGCCAGCGAGAACGCCAGGCCTGCCAGCACTCCGCGCCGCAGCCGCGCGTCGACGGCATGGCCGCCGCGCCACGCCAGCCCCAGCACGATGGCGGTCGCCAGCGGCTTGCCGATCCAGTGCAGCAGCGTCCAGCCGTCGAGCACGCCGGGGGTGCGCAGCAGCGCCCCGGCGATCGCGGCGAGCGCCGCGACGACCAGCGCGACAGCGCCGGCGCGCCAGCGGGCAGCATCGCCGTTCGACGCCGACGCGGCGGAAGAGGTGGCCGTTTCCCGCATGATCCGTGCGCGCACAACGAAAAAGGGCAGCCGCGAAGGCTGCCCTCGTGCGTCGGCGAGCGCCGCTTACTTCAGGTGCTTGCCCACCAGGCCGGTCATCTCGAACATGTTGACCTGGGCCTTGCCGAACACCTGTCGCAGCTTGTCGTCGGCGTTGATCAGCCGCTTGTTGACCTCGTCCTGCAGCTTGCCCTTCTTGATGTAGTCCCACATCCGCTTGACCACCTCGGTGCGCGGCAGGGGCTTGTCGCCCACGATCGAGGCGAGCGCAGCGCTGGGCGTCAGGGCCTTCATGAAGGCGGCGTTGGGCTTGCGGGCCTTCTTGACGGCCTTCTTGGCCGCGGGCTTCTTCGCGGCGACCTTCTTGGCCGCCGGCGCCTTGGCGGCGGCCTTCTTCACGGCCGGTTTCTTGGCCGCAGACTTCTTCGCCGCGACCTTCTTGGCTGCGGGTTTCTTCGCGGCGGCTTTCTTCACGGCCGGCTTCTTGGCCGGCGCCTTCTTCGCGGCGGGTTTCTTGGCAGCCTTCTTGGCAGTGGCCATTCTCGATCCTCCTGAATCCATGGGTGCGAT
>JAHDYE010000191.1:952-6849 GCA_023383035.1 Burkholderiaceae bacterium | reverse complement strand
CTCCCGCACCGGGAGATGCGCCGTGAGCGGCGCAAGAAGGATTTCGTCGGCCTGATCTCGCTGGTCGGGCTGGGTGCCGTGGTCGCCGCCGTGGTGGTGGCGCTGGCCATCGACCAGCGCATCGACGCGCAGCTCGCGCGCAACGACTTCATCAAGGCCGAGAACAGGAAGCTCGACGAACAGATCAAGGAGATCGCCACGCTGCGCGCCGAGATCGACTCGCTGCGCGCCAGGCAGGAGGCGGTCGAGAGCCTGCAGGCCAACCGCACCGTGCCGGTGCACCTGATGGACGAGCTGGTCAAGCACACGCCCGAGGGCATCCATCTGAAAACGATGCGCCAGGACCAGACGAAGGTGACGCTGGTCGGTTATGCCCAGTCCAACGAGCGCGTGTCCGAGCTGTTGCGCAATCTCGGCAACCATACGCCGTGGCTGGAGCGCCCCGAGCTGATGGAGATCAAGGCGGTGCGTGCGCCGGCGCCCAGCGGCGGCAAGGATGCGCGCGGTCAGTCCGAGACGCGCCGCGTGTTCGAGTTCTCGCTCAACGCGCTGGTCAAGACCACGGAACGGCCGGGGTCCAGGCCGGCGCCGAAGACCACCTCCGCGCCTGGCCGACTGGCGGCGGCGGGTACGGCGGCGAACAGGTGATCCGATGGGCAAGTTCAATCCGAAGATCGACTTCAGCGGCCTGAGCGCGCAGTTCGCAGGCCTGCAGGGAAGGCACCCGGGGTTGTGGCCGGCGCTGCCCAAGGTGGCGCTGCTGCTGGGCGTTGCCGCGGCGGTGCTGGGCATCGCCTACGTCGGCTACTGGCGCGGGCAGCTCGAGGATCTCGACGCGCGCGTGCAGGAAGAGACGCGGCTGAAGGCCGAGTTCGTCCAGAAGATGAAGCAGGCGGTCAATCTGGAAGTGCTGCGCAAGCAGAAGGAGCAGGTTTCGCAGTACGTCAACCAGCTCGAGAAGCAGCTGCCCAGCAAGGCCGAGATGGACGCGCTGCTGTCGGACATCAACCAGGCCGGCGTCGGCCGCGGCCTGCAGTTCGAGCTGTTCAAGCCGGGGCAGGTGGTCGTCAGGGACTATTACGCCGAGCTGCCGATCGCGATCAAGCTCTCGGGCAACTATCACGACTTCGGCGCCTTCACCAGCGACATCGCCAATTTGCCGCGCATCGTGACGCTGAACGACATGCGCATCACGCTGCCCGACCGCGCAGCGAATACGGCGACGACGGCGTCCGATTCGCTGGTGATGGAAGCCACCGCCAAGACCTTCCGTTACCTCGATCCCGAAGAGGTCGCCGAACAGCGCGCAAGAGCCGCTGCCGAGGCCAAGGCCGGCAAGAAACCCAACCCGGGAGCCGCGAAGAAATGAAGCACCTCGTCGTCGTGGCCGCCGCGGCGGCCGCCCTCGCGGGTTGCGCGCAGGACCAGAGCGAGCTGCGCGCCTGGATGGAGCAGGTGCGCGCGAGCACACCGCCGGTCGAGGAGCGCATCGACCCACCCAAGCGATTCGAACCGTTCCGCTACGACAACGTGGCCCAGATCGATCCGTTCTCGGCGGAGAAGCTCGCGGTGGTGTTCGAGACGCTCCAGACACGTCCCGGCGCCGGGCTGAAGCCCGACCTGAACCGCCGTCGCGAAGTGCTCGAGGGCTACCCGCTCGACACGATCCGCATGGTCGGACACCTGGAGAACGGGCGCCAGAAACACGCGTTGCTGCAGGTCGATGCGGTGGTGTACCAGGCGCGCGTGGGCAACTACGCCGGCCAGAATTTCGGTGTGATCACGAGAATCAGCGAAACCGAGGTCCTGCTCAGGGAACTGGTCCAGGACGCCGCCGGCGACTGGGTCGAGCGGCAGTCGGCGTTGCGGCTTCAGGAAGGGAGCAGTAAATGACAATGACAATGCGCCCGGCGGGCTCGACCGTCCGCGTGGCTTTCCGCGCCGTCTTCGCCGCGCTGCTCTCGTGCCTGGCCCTGGCGGCTGCGCCGCTCGCGTACGCCCAGGCGAACTCGATCGAGTCCGTGAGCAGCGTGCAGCAGGGCAACACCACCTACCTGCGCATCGGCATGAAGAACCCGCCCGCCGCGCCGCCGGCCGGCTTCTCGATCGCCAATCCGCCGCGCATCGCATTCGATTTCACGAACACCGACAACCGCGTCGGCAAGAACGCGATCGAGCTGCCGCAAGGCGACGTGCGCAGCGTCTCGATCGTGCAGGCCGGCGAGCGCGCCAGGCTGGTGCTGAACCTGAAGCGCGCGCTGAGCTACAACACCACCATCGACGGCAACACGCTGATCGTGGCGCTCGATCCGGTGGCCGCCGCCGGCGGCGCCTCGACCGCGTCGTCGTACACCTTCGCGAAGCCCGACGGCAAGGGCACCCACTCGCTGCGCGACATCGATTTCCGTCGCGGCAAGGACGGCGAGGGCCGCGTCGTGGTCGACCTGTCCGACCCCGGCGTCGGCGTCGACATCCGGCAGCAGGGCCGCACCATCGTGGTGGACTTCCTGAACGCGGCGCTTCCCGAGAACCTGCGCCGCCGCCTCGACGTGGGCGACTTCGGCACGCCGATCCGCGCGGTGCGCGCGTTCCAGCAGGGTGACAATGCCCGCCTGGTGATCGAGCCGCACGGCGAGTGGGAGCACAATGCCTACCAGAGCGACACGCAGTTCGTGGTCGAAGTGAAGGCGCTGCGCGAGGACCCCAACCGGCTGGTGCGCGGCAGCGGCCCCGGCTACAGCGGCGAACGGCTGTCGCTGAACTTCCAGAACATCGACATCCGCGCGCTGCTCCAGGTGATCGCCGATTTCACCAACCTGAACATCGTCACCAGCGATTCGGTGGCGGGCAACCTCACGCTGCGCCTGAAGGACGTGCCGTGGGACCAGGCGCTGGACATCATCCTGGAGTCCAAGGGCCTGGACAAGCGCAAGAACGGCAACGTGATCGTGGTCGCGCCGCGCGACGAGATCGCCGCCAAGGAGAAGCTCGAGCTGGAATCGCGCGCCCAGATCTCCGAGATCGAGCCGGTGCGCACCGAGACTTTCCAGCTCAACTACCAGAAGGCCGACGCGCTGCAGAAGCTGCTGTCGGACGACAAGCAGCGCGTGCTGTCCAAGCGCGGCAGCGTCGTCATCGACGAGCGCACCAACAAGGTGTTCGTGCAGGACACCACCTCGCGCCTCGAGGAAGTGCGCAAGATCATCGCGCAGATCGACGTTCCGGTGCGCCAGGTGCTGATCGAGGCGCGCATCGTCGAGGCCGACGACCGCTTCTCGCGCAACCTCGGCGTGCGCCTGGGCTTCAACCGCGTCAACGCCAGCGCGGGCGGCCTGGGCCGCGCCACCGTGGCGGGCAACCTGCAGGGCGTGCACGACCTCACGCCGCTGCCGGGGGTGCTGGGCAGCGGCGGCACGGCGCTCGCGAACACCAACTTCGTGAACCTGCCGGCGGCCAACATCTCGGGCGTCAACCCGTCGACCTTCGCGATCAGCCTGTTCGACTCGAGCCTGACCCGCTTCCTGAACCTGGAGCTGTCGGCGCTGGAAGCCGACCAGCGCGGCAAGGTCGTGTCCAGCCCGCGCGTGCTCACCGCCGACCAGGGCAAGGCGGTGATCGAGCAGGGTACCGAACTGCCGTACCAGCAGGCCACCTCCAGCGGCGCCACGTCGATCTCGTTCCGCAAGGCCAACCTGAAGCTCGAGGTGACGCCGCAGATCACGCCCGAGGGCAACGTGATCCTGGCGGTCGAGGTGAACCGCGACGCGGTCGGCCAGCTCACGCCCGCGGGCTTCGCGATCGACACGCGCCGGGTGCAGACCCAGGTGCTGGTCGAGAACGGCGGCACCGTGGTCATCGGCGGCATCTACGAGCAGTTCGAGCGCAGCAACGTGAACAAGGTGCCGCTCCTGGGCGATCTGCCGGTGATCGGCCACGCGTTCAAGAACACCCAGCGCACCAACGACCGCACCGAGCTGCTGGTGTTCCTGACGCCGCGCGTGGTGACCGAAACGGCGATGGCGCGGTGATTCGGCAGCCGGCCGAATCCGCCGGGCCGGAGCAGTCGTCCGACGCGGCGCCGGCCGGCGCCGCGTCCCGCCCGATCTTCCTGGTCGGCATGATGGGCTCGGGCAAGTCCACCGTCGGGCGCAAGCTCGCAGCCCGCCTCGGGCGGCGCTTCCTCGACGCCGACAAGGTGATCGAGGAGCGCTGCGGCGTGCCGATCGCCACCATCTTCGAGCTCGAGGGCGAGGAGGGCTTTCGTCGCCGCGAAGCCGCGCTGCTCGACGAGCTGTCGCAGCTGCCCTCGATCGTGCTGGCCACCGGCGGCGGCGCGGTGATGCGCGAAGAGAATCGCCGCGTGCTCGCCGGGCGCGGGCTGGTGGTGTTCCTGCATGCCGCGCTGCCCGACCTGTGGCAGCGGCTGCGGCGTGACCGCGCCCGTCCGCTGCTGCGGACCGAGAACCCGCGCGAGCGGCTGGCGACGCTGCTGGCGCTGCGTGAACCGCTGTACCGGGAGATCGCGGCCATCACGGTGGTGAGCGCGCGCCAGCCGGTGGACGACCTGGTGGCCGATATAATCGGGCGACTTCCCGACGAACTGCGGGCCGGCTGAGCCCGCCTCTCGCATGGCCGTCCACGAACTCCGCGTCTCGCTGGGTGATCGAAGCTATCCGATCGTGATCGGCGCCGGCGTGCTCGCCGGCAACGACGCGCTGGCGCGGCTGGCGCAGGGCCGCCAGGTGGCGGTGGTGACCAACGACACCGTCGGCGAGTTGTACGAGGCGCGGCTCGCCGCGTCGCTGGCCGGCGCCGCTGTGTGCGTGTCGATCCGCCTGCCCGACGGCGAGGCGTACAAGAACTGGGCCTCGCTCGATCGCGTGTTCGATCGCCTGCTGCAGGAGCGCTTCGACCGGCAGTGCCTGCTGGTGGCGCTGGGCGGCGGCGTGATCGGCGACCTCACCGGCTTCGCCGCGTCGATCTACCAGCGCGGCGTCGATTTCGTGCAGGTGCCCACCACGCTGCTCGCGCAGGTCGATTCCTCGGTGGGCGGCAAGACCGGGATCAACCATCCGCTCGGCAAGAACATGATCGGCGCGTTCCACCAGCCTCGGCTGGTGCTGGCCGACGTGCAGACGCTGCGCACGCTGCCGGCGCGCGAGCTGTCGGCGGGCCTGGCCGAGATGATCAAGCACGGCGCGATCGCCGATCCCGATTACCTCGCGGGGCTCGAGCGCGACCTCGCCGCGCTGCGCGCCTGCGACCCGCAGGCGCTCGCCGCCGCGGTGCTGCGCTCGTGCGAGATCAAGGCCGCCGTGGTCGCGGCCGACGAGCGCGAGGCGGGTCTGCGCGCGACGCTGAACTTCGGGCACACCTTCGGCCACGCGATCGAGGCCGGCCTCGGCTACGGCCAGTGGCTGCACGGCGAGGCGGTCGGGGCGGGCATGGTGATGGCGGCCGACCTGTCGAGGCGGCTCGGCATGCTCGATGCCGCCGCCGCGAGCCGCCTGCGCGAAACCATCGACGCGGCCGGCCTGCCGGTACGCGGCCCGGCGTGGGCGCCCGAGCGCTACGTCGAGCTGATGGGCGTGGACAAGAAAGCGCAGCAGGGCACGCCGCGCTTCGTGCTGCTCGAGCGGCTCGGCAAGGCCACGCTGCAGCGCGTGCCCGACGCGCCGCTGCGCGCGACGCTGCTCGACTGCACCGGCTGAGTCGCGCGCTGCGCGGGCGGGAACGGGCATGACAGCGCAACCGGGCGGCGCGTGGTCGGCGGCGCCGCTGGCCCCATGGGCCGCCGATCCGGCCGCCAGCCGCGGGCGGCGCCACCCGGAACCGCCCGCGGCCACGCGCAGCGAGTTCCAGCGCGATCGCGACCGCATCGTTCACTGCACCGCCTT
>JAHDYE010000191.1:0-942 GCA_023383035.1 Burkholderiaceae bacterium | reverse complement strand
GACGCAGGTCTTCGTGAACCACGAGGGCGACCTGTTCCGCACCCGGCTCACGCACTCGATCGAGGTGGCGCAGATCGCGCGCTCGATCGGGCGCAGCCTGGGGCTGTGCGAGGACCTGGTCGAGGCGATCGCGCTGGCGCACGACCTCGGCCATACGCCGTTCGGGCACGCCGGCCAGGACGCGCTGAACGCGTGCATGCGCGAGCACGGCGGCTTCGAGCACAACCTGCAGTCGCTGCGCGTGGTCGACGAGCTCGAGCAGCGCTACGGCGCCTTCGACGGGCTGAACCTGTGCTTCGAGACGCGCGAGGGCATCCTGAAGCACTGTTCGGCGGCCAATGCGCGCCGCCTGGGCGAGCTCGGCGAACGCTTCCTGCGCGGCCGCCAGCCCTCGCTGGAAGCGCAGGTGGCCAACCTGGCCGACGAGATCGCCTACAACAACCACGACGTCGACGACGGCCTGCGCTCGGAGCTGATCGGGCTCGAGCAGCTCGACGGCATCGAGCTGTTCGCGCGCCACCGTCGCACGGTCGAGCGCGTGTATCCGGGGCTGGGCGGACGGCGGCTGGTGCACGAGACGATCCGGCGCATGATCGACGACCTGGTGGTCGACCTGCTCGGGGAGACGCGGCGCCGCATCGACGCGGCCGGCGTCGGTTCGCTCGAGGACGTACGCGCGGCGCCGCCGCTGGTGGCATTCTCCGACGGCATGCGCGAGCGCTCGGCGCAGCTCAAGCGCTTCCTGCATGCCGGCCTGTACCGCCATCCGCGCGTCGACGAGGTGATGGACCATGCGCGCCGCGTGGTGCGCGAGCTGTTCGGCGCCTACCTGGCCGACCCGGGACGGCTGCCGCCGGAACACCGCGAGCGGGTCGGCGCGCTCGGCGCGCGCGCGGTGGCCGACTACATCGCCGGCATGACCGACCGCTTCGCGCTGCGCGA
>JAHDYE010000190.1 GCA_023383035.1 Burkholderiaceae bacterium | reverse complement strand
GCGAGATGTTCGGGCGGGGAGCACGCCGATGAGCATCGGTCACGGCGACCTGCGCGAGCTCTACCAGGAAGTGATCTTCGATCACAACCGCAGCCCGCGCAATTTCCACAAGATGGACCACGCCGATCATGTCGCCGAAGGCCACAATCCGTTGTGCGGCGACCAGCTCACGCTGTACGTGCGCCTGGACGGCGGCGTGATCGCCGACGCGAGCTTCGTCGGCCACGGCTGTGCGATCTCCACCGCATCGGCGTCGCTGATGACCGAGGCGGTCAAGGGGCAGACGGTCGAGGCGGTCGAGGCGCTGTTCCGCGATTTCCATGCGCTGCTCACGGGTGTGCCGCCCGAAGGCCGCGATTTCGGCAAACTCGAAGTACTGGCCGGCGTGCGCGAGTTCCCGGTGCGCGTGAAGTGCGCGACGCTCGCCTGGCATACGCTGCACAACGCGATCACCGGTGCCACCGACCCGGCGAAGACGGAATGAAGGAGAAGTGATGGGTTACCGGCACGGCGATATCCAGGAAGTCACGCTGACCCGCGATTGCCCGGCGGTGGCGGTGCCCTGGGGCACCCCGACGACGCTGCAGGCGGGGCAGGTCGGCTACATCAGCCAGCAACTGGGCGGCACGTTCACCGTGATGGTCGACGGCAACCTGTACCGCATCGACGGCCGGCATGCCGACGCGCTCGGGCTCGAGCTCGACCCGTCGCAGGAGCTCGGCCTGGGCATCGGCAGCGGTCCGCCGACCACGACCGAGGCGGTGGAAGCGGCCGCGTGGCGCGTGCTGGCCACCTGCTACGATCCCGAGATTCCGGTCGATATCGTCAGCCTGGGCCTGGTCTATGGCTGTGAGGCCACGCAACTGGACGACGGGCGCTTCCGGCTCGACGTGCGCATGACGCTGACCGCGGCCGGCTGCGGCATGGGCACGCTCCTGGCCGACGAGGCGCGCGACAAGCTGCTGGGCATCCCGAACGTGGCCGCCGCCGACGTCGAGCTGGTCTGGGATCCGCCCTGGAGCCGCGACATGATGAGCGAAGCGGCGCAGCTCGAAATGGGGTTGCTGTAGCGCGACGCGCTTTCGTCGGCGGCAGCGTACCGCCCGGCGTGGCCCTGCAGTGAAGATCGTGGCGGGTGCGCAGACTGGACAGGATGTGCGCAGCGCGATCCCCCCAGCCCGCGGAACGGTCCCGGCGCCGTCGCCGGCACGGAAACGGGGAGGCGTCGCGCACGCGCGCTCCTGCGGCGACAGCGGGCGCGCGGCCGGCCGGCCTGCGTCGGCCCCGGTTCGGGCTGGCGGCCCGTTTCGCGATCACCGTGACGCTGGCGATGCTCGTCGTCCAGGGCGCGTCGCTCTACGTCGTCGGGTCGATGCTCGACGGGTTCGCCTGGCAGATACGCAGTCTGCTGGTCCCGACGGCGGCCGTCTCCACCGCGACGGCCGTGCTGGTGGCCTGGTGGCTCGGCCGGCGCGTGGCGGGGCGGCTCGCCGAGATCACGCGCGCCATCGCGCTCGCCCATCACGCCGAAAGCCGGGATCTGCTGGCGAAAAGGGCTGCCGACGAGATCGGCAGCCTGGTCGAGTCGGTGAACGGACTGGCCGACTCCGTGGCGCTGCGCGAGCGCCGCATCCTGGAGTCGGCGCTGTCCGATCCGCTGACCGGCCTGCCGAACCGCGCACTGCTGGCCGACCGCATCCGGCAGATGGTGTCGGTGTCGCAGCGTTCGCGCAGCGGCTTCGCGGTGGCCCTGCTCGATCTGGACCGCTTCAAGTTCGTCAACGACACGCTCGGCCACGCCACCGGCGACCTGCTGCTGCAGGAGGTCGCCCGACGCCTGCGCGCGACCGCGCGCGAGAGCGACACCGTGGCGCGGCTGGGCGGCGACGAGTTCGTGCTGCTGATGGCGGGCGGGGTGGATGCGGCGCGCGAAGTCACGCGGCGCGTTCTCGATGCGATGAAAACGCCGCTGCGCTGCAACGACCAGCTGATCGACATCGGCGTGAGCATCGGCATTTCGCTGTACCCCGAGCACGGCGAGGACGACGTGACGCTGCTGCGCCATGCCGACTCGGCGATGTACAGCGCCAAGCGCACGCGTTCGGGCGAGCGCGTGTTCGACGGCGATGCCGGCGCGGTGCGGCGCAGCTACCTGTCGCTGCTGGGCGAGATGCGGGCCGCGCTGGAGAGCGGGCAGTTCGTGCTCGACTACCAGCCCAAGCTCGCGCTGCGCACCGGTCTGATCGCCGGCTTCGAGGGGCTGGTGCGCTGGAACCACCCGGTGCGCGGCCGCGTGCCGCCCAACGAGTTCATTCCGTTCGCCGAGCAGACCGGCTTCATGCGCGAGATCACGCAATGGGTGATCGCCGGCGGCGCCCGCTTCGCGCGCGTGCTGGCCGATGCCGGCCTGAACCTGACCGTGGCGCTCAACGTCTCGGCGCTGGACGTCGAGAACCCCGAGTTCGGTCGCGAAGTGCTCGAAATCCTGCGCAGCCAGCCGATCGATCCGAAGCGCCTGTGCCTGGAAATCACCGAGAGCGGTGTGGTGAGCGAATCCGACGCGGCGCTGAAGAACCTGCTGGCGATTTCGCGCCTCGGCGTGCGGCTGTCGGTGGACGACTTCGGCACCGGCTACTCCACGCTGAAGCAGCTGCAGCAGTTGCCGGTCGACGAGCTGAAGATCGACCGCTCGTTCGTCGCGGGCATCCATCGCAATCGCGGCAATCTCACCATCGTCCGCTCGACCATCGAGCTGGGCAAGCAGCTCGGTCTCAAGGTGGTGGCCGAAGGCGTCGAGACGGTGGAGGAACTGCGCTGCCTGGCGCGGCTCGGCTGCGACGAGGTGCAGGGCTACTACCTGTCCAAGCCGATGCCCGAGGCGGACGTGGTGGGCTGGGTCGAAATGCGCCATGCGCTGTACCTGAGCGCGCGCGAGACCTATTTCGAGATGCTCGCCGAGCGGCGTTGAGCGGGCCGGCGGGCGTGCGGCCATGATCGTCTGCCGGCAGCTCGTGATCCACGGACGGGTCCAGGGCGTCGGCTTTCGCGCTGCGCTGGCGCGCGAAGCGCGTCGGCTCGCGCTGGCCGGCTGGGTGCGCAACCGCAGCGACGGTTCGGTCGAGTCGGTCGTCGCCGGCGAAGCGGCCGCGGTCGAGGCGCTGGTGCGCTGGGCCCGGCGCGGGCCGCCGGCAGCACACGTCACGCGGCTCGAGGAGTCAGCGGCGAGCGGGCAGTTCGCCGGCTTCGAGCAGCGGCCGACCGTCTGATACCCATACCCGATACCCCATCAAGGTAATATCGGACCCTTCATCGGGGTTATGGACGTCCGCACGGGGCGCTCCGAACATCGGAACGGGCGATGCCAGGCAGCCGCGAGGCGCTCGTGTCGACCCGGGAATCGATACGAAAGGGGGAGACATCGTGAAGCGGATCGGAACTATCGCGCTGGGGCTCTCGCTCGGCCTGGCGAGCGGCCTCGCCCACGCAACCAACGGCTACTTCTCGCACGGCTACGGCATCAAGGCCAAGGGCATGGCCGGCGTGGGCATTGCGCTGCCGCAGGACGCGATGGCCGCCGCCACCAACCCTGCCGGCATGGCCTGGGTGGGCAGCCGCATGGACGTCGGGCTGGACGTGTTCAGGCCCGTGCGCGAAGCGACGATCTCCGGCAACGGCGCCGGCCTGGACGGCAGCTACGACGGCGACCGCCGCAGCACGTTCTACGTGCCCGAGTTCGGCTACAACCGGATGCTCGGCCCGGATCTGGCGGTCGGGCTGGTGATCTACGGCAACGGCGGCATGAACACCAGCTACAGGCCGTCGCCGTTCTCGGCGTTCGGCGTCACCGATCGAACCGGCGTCGATCTCACCCAGGTGTTCGTCGCGCCGACGCTGGCCTGGAAGCCGCACGCCGATCATGCGCTCGGCATCTCGCTGAACCTGGCCCATCAGCGTTTCTCCGCGTACGGCCTGCAACCGTTCGCGATGATGTCCTCCGATCCGGCCCGGCTCACCAACAACGGCGAGGACAGTTCCTCGGGCTGGAGCGTGCGCGTCGGCTGGACCGGGCGCGTCGGCGACGCGGTGACGCTCGGCGCGACCTACCAGACGAAGACGCGCATGGGCCGGTTCGACGATTACGCCGGCCTGTTTCCCGATCGCGGCGAATTCGACATCCCGGCCAACTACGGCGTGGGCGTCGCGGTGAAGGCAGCGCCGAAGCTGACCGTCGCCGCCGACCTGCAGCGCATCGATTACAGCGGTGTTCCGGCGGTGGGCGATACCGGCGCGTCGATGGCGCCGCTCGGCGCCAGCGGCGGGCCCGGCTTCGGCTGGCGCGACATGACGGTGCTGCGCGTCGGCGCGAGCTACGCGATGAACGACACGCTGACGCTGCGCGGCGGGTTCAGCCGCGGCCGGCAACCGATTCCGTCGGACGAGGTATTCTTCAACATTCTCGCTCCCGGCGTGATCGAGCAACATCTGACGCTGGGCGCCACCTGGAAGCTCGGGGCCGGCAAGGAGCTGAGCGTCGCGTACATGCACGGCCTCAGCAAGTCGGTCAGCGGCGGGCTGCCTCCCATGGTGGGCGGTGGCGAGGCACGGCTGAAGATGCACCAGAACTCGCTGGGCGTCGCCTTCGGCTGGCAGTTCTGAAGCGCGCACGAAAGCGAGGGACGCGGATTGGCATACCTGATCAACGGCATCGAGGTCGAGGCGGACGACGAAGGCTTCCTGCTCGAGCCCGATTTCAGCGAGGAGGCGGTGCGCGCGATCGCGCAGGCCGAGGGCATCGCGCTGCAGGACGAGCACTGGCTGGTGGTCGCCTACCTGCGCGAACGCTTCCAGGAGGACGGCCATACGCCGAACTTCCGCGCGATGGTCAAGGATTTCGAAGAGGCACACCCCGGTATCGACTGGAAGGCGAAGCTCTACGAGCTGTTCCCGAACCAGCCGGCCAGGCAGGGTCCGCGCGTGGCGGGCCTGACCAAGCCGTTCGGCAAGGGAGGGTACTAGCGCCGCGTCCGGCTTACCCGTCCAGGGTATGGACGCAGCGCGCGATGGCGCGTAATTGTCGGGCGGCTTCGCGCGGGCGTTCGCCCGTCTGCGGCCCGCGACGCCGGGCGCCGATCGATCAACGAAGGGAGTATCGAGGATGGAATTCGACAAGGAACTCGACGCACGCGGGCTGAACTGCCCGCTGCCGATCATCAAGACCAAGAAGGCGCTCAACGACCTCGGCTCCGGCCAGGTGCTGCGCGTCACGTCGACCGATTCCGGGTCGGTGAAGGACATGGAAGCCTTCGCCAAGCAGACCGGCAACGAGCTGCTCGCGTCCTCCGAAGAGGGCGGCGGCTACGTGTTCTTCATCCGGAAGAAGTAATCGGCACCCGGGCAGGGCCGCCAGGCACCTGCCGGCCCGCGCGGCCGGGCGCGAACCTGCTGGAGATCCATGCATGACACCGAAGAAGATGGCGATCATTGCCACCAAGGGCACGCTCGACTGGGCGTATCCCCCGCTGATCCTGTCTTCGACGGCCGCCGCGCTCGGCTACGAGGTGCAGGTGTTCTGTACGTTCTACGGTCTGGCGCTGCTGCGCAAGGATCTGAGCGACATCAGGATCAGCCCGCTGGCCAATCCCGCGATGCCGATGCCGGTGCCGATGCCGGTGCTGGTCCAGGCGCTGCCGGGGATGGAGGCGATGGCCACGATGATGATGAAGAACAAGATGAAGGCGAAAGGCGTCGCGTCGCTCGACGAGCTGCGCTCGCTGTGCATCGAGGCCGACGTCAAGTTCATCGCCTGCCAGATGACGGTGGACCTGTTCGAGTTCCAGCCGTCGGACTTCATCGACGGCATCGAGTTCGGCGGCGCCACCACGTTCCTCGACTTCGCCGGCTCGGCCGACATCACGCTCTACATCTGAGCCGCCGCACCGGGAGGAATCGGCAGTGGGCGCGCAGCAGGACGACCCGGCAGCGCGGGTCTTTCCGATCCGCGTCGAGACGCTCGCCGCCCCGGGTGCGCACGAGAGCGCGAACGGCGGCGAACCTGCCGGGGGTTGCTCGTCGGGAGAGTCGTTCGCACTGATGGTGCTCGGCGATTCGATGCTGCCCGAGTTCGCCGAGGGCGACATCATCGTCATCGAGCCCGACGGACTGGCGGCCGACGGCTCGTTCGTACTCGCGTACTGCGACGGCGAGTGGATCTTTCGCCAGCTCGCGCGCGACGGGCCCGCGCGCTGGAGGCTGCGTGCGCTCGATCCGCGCTACCCCGATATCCCGCTCGCCGACCTGTCGGCGGTGCGCGGCGTGGTGATCCAGAAATCGAGGCCGGGGCGGCGCCGCGCCAGCAAACGCTACGTCGCGTAGACTTTCCGTCGTGACGCCAGCCTTCGACGAAGTGGCCGCGGCGGTGCAGCGCAACTGCGATCTCGCCGATGCGGTCCACGCGCGTGACCTCTCGCTGTGCATCTACCTGTTGCAGATGCGGGAGTTCTTTCGCTGGGAACGCGGCCTGCCGCTCGACGTGCCGCCCGATCGCGACCAGGTCGGCCGCTGGATCGCTGCGCGCGAAGCGCACTGGGAGGTGCTTGCCGACCAGGCCGCGCCGGCCTTCGGGCAACTGCCGATCGGCGGCGGCATCGACGCCTTCGACGAGGCGGCGGCCAACCTGCGGCTGGCGGCGTCCGGTCTCGTCTACGCGGCCGGGCTCGGGCGGTTCCGTCGGCCCGAGTTCGTGCTCGCCGAACGCGTGGCGTCGCACGTGCGCGAGGGCGCCACCATCGTCGTCACCGGCCGCGAGCACGCCCGCGGCATGAACCCGCCGATGGCGGCCAGTCGCGGCGACCAGGTGCTGGTGCGGCGCGACGTGCTGCGCCGCTGGCTCG
>JAHDYE010000189.1 GCA_023383035.1 Burkholderiaceae bacterium | reverse complement strand
CAAGGCGCAGCGCTTCCGCAGCCTGGAGCGCAACCGCGAGGACGCGATCGCGCGCCTGCAGGCGCTGGTCGACCTCGCCGCGCACGAGCCCGCCGAGCGCAAGCCGACGCGTCCGGGCGCGGCCGCCCGCGCCAGGCGGCTCGACGAGAAGGCGCGGCGCGGCCAGGTCAAGGCGCTGCGGCGGCGCGTCGGAGAATAGGTCGACCCTTCGGCCGGCAGGGCGGGTGGCGCTGCGGCGCAAGAGTCGCGACAATGGCGGCGAGGCAGCCGCCTCGACAGACCCAACGGGGGACGCAGATTGGCAAAACCGAACTACGCATTCGCGAAGAGACAGCGCGAGCTCGCCAAGAAGCAGAAGAAGGAGGAGAAGCTCAAGCGCAAGGCCGAGCAGGGCGGATCGGCCGAGGGAGGGTTGCAGCAGCCCGAAGAACAGGCCGGTGAAGCCGCGGACCGGGAGCCGGAGGGCGAACAGCCGCGCTGAGCGGCTGCGCCGGGATCCGGCCCGCGCCGGCTCGAACCGGGCGTCGCTCAGAGGCGCGCCAGCCGCTCGAGTGCCAGCTCGAGCGTCTCGTCGCTCTTGGCGAAGCAGAAGCGCACCAACCCGTTGTCGACCGGCCGTTCGTAGAACGCCGACAGCGGGATCGCCGCCACGCCGATCTCCGTGGTGAGCCATTTCGCGAAGGCCAGTTCGTCGAGGCCGGAGATCGCGCTGTAGTCCACCAGCTGGAAGTAGGTGCCTTCGGCGGGCAGCATCCGCAGGCGCGTCCTGGAGAGCCCGGCGCGGAACAGGTCGCGCTTGCGCTGGTAGAACGCCGCCAGCCCGCGCCACGGCGCCGGATCGCGCATGTAGTCCGCCAGGCCGTGCTGCGCGGGGGCGTTCACGGTGAACACGTTGAACTGGTGCACCTTGCGGAACTCGGCCGTGAGCGGCGCGGGCGCCGCGCAGTAGCCCACTTTCCACCCCGTCACGTGGAAGGTCTTGCCGAACGACGAGATCACGAACGCGCGCGAGGCGAGCAGCGGAAAGCGGCTCACCGACTGGTGCGTCTCGCCGTCGAACACCATGTGCTCGTAGACCTCGTCGGAGATCACGAACAGCTCGTGCGCCAGCACGATCGATTCGAGTTCGCGCAGGTCGGCTTCGCGCAGGATGGTGCCGCTCGGGTTGTGCGGCGAGTTGATCATGATCGCGCGCGTGCGCGGCGTGACCGCCGCGCGCACCGCCGCCCACGGCACCCGGAACCCGGCACTCATCGGCACCGCGACCGCCTTGCCGCCGGCCAGCTCGATGCCCGGCACGTAGCTGTCGTAGACCGGCTCGAGGACGATCACTTCGTCGCCGGGCCGCACGATCGCCAGCACTGCCGTGAGGATCGCCTGCGTGGCGCCGGCGGTGATCGTGATCTCGTCGTTCCAGTCGTAGCGGGCGCGGTGGACCGCGGCGATCTTGTCGGCGACGGCCTGGCGCAGCGCGGGCACGCCGGCCATCGCCGGATACTGGTTCAGCCCCGCGCGCATCGCGCCCGCCACCGCGTCGACCAGCCGCGGGTCGCAGTCGAAATCCGGGAAACCCTGCCCGAGATTGACCGCGTTCTTCTCGGCGGCCAGCGCCGACATGACGGTGAAGATCGTGGTGCCGACCCTGGGCAGCTTGGTCTCGATGGCGGGCGGAGCGAAGCCGTGCGGCGCGTTCATGGCGGCGTCCTGTCTCGGATCCGCGATTATAGGTTCGCCGCGGCGCGCGCCAGCGCGGCGCGCAGCGGCGCGGCATCGGGTCTCACGATCGACAGCGCGTGCGAGCGCGCCGCACGCCGCGCCAGCGCGAGCAGCGCCTTGTCCTTCGTGACCAGCCAGTGCGCGCCTTCGGCGATCGCCAGGTCGAGGAACTTCTGGTCGTCGCGGTCGCGACACGACAGCGCACATGCGGGCGGGCGCGCGCAGCCGCGCACCAGCCGGTCGTAGGACGTCGCAGCCGCCGCGCGGGCCGGCGCGTCGAGCGCGAAGCACGGCCGCGCGATCACGTCGAGCCACTCGGCGCGCGTGTCGTCGCTGCCGAGCACGAGCAGCGCACCGCGCGCGGCCTCCCGCGCGATGGGGGCAACGCCCGCATCGGCGAACACCAGCCAGTCGAGCCAGACATTGGTGTCGAGCACCGCCTTCATGACATCATCGCGCCCTTCGGGCATCGAGCCGCCTGCAATGCTGATCGTCCTGTCTCCCGCCAAGACTCTCGACTTCGAGACCCCGCCGCACATCGTCCGCCACAGCCGGCCGGCCTGGCTCGCGCAGTCGCGCCGGCTGGTCGTGCGACTGAAGACGCTCGACGTCGCCGGGCTCGCATCGCTGATGTCGATCAGCGACACGCTGGCGGCGCTGAACGTCGCGCGCTACGCGCGCTGGAAGCCGCCGTTCGGGCCGCACAACGCCAAGCAGGCGGTGCTCGCCTTCGACGGCGACGTCTACGACGGCCTGGGCGCGCCCGACCTCGACGCGGCGCAGCTCGACTGGGCGCAGGACCGCCTGCGCATCCTGTCCGGCCTGTACGGCATGCTGCGGCCGCTCGACCTGATCCAGCCTTACCGGCTCGAGATGGGCACGCGGCTGGCCAACGAGCGCGGGCGCGACCTGTACGCGTTCTGGGGCGAGCGGCTGGCCCGGTCGATCGATGCCGAGCTCCACGCGCATCGTCATCCGGTGCTGGTGAACCTGGCTTCGGAAGAGTACTTCAAGGCGCTCGCGCCGCGCACGTTGCGCCATCGGGTGGTGCAGCCGGTGTTCCAGGAGCGGCGTGGCGGCGCCTGGAAGGTGATGAGCTTCGCCGCCAAGCGCGCGCGCGGCCGCATGGCCCGCTTCGCGATCGAGCGCCGCATCGAGGACCCGGAGTCGTTGAAGGAATTCGATCTGGACGGCTACGACTTCGTGCCGGCGGCCTCGTCGGACGCCGTCTGGGTGTTTCGCCGCGCGGCCTGACGGCCCGCGGCCGGTGCGGGCGCCCATTTCAGGCGATGGCCGGTTCGCGCTCGAGCTCGACGCCGAAGCGTTGTCGCACCGACTCGCGAATGCGCTCGGCCAGCGCGAGGATCTGCGCGCCGCTGGCATGTCCGTGATTGACCAGCACCAGCGCGTGCGCCGCGTGCACGCCGGCGTCGCCGTCGCGGTGGCCCTTCCAGCCGCAGCGCTCGATCAGCCAGGCCGCCGACAGCTTCGCGCTGCCCGGCGAGGTTCCCGGATGCAGCGGCATGCCGGGATGCGCGACACGCAGCCGCTCGGCCAGCGCGAGGTCCACCAGCGGGTTCTTGAAGAAGCTGCCGGCGTTGCCGAGCACGGCCGGATCGGGCAGCTTGCGCCGGCGGATCGCGCATACGGCGCGCGCCACGTCGGGCGGCGCGGGGTCGGCGACGCCGTGCGCGCGCAGCTCGTCGCGGATCTCCCCATAGTCGAGCCGCAGCCGCGGCGTGCGCGACAGCCTGAAGCGCACGGCGATGATCAGCCAGTGCGCGCCCTGCGCATGCCTGAACACGCTGTCGCGATAGCCGAACGCGCAGTCCGCGGCGGCGAAGCGCCGGCGCTCGCCGTCGGCCAGCGACACCGCGTCGAGCGAATCGAAGCGCTCGCGCATCTCGACGCCATAGGCGCCGATGTTCTGGATCGGACTGGCGCCGACGCTGCCGGGGATCAACGCCAGGTTTTCCAGGCCGTACAGGCCCTGCGCCAGCGTCCACTCGACGAACGCGTGCCAGTTCTCGCCGGCGGCGGCCTCGACCAGCGCCTCGCCGCCTCGCTCGTCGAGCACGCGGCGCCCCTGCAGCGCGACGTGCAGCACCGTTCCCGGCGGATCGCGGGTGAACAGCAGGTTGCTGCCGCCGCCCAGCACCAGCGCCGGCGGATGCGCGCGCAGCGCATCGAGCGCGGCGGGCAGGTCGGCGACGTCGCGCAGCTCGAGCAGCCGCTCGGCGCGCGCATCGATCGCGAAGCTGTTCAGCGCCTTCAGCTGCGCGGCGCGACGCAGGACCGGCGCCATGGAACGGGAACCGCCGTTCACAGCTTCTCAGCTCGGCTGGTAGGCCAGCCGCACGTAGATCGGCGCGAACGCCTCGGCCTGGGTGATCTCGATCAGCGATTCGCGCGCCAGCTCGAGCAGCGCGATGAAGGTGACCACGACCACCTGCGGGCCGCGCTCGACCTCGAACAGCTCGTCGAACTCGGCGAAGCGGCGATCCTGCAGCTTGCGCAGCACGAAGGTCATGTATTCGCGCACCGACAGTTCTTCGCGGCTGATGCGATGATGCTGCGTGAGGCGCGCGCGGCGCAGGATGTCGGCCCAGGCGTCGCGCAGGTCCACCGGCCGCACCTCGGGCAGGCGCGTGTCGATCGCCTGCTCGATCCAGACCTGCGCGCGCAGGAAGTCGCGCCCGAGCTGCGGGATCGTGTCGAGCTGCTGGGCGCCGAACTTGATGCGCTCGTACTCGATCAGCCGGCGCGCCAGTTCGGCGCGCGGATCGTCGACCTCCTCGCCGCCGTCGGCCTTCTTCACCGGCAGCAGCATGCGCGACTTGATCGCGATCAGCAGCGCCGCCATCAGCAGGTACTCGGCCGCGAGCTCGAGATTGCGGCTGCGGATCTCCTCGATGTAGGCCAGGTACTGGCGCGTGACCTCGGCCATCGGAATGTCGAGGATATTGAAGTTCTGGCGGCGGATCAGGTAGAGCAGGACGTCGAGCGGTCCTTCGAAGGTATCGAGAAAGATCTCCAGCGCGTCGGGCGGGATGTACAGGTCCTGCGGCAGCTGCACCATCGGCTCGCCGTAGAGCCGGGCCACCACCTTGAGCTCGAGCTGCTCGGGTTCGGCGTGCCCGGCGGCGTCGCTCGCCGGCGCTGTCGGGGCGTCGCCGGTCGCCGGAAAGCGACGCGGCGCCTCGTCGGCCCGCCCATCGGCCGGTACCGCGCTCAAGTGAAGTCTTTCGGGTAGTAGGCGTAGGGCCGCGCCGGCACGCGCGAGTCGCGGAAGCGCCGCGTCGTGTCGGGATCCTGCGGGCGGTCCCACAGCAGGCTGCGCCCCTTGCGCTGCGATTCCTCGAGGCGGGCGTTGGCGCGCTTCAGCTCGGCCAGGAAGCGTGTGATGTCGGATTCGTACATGGCGGCGTTCTCCCGCCGGCGATTCTAAGCGATCTGCACCGCCCAGCGCCTGTGCGCCGGTCGCGATTCGACGATACTTGCCGATCCGGGGAGGCCACCATGAAACGATCGATCCTGACCGGCTGGCTGTGCTCGCTGCTGGCCCTGTTCGGCGCCTGCGACTTCGTCGCCCAGCGCGAGCTGCGTCCGGGCGAGTCCACGGTCGAGGACGTGCGCAAGCTGATGGGCAAGCCGGAAACCATCTGGGAGGAGGCCGATGGCCGCCAGGTGTACGAATACGTGCGCGGGCCCGAAGGCACCGAGACCTGGATGGTGGAGATCGGCGCCGACGGCCGCTACCGCGGCATGACCAACGCGCTGGCAGCCGAAAACCTGGCGCGCGTGCGCGCCGGCATGAGCCGCGACGACCTGCGCCGCCTGCTGGGCAAGCCGGGCAGCGAGGCGTCGTTCCCGGCGCGCAGCGAGCTGGTGTGGACCTGGCGCGTGCGCGGCGAGATGACCACCAGCGAGATGTTCCACGCGCACCTGGGCCCGGACGGGCGGGTGACGCGCACCAGCCGCACGCCCGATCCGCGGCTGATCAACGCGTCAGGCTGAGCCGGCCCGGCGCGCCGGGATTTCAGCGCACCTTCATGCCCGGCTGCGCGCCGGCGTCCACGTCGAGCAGGTACAGCCCCGCCGGCTGCGCCGCGTCGTCGGCCGAGGCCGACAGCACCATGCCCTCGGAGACGCCGAACTTCATCTTGCGCGGCGCGAGGTTGGCGACCACCACCGTCATGCGTCCGACCAGCCGCGCCGGGTCGTAGGCCGCCTTGATGCCCGAGAACACCGTGCGCGTGCGCTGTTCGCCGACGTCGAGCTCGAGCCGCAGCAGCTTGTCGGAGCCTTCCACGGCCTCGGCGGCGACGATGCGTGCGATGCGCAGGTCGAGGCGGGCGAAGTCGTCGATCGAGATCGTGGCCGGGCCGCCGGCCGCTGCGACGCCGGCGCGCGCATCGGGCGCCGCGCCACGCGCCGGCGCGGCGCCCGCCTTCGTTGCGCTCGCGCCCGCCTTCCCCGCGGCTGCCGCTTTCGACCCGGTTCCGGACGCACGCGCCGGTTCGTCGGCCTGCGGCGGCTCGAACAGCGCGTCGAACATCTTCGTCTCCACGCGCGTCATCAGGTGCTCGTAGCGCCCGATCGCACGCACCGGCGAGGCGCTGTCCGTGCCCGCGCCGAGGTCGTCCCAGCGCAGCTCGGGCATGCCGAAGAACGCCGCCACGCGCGCCGCGGTGGCCGGCAGGATCGGCGCGAGCAGGATGCTCAGGTGATGGAACGCCACCAGGCAGCGCGAGCACACCTCGTGCAGCGCGTCGCGCCGTGCCGGATCCTTGGCCAGCTCCCACGGCTTGTTGGCGTCGAAGTACTGGTTGACCTCGTCGGCGTAGCCCATGATCAGCCGGATCGCCTTGCCGTACTCGCGCCCCTCGTAGGCCGCGGCCACTTCCGCCGCGAGCGCGGCCACGCGGCGCCGCGGCGCCTCGTCGCGCCCGTCGTCCGGCAGCGCGAGCCGGCCCTCGAAGAAGCGGCTGACGAAAGTGGCCGCGCGGCTGGCGATGTTCACGTACTTGCCGACCAGGTCGCTGTTCACGCGCGCCACGAAATCGTCGGGATTGAAGTCGACGTCTTCCACGTGCGCGTTCAGCTTGGCCGCGATGTAGTAGCGCAGCCATTCCGGGTTCATGCCGATCTGCAGGTAGCGCAGCGGCGAGATGCCGGTGCCGCGGCTCTTGCTCATCTTCTCGCCGC
>JAHDYE010000188.1:3482-6995 GCA_023383035.1 Burkholderiaceae bacterium | reverse complement strand
GCATGCGCATCGCGATCGGCTTCGGCTGGACCACGCTGGTCGCCGCCGAGATGGTGGCTGCCAACGTCGGGCTGGGCCAGATGGTGCTGAACGCGTCGAACTTCCTGCGCACCGACATCGTGATCATGGGGATCATCGTGATCGGCGTGGTCGCCTACCTGTTCGACCTGCTGATGCGCTGGGTCGAGCGGCGCGTGGTGCCCTGGAAGGGGCGCGCCTGAGGCTTCCCGCACGGCAGCTTGGTGCCGATATCCGTGCCGCCCGGCGGGTCTTGCGCCGATTCGGCGATACCATTCGCGTTGGCTCGATACTCGCCGCGAACCGGCTACCGCCAGCCAGGAATGCACGCCGCACCCACGACCGATTCGGCACGCTCGCACCGCGCTCGCCTTCGCATGATCGCTTCGCATGATCGCTTCGCATGATCGCTTCGCATGACGACTGAGCGCAGGGCGCTGGAGCGTTACCTGCCGTTCCTGGCCTGGTGGCCGCTGCTGCGCGACCGGGCGACGCTGCGCGCCGACCTGATGGCGGGGCTCACCGGCGCGATCGTCGTGCTGCCGCAGGGCGTGGCTTTCGCCACGCTGGCCGGCATGCCGCCGCAGTATGGCCTGTACAGCGCGATGGTGCCGTGCGTGATCGCGGCGCTGTTCGGCGCCAGCCGGCTGATGGTGACCGGACCGGCCAACGCGATCTCGCTGACCGTGCTGGCGCTGATCGCGCCGATGGCCGCGCCGGGCTCACCGGCCTACGTGCAGCTCGTGATCACGCTCGCCTTCATGGTCGGCGTATGGCAGCTGGCGATCGGCATCCTGGGGCTGGGGCGCGCGGTCGACCGGATCCCGCACAGCGTGATCGTCGGGTTCACCGCCGGCGCCGCGGTGCTGATCGCCGATTCGCAGCTGCCCAACCTGTTCGGGTTCGAGTGGCCGCGCGGCCTGTCGGTGTGGCAGACGCTGGTGCGGCTGGTCGAGGACGCCGCGCTGATCCACTGGCCGACCGCGCTGGTGGCGTTCGGCACCGTGGCGGCATGCCTGCTCGCGCGCCCGTGGAACAGCCGCGTGCCGTACATGCTGGTGGGCGTGCTGGCCGGCGGCGCGATCGCCGCGGTGCTCAAGGCGATCTCGCCCGGCAACGCGGTCAAGGCGGTCGGCGCGCTGCCGGGCGCGATTCCGCCGCTGTCGGCGCCCACGCTGTCGTTCGACGCGCTGCGGATGCTGCTGGTGCCATCGCTGGTGATGACGCTGCTCGCGCTGGCCGAAGCGGTGTCGATCGCACGTGCGATCGCGGTCAGGAGCGGCAGTCGGGTCGAGGGCAACCGCGAGGTGCTCGGCCAGGGGCTGGCCAACGTCGCGGGCGCGTTCTTCTCGTCGTACCCGGCCAGCGGATCGTTCAACCGCTCCGCGGTGAACGTCGCGGCAGGCGCGCGCACGCCGATGTCGGCGATTGCCGCCGCGAGCTTCCTGGTGCTGCTGCTGGCCTTCGTGGCGCCGCTGTCGCGCTATCTGCCGCTGGCCGCCGTGGCCGGCATCCTGCTGATGGTGGCCGTCGGCCTGATCGACCTGCACGAGATCCGGCGCATCGTGCGGCACGATCGGCGCGACGCTGCGGCGATGGCAGCCACTTTCGTGCTGGTGCTCACGATTCCGCTCGAGTGGGCGGTACTGGGCGGTATCGCGGTCCACGTGGCGCTGGCGCGGCTGGCTCGCTGACGCGCGGCGCGTCCGCCGGCCGGGCGGTCGGGGGTGATTTGATAGAATGGCGGCTCTCCCCTTCCGATCCGTGCGAGTGCAGCGAGTTCCGATACGGAATCCCGCTCGCGCGCGCCATGCCAGTCAGGAGATCGCATGCAGGAAAAATCTCTCCCGGTTGTCGAATCCGCCGCAACGGTCGCGCCCCGGCCGACCCTGAAGGTGGTCGGCGGTACCGGGGCAGACGTCGGGACGGCACAGCAACCGGACTTCACCCGCGTCTATTTCGACGGCGACTCGACCCGCGTGGCCGAGCAGTATCACGCGATGATCCGCGCGCAGGCCGAGCGTTTCAACGCCGGACCCGGCGGCACGCTGATCGTGTCCGGCCACGCCAACCCGGTCGATGAGCCGGAAGCCGCGGTCCAGCTCAGCATGAACCGCACGCAGGCGGTGGCCGCGCTGCTCGAGCGCTACGGCGTGCAGAGCCATCGCATCGTCCGCGTGAGCCATGGCGCGAACGCGCCGATCGTCGACATGTCGGACGAATCGTCGCGATGGATCAACCGGTGCGTCGAGATCCGTCACGGCGGACTCGCGCCGCGCCAGCCGGTCTGGTCGCAGCGCAGCCGCAAGCCGGCCAGGCGCTGAGCCTGAGCGTATCCCGCGCACGGTGCCGCGCGCGCCGGCACCGCGCCATCCCTGCCGCCTCCCGCTGCTCCCTCCGATGTCCAGGCTGCTTTCCCAGTTGAACGAGCAGCAGCTCGCGGCCGTCACGCTGCCGGCCCAGCATGCGCTGATCCTCGCCGGCGCCGGCAGCGGCAAGACGCGCGTGCTCACCACGCGCATCGCCTGGCTCATCTCCACCGGCCAGGTCGGTCCGCATGGCGTGCTGGCAGTCACCTTCACCAACAAGGCGGCACGCGAGATGATCGCGCGCCTGTCGGCGATGCTGCCGATCAACACGCGCGGCATGTGGATCGGTACTTTCCACGGGCTGGCCAACCGGATGCTGCGCGCGCATCACCGCGACGCGGGCCTGCCGCATTCGTTCCAGATCCTCGACGCGCAGGACCAGCTGGCGGCGATCAAGCGCCTGCTCAAGGCGCTGAACGTCGACGACGAAAAGTATCCGCCGAAGAACCTGCAGCATTTCGTCAATGGCGCGAAGGAGGACGGGCGTCGTCCCGCGCAGGTGGAGGCCGGCGACGACTACACGCGGCGCATGGTCGAGCTGTACGCCGCCTACGACGAACAGTGCCAGCGCGAAGGCGTGGTCGACTTCGCCGAGCTGCTGCTGCGCAGCCACGAGCTGCTCGAGCGCAACCAGCTGCTGCGCGAGCACTACCAGGCGCGCTTCCGCCACATCCTGGTCGACGAGTTCCAGGACACCAACGCGCTGCAGTACCGCTGGCTCAAGCTGCTGGCCGGCGGCGGCGCGGTGATGTTCGCGGTCGGCGACGACGACCAGAGCATCTACGCGTTCCGCGGCGCCAACGTGGCCAACATGGCGGCGTTCGAACGCGAGTTCCGGGTTGCGAACCTGATCAAGCTCGAGCAGAACTACCGCTCGCACGGCAACATCCTCGAATGCGCGAACGCGCTGATCGCGCACAACCGGCGCCGGCTCGGCAAGAACCTGTGGACCGAGGCGGGCGAAGGCGAACCGGTGCGGGTCCACGAGTCGGTCACCGACGCGCAGGAAGCGCAATGGCTGGTCGAGGAGATCCGCGGCCTGGTCGGCGAGGGCTGGGCGCGCGCCGACGTGGCGGTGCTGTACCGCTCGAATGCGCAATCGCGGGTGATCGAGCACGCGCTGTTC
>JAHDYE010000188.1:0-3472 GCA_023383035.1 Burkholderiaceae bacterium | reverse complement strand
GTTCTCGGCGGGCATTGCCTACCGCGTCTACGGCGGGCTGCGCTTCTTCGAGCGCGCCGAGATCAAGCACGCGCTGGCCTACCTGAGGCTGCTGGAGAACCCCGGCGACGACGGCGCCTTCCTGCGCGTGGTCAACTTCCCGGCGCGCGGCATCGGCGCGCGCACGCTCGAGGCGCTGCAGGACGCGGCGCGGACGGCCGGCTGCAGCCTGTTCGCGGCGGTCGACCGGCTGGGCGGCGCGGCCGCCGGCAAGCTGGGCGTGTTCGCGCAGCTGGTCGCGCGCCTGCGCGCCGACACCGCGGGGCTGCCGCTCACCGACATCGTCGAGCACGCGATCGATCGCAGCGGCCTGCTGGCGCACTACCGCACCGAGCGCGAGGGGCAGGACCGCATCGAGAACCTGCGCGAGCTGGTCAACGCGGCGGCCGCCTTCCTGGCCGAGGAGGGTGTCGCGCCCGACGTGCCGGCCAATGTCGGCGTCGCCGGCGTGCAGGGTGCCGGCGCCGGGCAGGGCGCTGGCGCGGGGCAGGGCGCCGGGCAGGGCGCGGACGCGGTCGCGCCGGATGAGGCCGGCGTGCCCGGCGCCGATGCACCGGGCGCGGTGCGCGTCACGCCGCTGGCGGCGTTCCTGGCGCATGCCTCGCTCGAGGCCGGCGAGAACCAGGCAGGCGAGGGCAGCGACGCCGTGCAGCTGATGACGGTGCACGCGGCCAAGGGGCTGGAGTTCGATGCGGTGATCGTCACCGGGCTCGAGGAGGGGCTGTTCCCGCACGAGAACTCGATCGCCGAGCCCGAGGGGCTCGAAGAGGAGCGGCGCCTGATGTACGTCGCGATCACGCGGGCGCGCAAGCGGCTCTACCTGTCCTTTTCGCAGACGCGCATGCTGCATGGCCAGACGCGCTACAGCCTGCGTTCGCGCTTCCTCGACGAGCTGCCGCCGGCGCTGCTGAAGTGGCTGACGCCGCGCGCGCCTGCCGCGCCGGCCTGGCGCGAAGGCTGGGGCGGGGCGTGGGAAGGCTTCGGGCGTGCGGGCACAGCGGCGCGCGGGCGCGCCGCTGCCGACCACGAAAGCGGCCGCCTGTCGGGCGCCGAGCAGCGCGCCGCGCAGCGCTTCGATCGGGGCGTGGCATTCCGCGTCGGCCAGAGCGTCGCGCACGCGCGCTTCGGCGAAGGCGTGATCGTCGGCATCGAGGGCAGCGGCGAGGACGCGCGGGTGCAGGTCAACTTCGGACGCGAGGGGCTGAAGTGGCTCGCGCTGTCGGTGGCGCGGCTCGAGGCGGTGGGTTAATCGGCTTCGAGCGCGTCGCGCCAGGTGGGCCAGAACGAGCAGTACACCGCGGTGATCAGCAGCAGCGACAGCGGCGACAGCAGCATCGACAACAGCATCGGGCTGGCGCCGAGCGTGAGCTGCAGCAGGCGGATCACCACCGAGCCGGCCAGCGCGATCGCGAACCAGCCCAGTCCGTAGACCATGAAGGCGCGACGATTGCGCCACACCCCTACCAGACTGAAGAACAGCGCCTGCGCCACCGGCGTGCGCCGCCATGCGATGAACAGCGGCGCATACCACATCGCCATCTGCACCGGCAGGTAGGCCAGCACGAACACGATCGCCGCGATCGTCAGCCTGCCGTCGACCGGGGCTTCGTCGACGCCGAACTGACCGGTGGCCAGCCGCATCAGCATGCCGCCGTCGGCAACGGCTGCCAGCGCCAGCGCGCCGATGGTGGACAGCGCGTTGACCACGCCCAGCAGCATCAGCGGCCGCCAGGCGCGCCCGCCGTCCTCGCGGAAGGCAGCCAGCAGCATCTGCGGCGTGGGCATCTGGCCGCGGTCGGCGGCGCGGACCGCATGCATCAGGCCGACCATCAGCGCCGGCGTGAGGATCAGCGGCGCGATCGATCCCACCAGCGGGATCAGCACCGACACCGACAGCGCGAGCAGGTTCAGGAACGTGATCGCGAGCAGCGCGATCGGCTGGCGGCGCAACACGCGAAAGCCGTCGGCCACCCAGCCCCAGCCGGCCAGCGCGGCGAGGGTGCGAATGCGCATCGAGCCGGGTTGCGCGGGCGTCATTCGAGGGGAGGCACGCCGGCGCGGCGTGCCCGCAGGATGCGTTCGAAGTGCACCGGATCCTTGGGCGTGACCATTTCGGCAGGGCGTGGCAGGTACAGGTCGTGCAGTCGCGACAGCCAGAAACGCAGCGCGCCGGCACGCAGCATCATCGGCCATGCGGTGCATTCGGCGTTCGTCGGCGCACGCCGGCTGCGGTAGGCATCGAGCAGCGCGGCGAGCCGGGCCGCGTCGAAGGCGCCGCTCGCGTCATCGATGCACCAGTCGTTGGCCGCGACCGCGAGATCGAACACCCAGGTGTCCACGCCGGCGAAGTAGAAGTCGATCACGCCGCCAAGGCGCGGCGAATCGTCGGGCAACGTTTCGAACAGCACGTTGTCGCGGAACAGGTCGGCGTGGACCACGCTCCAGGGCAGCGCCGCGTACGTCTCGGTGGCGGCGAACGCCTGCTGTTGCGCGAGCTCGTCGCGCAGCAGCGCCGCCTGGCCGGCATCGAGGAACGGCGTCACCAGCGGTGCGGTGCGCGTCCACCAGTCGAGGCCGCGCAGGTTCGGCAGGCTCGCGTCGTAGCCGGTGGCCGCCTGGTGCATCGCCGCCAGCAGCGCGCCGACCTGGGCGCAGTGCGCCGGCATGGGGCGCAGGCTCGCGCGGCCCGCCAGGCGCGTGACCAGCGCCGCGGGCTTGCCGTTCAGACGACCGAGCAGCGCGCCGTTGCGATCGGCGACCGGATCGGGGCAGGGTATGCCGCGCGCGGCCAGGTGATGCATCAGGCCGAGGTAGAACGGCAGCTCGTCGACGCCGAGCCGCTCGAACAGCGTGAGCACGTAGCGTCCGCTCGTGGTGGTGACGAAGAAGTTGCTGTTCTCGATGCCCGAGGCGATGCCTTCGAGCTCGCGCAACGCGCCGAGATCGTAGGACTCGAGCCAGTGCGCGAGCTCGTCGCGCGTGACGGGCGTGAAGACGGCCATGGAGCAAGCGGGTGCCGGCGTACTGCTACAGGTAGAGCATCCGTTCGCGCTCGTCGGCGGTCGGCACGAAGCCGCGCGTCTGGTAGAAGTCGAAGATCGCTTCCACCACCTGTGCCGGGTCGTCGATCGTCTGGATCAGCCCGATGTCGCCGTCGGAGATCAGTCCGTTGGCCACCAGCTGGTCGCGCATCCAGTCGAGCAGCCCCTTCCAGAACCCGGTGTCCATCAGGATGATCGGGATGCGCCGGCCCATCCGGGTCTGCACCATGGTCAGCATCTCGTACAGCTCGTCGAGCGTGCCGAATCCGCCCGGCAGCGCGACGAACGCGGTGGCGTACTTGGCGAACGCGACCTTGCGCGCGAAGAAATGCCGGAACGTGAGCGAGATGTCCTGGTAGCCGTTGCCGGACTGCTCCATCGGCAACTGGATG
>JAHDYE010000187.1 GCA_023383035.1 Burkholderiaceae bacterium | reverse complement strand
CGCAGCAGGTCGTTGGGGAACTCGATGTCGGCCTTGTCGATCTCGTCGATCAGCAGCACGACCGGGCGCTCGGAGTCGAACGCCTGCCACAGCACGCCCTTGACGATGTAGTTGTGGATGTCCTTCACGCGCTCGTCGCCGAGCTGCGAGTCGCGCAGCCGCGAGACCGCGTCGTATTCGTACAGGCCCTGCTGCGCCTTGGTGGTGGACTTGATGTGCCACTGCAGCAGCGGCATGTCCAGCGCCGACGCGACCTCCTCGGCGAGCATGGTCTTGCCGGTGCCCGGTTCGCCCTTGATCAGCAGCGGCCGCTGCAGCTGGATCGCCGCGTTGACCGCGAGTTTCAGGTCGTCGGTGGCGACGTAGGAAGCGGTGCCCTGGAAGCGCATGGTTTCGGGTTGTTCCGGATTTCGGGTTGCGAGCCCGTCGAGTATACGGGAAGGCACCGGCGTGGCCATCGGTGCGCAGCGGCCGCTGACCGCGCCTTCGGACCAGCCCCTTCGCCGGACGTGCCTTCTGACCGTTCCCTTCCGGCCGTTCGATAGAATCGGCCGGCCATTACTTCACACAGCAAGTACCTCACGCGCCACCGAACCGACATGTCCAGAACCAAGCTGCTCGCCGCCGGCCTGCTCGCCGCGCTGCTTCCGCTGCCGGCCATGGCCGAAGGCAGCGCCGAGGCAGGCCGGACCAAGATCTCGATGTGCGTGGGCTGTCACGCCATCCCGGGCTACAAATCGTCGTTTCCCACGGTCTACCAGGTGCCGATGATCAAGGGGCAGAGCGCGAAGTACATCGAGGCGGCACTGCAGGCGTACCGCAAGGGCGAGCGCAGCCACCCGACGATGCGCGGCATCGCGGCCGGGCTGAGCGACCAGGACATCGCCGACCTCGCCGCGTACTACGGCACCCGCTGATGCACGAACGCCCACGCGACCGCGAGACGACGATGAAGCCACATTCCCGTTCCCGCATCGGCCGCATCGCCGGCCTGTCCGGCGCGCTGGCGCTGTGCGTGGCGGCCGGTGCCGCCCAGGCGGCCGACCTCGCGCAGGGCAGGCAGAAGGCCGACGAGGTGTGCGCCGCCTGTCACGGCAAGGACGGCAACACGCCGATCGACCCGACCTACCCGCGGCTGGCCGGGCAGCATCGTGACTACCTCGAGCGCGCGCTGCTCGACTACCAGTCCGAGCAGCGCCGCAATCCGATCATGGGTGCGCAGGCCAAGCAGCTCTCGCGCGCCGACATCCGCAACCTGGCGGCGTTCTACGCCAGCCTGCCGGGCACGATGAGCCACAAGCGCTGAACGGCGCGCCGCGCCGGCTCGGTACGGGCCTCGCGCGGGGCGGATGCCGGCTCGACGCGAGGCCGTCAGCTCTGCACCGCAGCATGAGCCGTGGCCGTCGCGGCATGCCGCGCCGCTTCCCGTCGCCCGCACGCCCCCATCCGTCGCAGCGGCTTGGCGCGCGGCGCGCGTGCGCACCTACAGTGCGCCGGTATCCCAACGAAGGCATGCGGTCCGGGCGACATGGATCCCTCGACCTCGACCACGGAGCGGCACCGGCAGCGCGGCGTGACCACGGCCGAGCTGGCGGTCGTCTCGGCCATCGCGGCGACGCTGGTGGCGGCCGCGGCTCCGGATTTCTCGGTGTTCATCGCCAACGCGCAACTGCGTACCGCTTCGGAGAGCCTGCGCGGCGCGCTGCGTCTGGCGCAGATCGAGGCGATCAAGCGCCAGGCGCCGGTGGAACTGGTGCTTACCGACCAGACGCCGGTCAGCGCGGCGGTGGAGCCGGCGCCCAACGGCCACAACTGGGTGGTTCGCATGCGCCTGCCCGACGGCGGGTTCGAGCTGATCCGGGCGTCGTCGGGCGCCACACAGGCGCCGCGCGTGCAGGTGCAGGCGCAGCGCGGCGTGTTCGCCTTCGATCCGTTCGGCAGGCTGCGCGCGGACTCGTTCGGCAATCCCGCGCCGGTGGACCGGCAGCGCATCGAGCTGGCCGACCGCGATGCGATCGGCCGGCTGCTGTGGGTCGTGGTGAGCCCGACGGGCTCGACGTCGAGCTGCGATCCACGCGCGTCGCAGGACGATCCGCTGCACTGCGGCTGAAGGGACGGCAACGGGCCGAAGCGTGTCGCGCGCAGCGCGTGTCGATATCCGTCCGCCAGCGGACCGGCACGCGCCGCGGGCGTCGCGGGATGTGCGATGATCGCGTCCGCGCCGCGCGCCGGGTTCTCCGGGGCGCAAGGATCGATTCCTTCCCGCGGGTTTCTCCAGATGCCGACCTTCGCCACCACCGATCTCTGCGACGCCCACGAAGACCGCCTGACCAGCGGCGAGCTGCGCGTGCTGCATCCCGCGTTCCGCCCGTTCGGACGACGCGCGCGCTTCGCGGGCGCGATCGCCACCGTGCGCTGCTTCGAGGACAACTCGATGGTGCGCGCCGCACTGGAGACGGCCGGCGAAGGGCGCGTGCTGGTGGTCGACGGCGGCGGCAGCCTGCGCTGCGCGCTGCTCGGGGGCAACCTGGCGAAGCTCGCGTACGACAACGGCTGGGCCGGCGTGATCGTGAACGGCTGCGTGCGCGACGTGGCCGAGATCAACGATTGCGACATCGGCGTGCGCGCACTGGCCGCGCATCCGCGTCGCAGCGACAAGCGCGGCGGCGGTTCGCGCGACCTGGGCGTGGAGATCGGGGGCGTGCGCGTGGCGCCGGGCGACTGGTGCTACGCGGACGACGACGGCATCCTGATCAGCGACATTCCGCTGCACCGGTCCTGAGTCAGATCAGCCCTTCGAAGGCCACGCAGTCGACCGCGTCGCCCGGGGCGACCGCGCCCTGGTCATGGTGCAGCACAACGATGCAGTTGGCCTCCGACATCGAGCGCAGCACGCCGGAGCCCTGGTTGCCCACGCTGTGCACCGTCATCGTGCCGTCGGCCTCGCGCACCAGCCGCGCGCGCTGGTACTCGGTGCGTCCCGGGCGCTTGCGAAAGGCGCTCGCGCAGCGCGCGCGCACGAAAGGCAGCGGCTCGGCCCGCACGCCCATCTGCCGCAGCAGCGCCTCGCGCGCGAAGAAGTAGAAGGCGACCATCACCGCCACCGGGTTGCCGGGCAGCCCGAAGTAGCTGGCCTTGCCGATGCGGCCGAAAGCCATCGGACGCCCGGGGCGCATCGCGATGCTCCAGAACGCGATGTCGCCCAGCCTGGCCATGACGCGACGCGTGAAGTCGGCTTCGCCCACCGATACGCCGCCCGAGGAGACGATCGCGTCGGCGCATTCGGAGGCGGTACGCACCGCGTGTTCGAGCGCATCGGGATCGTCGCGCACCACGCCCATGTCGATGACCTCGACGCCCAGGCGGGTGAGCATGCCGAAGATCGTGTAGCGGTTGCTGTCGTAGACCTCGCCGGGGCCGAGCGGCTCGCCCACCGAGCGCAGCTCGTCGCCGGTGGAGAAGAACGCCACGCGCAGGCGCCGCCGCACCGCCACCTCGACGAAGCCGAGCGACGCGAGCAGCCCGAGGTCGGCCGGCGCGAGCCGCTTGCCGGCGTGCAGCGCCGGCTTGCCGCACGCGAGATCCTCGCCCCGGCGGCGCCGGTTCTGGCCGCGCTGCTGGCCCGCGGGCACGATCACGCACTCGCCGTCGACGCTGACCGCTTCCTGGACCACGACGGTATCGAAGCCTTCGGGCATCAGCGCGCCGGTCATCACGCGCACCGCTTCGCCGCGGTCCGCGCTGCCGGTCCAGGGCTGCCCGGCCAGTGCGGTACCGGCCACGCGCAGCGCGGTCGGCCCGTGCGCGGCCAGATCGTCGGCGCGCACCGCGTAGCCGTCCATCGCCGAGTTGTCGCTCGACGGCACGTCGATCGGCGAGACCAGGTCGTCGGCCAGCACCCGGCCCAGCGCCGCGCGGATCGCCACGCGCTCGATCGCCTCGACCGGCGTCAGCACGCGCTCGACGATCTCGCGAACGCTCGCGACCGGCAGGGCGTCGGGGTCGTAGTCGGACAGGCAGCCGATGGCTTCGGCGAGGGACTGGGGTGCGGTCATCCGGACTCCTGTTTCCCCGGGAACGCGCGACGAATCGCCCGGGCTCGCGCCGGTTCCTTCGCACGTCCTGAGCTCCTGGGGGGTATTGATGTTGCGGAACGCCGCCTCGTCGGTGAAGTCGACCTCGACCGCCGGCAGCGACGCATGCCAGGCGTCGATCTTGCGCCGGCCGCCGGCGAGGAAGGCTTCCAGGTCATCGAGCAGCGCACGCTCCAGCAGCGCGAACACCGGGTGCGGCTGCGTGCCGGTACGCGCGACTGCGAGTCGCGCGCCCGGCGCAGCGACGAGCGCCTCCGACAGCCGCGCGACCAGGTCGGACGGCAGGAACGGCGAATCGCACGGTACCGTGACCACGTAGCGGGTACGCGCCGCGCGCATGCCCGCGTGCAGTCCGGCCAGCGGGCCGGCGAAGCCCTCGAATGCGTCGCTCACGACCGGCCAGCCGAGCGCGCGATAGCGTTCCTGGTTGCGGTTGGCGTTGACCAGCAGCGTGCCCACCTGGGGGGCCAGGCGTTCGATCGCGTGCTGCACCATCGGGCGCCCGCGAAACGGCTGCAGGCCTTTGTCCACGCCCTGGCCGTCGACGCTCATGCGCCGGCCCAGGCCGCCGGCGAGGACGATGCCGGTGATGTCGCCGCGCTCGATCGCCGGAGTGCCCATCGGTGGGACGGCGGCCGGCGCGCTCACGCCAGCGCCGTCACCGGCTGGCGCACGAAGCGATCGGCGCCGGTGAACAGCAGGTAGTGCCGGCCCTGGCAGCGCCCGACCATCGTGATGCCCACGCGCCGTGCGATCTCGTAGCCCATCTGCGTGAGCCCGGAGCGCGACAGCAGGAACGGGATTCCCATCTGCGCGCACTTGATCACCATCTCGGAGGTGAGCCGGCCGGTGGTGTAGAAGATCTTGTCGGCGCCGTCGATCGATTCGAGCCACATCCAGCCGGCGATCGCGTCGACCGCGTTGTGCCGGCCGACGTCTTCGACGAAGCGCAGGATCTCGCCGCGCGAATCGCCGGCATTCGCGCACAGCGCGCAGCCGTGCACCGCGCCGGCCACCTTGTAGATCGATTCGTGGCGGCGCACCCGGTCCATCACCGTGTACAGCACCTCCTCGGACAGGCGCGCACCGGCCGGCAACGCCACCCGGTCGATCTCGTCCATCAGGTCGCCGAACACCGTGCCTTGGCCGCAGCCGGTGGTGACGGTGCGGCGATCCAGCCGTCCGGCGAGCGCGTCGCGCCGCGCGGCATCGTCCCAGACCGTCACGCCGCGTTCGGCGAGCGAGCGCGACGTGACCGCCACCGAACCGGTGTCCCAGTCGACCTGGACCGCTGCCAGCTCGTCGATCGACGACACCAGCCGCTGGTTGCGCAGATAGCCGAGCGCCAGGTGCTCGGGGGCCGCGCCGAGCGTCATCAGCGTGACCAGTTCGCGCTTGTCCAGGTAGAGCGTCAGCGCGTGCTCGCCGGCGATCGCGGTGGGCACCGTCTCGCCGCGCTCGTTGATCGCGTCGACCTCGAACGTGCCCGGCCGTGCGTGGCTGGTGAGCACGGGTACGCTCATCGTGTCGCGCGCCTCGCCGGAATCCGCGCCATCGCGATCAGCCGCCGATGTAGGACATCTCGATCCTGCGCAGGCCGGCGGTGTCGGCCGAGCGCAGCTCCGAGTAGCGGTCGTCGCGCGCCGCCCAGATCGCACCGATCGCCGCCGCGATCTGCATGTCGTCGTAGCCGCCGCGCAGCAGCGCACGCAGGTCCTTGCCCTCGCTCGCGAACAGGCAGGTGTACAGGCGCCCCTCGGTGGACAGGCGCACCCGCGTACAGCCGCCGCAGAAGGGGCGGGTCACCGAGGAGATCAGCCCGATCTCGCCCGCGCCGTCGAGGTAGTGCCAGCGTTCGGCGACTTCGCCGTCGTAGTTGGCTTCGAGCGGCTCGATCGGGAACACCGCGCCGATGCGCCCGGCCACCTCGGCGCTCGGCACCACGTCGTCCATGCGCCAGCCGTTGGAGGCGCCCACGTCCATGAACTCGATGAAGCGCAGGATGTGGCCGCTCGCGCGGAAATGCCGCGCCATCGGCACGATCTCGTGGTCGTTGACGCCCCTCTTGACGACCATGTTGACCTTGACCGGACGCAGCCCGGCCGCCGCGGCCGCCTCGATGCCCGCGAGCACGTCGGCGACCGGGAAGTCGACGTCGTTCATCGTGCGGAACACGGCGTCGTCGAGCGCATCGAGGCTCACCGTGACGCGCTGCAGTCCGGCGTCGCGCAGGCTGCGCGCCTTGCGCGCCAGCAGCGAGCCGTTGGTCGTGAGCGTGAGATCGAGCGGCGTTCCGTCGGGCAGCCGGATCGCGGCCAGCATGCCGACCAGCCGCTCGACGTCGCGGCGCACCAGCGGCTCGCCGCCGGTCAGGCGTACCTTCTCGACGCCGTGCGCGACGAACAGGCGCGTGAGGCGCACGATCTCCTCGAAGCTGAGCAGCGACGCATGCGGCAGGAACGCGTAGTCCTTGCCGAACACCGACTTCGGCATGCAGTAGGTGCAGCGGAAGTTGCAGCGGTCGGTGATCGAGATGCGCAGGTCGTGCAGGCGCCTGCCGCGCCGGTCGGCGATCAGACCGGTGGGGGGCAGGGGCCGTTCGGGCACCTCGGGCACGGGCGCCGCATAGCGCCGCTCGGCGATGGGGACGTTGCGTTCACTCATGCGGAACTCGCCACGATGGCCCCATGGTAACAATCTGCGCGAAAAGGGCGGGAGAAGTCATTGGCACGACATGACTTCCCGTCCGCCCGGCGACGGACGCGACGCGAAACGGGGGCGTTGGCACCCGTTTCGTGTGCGTACCCGCGTTGCAGGCGCCTCAGCTTCCGCCGCCCGGCCGGGTCTCGACCTGCTGGAGCGGTTCGGCGACGGGCACGGGCCGCGGGCGGCGTACCCGGGGCGTTCGCGGCGGCGGAACCT
>JAHDYE010000186.1 GCA_023383035.1 Burkholderiaceae bacterium | reverse complement strand
CTTGCCCTGGTCGCGCAGCTGGTTGGCGAACTCGACGATCAGGATGCCGTGCTTGCTGATCAGCCCGACCAGCGTGATCAGCCCGATCTGGCTGTAGACGTTCAGCGTGCCGCCCGTCCACTGCAACAGCGCCAGCGCACCGGTCATCGACAGCGGCACGGTGAACATGATGATCAGCGGATCGACGAAGCTCTCGAACTGCGCCGACAGCACCAGGTAGATGAAGCACAGCGCCAGCGCGAAGGTGACCAGCAGCGTCGCCGACGACTGCTTGAACTCGCGCGTCTCGCCGTTGTAGTCGATGGCGTAACCGGGCTTCAGGTGCTTGCGTGCGAGCTCCTCGAACACGTCGACCGCCTCGCCCAGCGAGGCGCCCGGACCCAGGTTGGCGGTGATCGTGACCGCGCGCCGCTGGCCGAAATGGTTCAGTTCGCGCGCGCTGACGCCCTCTGCGACGCGTACCAGCGCCGACAGCGGCACCATCGTGTCGCCGCGCCCGCGCACGAAGATGTTCGGGATGTCCTGCGGCGTATTGCGCCTGGCCGCGGCGAACTGCACGATCACGTCGTACTGTTCGCTGTCGCGCTTGAAGCGCGTGACCTGGCGCCCGCCCAGCGCGGTCTCGAGCGCGCGTCCGATCGCTTCGATCGACACGCCGGCGTCGGCGGCGCGGTCGCGGTCGATGCTCAGCTCGAGCTCCGGCTTGTTCAGGCGCAGGTCGGTGTCCACGCCCTGGAAGCGCGGATCGGCCAGCAGATCCGCCATCAGCGGCCGCAGGGTGTCCTCGATCTGCTCGTACGAATCGGAGCTGAGCACGACGAAGTTGATCGGGCGCACGCGCGGCGACTGGCCGAGCGACGCCGGAGCCACCGCGAACGCCTGCACGCCGGGGATGTCGAGCAGCCTGGGCTGCATGTCGGCCACGATCTGCGGCACCTTGCGCTCGCGCTGGCCCCAGTCGACCAGGCGGAAGAAGCCGATGCCCTGCGTCACCGTCGGGCTGCCGGTGACCACGAACACGCGATCGGCTTCCGGCAGCGACAGCGCCATGCGCTCGATCTCCTGCGCGTAGCGGTAGGTGTAGTCGATCGAGGCGCCGTCGGGCGCGCTGAAGATCGTCACCACCGTGGCGCGATCCTCCACCGGCGCGAGTTCGCGCTTCATGCCGTTGAACAGCAGCACGCTCGTGCCGCCCACGCCGAGCCCGACCAGAACCACCAGCCAGCGCATGCGCAGCGCCAGGCGCAGCGCGCGGGTGTAGCCCCGCGTGAGCGCGCCCACGACGCGGTCGATGATGCGCACCAGACGGCCCGGCTGCGGATCGTGGCGCAGCAGGCGCGAGCACAGCATCGGCGTCAGCGTCAGCGCGACGAAGCCCGACACCAGCACGGCCCCGGCCAGCGTGAGCGCGAACTCGATGAACAGCCGGCCGGTGCGGCCGGTGGTGAACGCGACCGGCGCGTACACGGCGGCCAGCGTGAGCGTCATCGCCACCACGGCAAAGCCGACCTCGCGCGCGCCGCGGAAGGCGGCCTCGATCGGCTTCATGCCGTCCTCGATGTGCCGGTAGATGTTCTCCAGCACGACGATCGAGTCGTCGACCACCAGCCCGATCGCCAGCACCAGCGCCAGCAGCGTGAGCGTATTGATCGAGAAGCCGGCCACCAGCATCAGCGCCGCCGCGCCGATCAGGCAGACCGGGATCGTGACCAGCGGGATGATGCTCGCGCGGATCGTTCCCAGGAACAGGAAGATCACCAGCGCGACCAGCACGATCGCCTCGAGGATGGTCATGTACACCGAGCGGATCGAGCGCTCGATGAACAGCGTATTGTCGTTGGCGATGTTCACCGATACGCCGTCGGGCAGCTCGGCCTGCAGCCGCGGCAACTCGTCCTTCAGCGCCTGCGCCAGCGTGAGCGGATTGGCGGTGGCCTGCTTGATCAGCCCCAGCGAGATCGCCCGCCGGCCGTTGAAACGCACGATGCTGCGCTCGTCCTGCGGCGCGACCTCCACCCGGCCGACGTCGCGGATGCGCACCGGATAGCCGTTGACGTTGCGCACCACGACGTTGTCGAACTCCTGCGCGCGCTGCAGGTCGCTGCGCGAGACCACCGTGAATTCGCGCTGGCTGCTCTCGATGCGGCCGGACGGCAGCTCGACGTTCTGCGCACGCACCGCATCCTCGACGTCGGCCGGCGTCAGGCCCAGGGCGGCCAGCCGGTCGGGATCGAGCCAGATGCGCATCGCGAACTTGCGCTCGCCGAAGATGCGCACGTCGGCCGCTCCGGGCAGCGTCTGCATGCGCGGCTTGACCAGCCGGTTGGCGATGTCCGAGACCTCGAGCGGCGACAGCGCATCGCTCGAGAACGCCAGCCAGATGATCGGATTGGCGTCGGCCTCGACCTTCGCGATCACCGGCTCGTCGATGGTGTCGGGCAGGCGCGCGCGCACCCGCGCCACGCGGTCGCGTACGTCGGCCGCCGCGCCGTCGGGGTCGCGGTCGAGCCGGAAACGCACCGTGATCTGGCTCTGCTCGGGACGCGAGATGGAGGTGAGCACGTCCACCCCCTCGATGCCCGCGATCGAGTCTTCGAGCGGCTTGGTGACCTGCGACTCGATGATGTCGGCCGACGCGCCCAGATAGCGCGTCGTGACGGTGACCATCGGCTCGTCGATCTTCGGATACTCGCGCACCTGCAGGCGCGTGTACGACACCAGGCCCAGCAGCAGGATGACCAGCGACAGCACGGTGGCGAAGACCGGCCGGCGGATGCAGGTCTCGGACAGGCGCATCGCCGCGCTCCCGGCTTCTCAGCTGCCCTGCGCGGGCGGCGGGACGACGATCCGCACCTCGGTGCCGTCGCGCGCGATCTTGGGCTGCCCGGCCGTGACCACCAGCTCGCCGCCGCGCACGCCTTCGACGATCTCGACCTTGCCGTCGCGGCGCACGCCGGTGCGCACCCGCACCCGCGTCGCCTTGCCGTCGTCGACCAGGAACACGAACTGCTCGTCGCCGGCCGGGAATACTGCCTCCTCCGGGATCAGGACCGCGTCGTCGCGTTGCGCGAGCTCGAGCGCCACCTTGGCGAACATTCCCGAGCGCAGCAGCCCCTCGTCGTTGGACAGGCGGCCGCGCACGACCAGCGAACGGCCGTTGGCATCGACCTGCACGTCGATCGCCTCGAGGACCGCCTCGAACCTGCGCCCCGGATAGGCGTCGAAGCCCGCCTGCAACCGTTGCCCGGGACGCAGCTGTCCGAAATAGCGCTCCGGCAATCGCAGGTCGACCTTCATCCGCGACACGTCTTCGAGCGCCACCAGCTCGGCGCCTTCACGGACGAAGTCGCCCGTGCTGACGTTGCGCAGGCCCAGCACGCCGGCGAACGGCGCCACGAGCCGCGTCTTGGCCAGCCGCGCCTCGGCCAGCTTCAGGCGCGCCTCGAGCACCTTCAGGTTGGCTGCCGCCTCGTCCAGCGCGCGATCACTGACGAACCGCTGCCGCGCGAGATCGGCGGTGCGCTGGTAGTTGGCCTGCGCCAGACCCAGTTCGGCGCGGATCTGATCGGCTTCGGCCGCGGCGACCGACGCATCCAGCGACACCAGCAGCGCGCCCTTGCGCACCCGTGCCCCGCCTTCGAAGTGGATGCGCTCGATCCGGCCCGCGATCTCGGGCTTGATCACCACCGACTCGTTGGCGCGCAGCGTGCCGACCGCCGACACGGTCTCGCTGATCGACACCCGTTCGGCGCGGGCCGCCTCCACCCCGACCGCACCGCGCGTTCCGGCCGGCGTTCCCGTGGCCGGCGCGGGCGTCGTCGGTGGGCCGTCCTGCGGCAGGCCGGGCGAGCGCGCGGCAGCGCCCGCCGGGGCGATCTCGAGCGCCGACGGGGCACCCCGGTGCAGGCCCCATGCCCACCAACCGAGGCCGCTGACGCCGGCCAGCACGACCAGGTAGATGAGTGCTCGTCTCATTGCTGCGGGATTCGATCGATCAATCTAGCACAGCGGCGCCCGGCAGGTTGCCGCTCACCCACGATGCGGGACTCCGCGGTTGGCCAGCGCATCGGCGCGCTCGTTCTCCGGATGCCCGGCATGGCCGCGCACCCAGCGCCACTCGACGGCATGCTGCGCGACCAGCGCATCCAGCGCCCGCCACAGGTCGGCATTCTTCACCGGCTTGCGATCGGCGGTCTTCCAGCCGCGCGCCTTCCAGGCCGCGAGCCACTCGGTGATTCCCTTGTGGACGTACTGGGAGTCGGTGTGCACCACCACGCGCATGCTGCGTTCCAGCGCCGACAGCCCCTCGATCACCGCCCGCAGCTCCATCCGGTTGTTGGTGGTGGCCGCCTCGCCGCCGAACAGCTCGCGCTCGCGGTCGCGCCAGCGCAGCAGCACCCCCCATCCGCCGGGCCCCGGATTGCCCTTGCAAGCGCCGTCGGTGTAGATATGGACCGCTTCGGTCATCGGCTTTCCCGTCACACGGCCGGCCGCAGGTTGCAGCCGGACAGCGGACGCATTTTAATGGCGGCTGTCGACCGCACCAGGCAGGAATTTCGCATGATCGAGAAGCAGCTCGCCCGGTATCTGGAAGGACTGCGCGAGCGCCAGCCGATGCCGCTGCGCGTGAGGCTGTGGAACGGCACCACGGTATCGCTGGACGAGCATCCGCGCGTCGAGCTGCGCCTGAAGGATGCCGCCTCGGCACGCTATTTCCTGAAGCCTTCGATGGCGGGGCTGGGCGAAGCCTTCGTCGAAGGACACCTCGACGTGGACGGCGACATCCGGGAGATCGTGGCGATCGCCGAGCAGCTGGCGCGCTCGGCCGACGAGGACAAGGGGCGCGGGCGGCTGCCGTCGTGGCTGGCCCGCCACACCCGCAAGACCGACCGCAAGGCGATCGAGTACCACTACGACGTCTCCAACGAGTTCTACTCGCTGTGGCTCGACCCGCAGATGGTCTACTCGTGCGCCTACTTCCGCTCCGGCGACGAAGACCTGGCCACCGCACAGGTGCAGAAGCTCGACCACATCTGCCGCAAGCTGATGCTCGCGCCCGGCCAGACGCTGCTCGACATCGGCTGCGGCTGGGGCGCGATGGCCATGCACGCGGCCAGCCACTACGACGTCAGGGTCGTGGGCGTGACGCTGTCGACCAACCAGTTCGAGCTGGCGCGCGAGAAGGTGCGGCAGGCCGGGCTGGAGGACCGGGTCGAGATCCGCCTGCAGGACTACCGGGACGTACCCGGCGAAGAGGCTTTCGACCGTATCTCCTCGATCGGCATGTTCGAGCACGTCGGCCTGAAGAACCTGCGCGCCTACTTCGACGTGGTGCACCGGCTGCTCAAGCCGGGCGGGGTGGCGCTGAACCACGGCATCACGTCGGGCGACGCCGACAGCCGTTCGGTCGGCCTGGGCGCGGGCGAGTTCATCGACCACTACGTGTTCCCCGACGGCGAGCTGCCGCACGTGTCGCTCGCGATCCGCGAGCTCAGCGCCGCCGGCCTGGAGCTGACCGACGCCGAGTCGCTGCGGCGCCACTACGCGAAGACGCTGTGGCACTGGTCGGGCGGCTTCGAGCGCCATCTGGCGCGGCTGACCGCGCTGGCCGGCGAGAAACGGGCGCGTATCTGGCGCGTCTATCTGGCCGGCTGCGCGCATGCGTTCGCGCACGGCTGGATCAACATCTATCAGCTGCTGGCGGTCAGACCGCAGTCGGGTGCCGAAGGCGCCGCGAGTCCGCTGCCGTTGTCGCGCGAGTACATGTACCGGCCCCGCTAGCGTCGCGCCGCGAAACCACCGCCGCCGGCGCGGCGGCGGGCCGCGTCTGCCGCCATGCGGGTCCGATCAGCCGCATGCCGCGCACCCGCTTGATCGCCGACACGAGGTAGAGCGCCCCGCAGATCGGCCACCAGCGGTCGCCGGCCGACTCCATGAAATGCGTCCGGTCGAGCCATTTCTCGGTACGGCACGGCGGGCGGTAGCAGCCGTAGCGGCCCCGATCCAGTTCGAAGCTGAGCAGCTTGAACCAGTCGCGCAGCCGCGGCAGCGCGATGAAGTGCCCTTCCCGAGGCAGGAACGGATGGCGCGTCAGCGCGCGCGTGAGCCACTGGCGACCGCCCCACAGGCTGATCGGATTGAACCCCGAAACGATCACCCTTCCCTCGGGGCGCAGCACGCGGTCGACTTCGCGCAGCACCTGGTGCGGATCGGCCGCGAACTCGAGCACGTGGGGCAGCACCACCAGATCCAGGCTCTGCGAGGCGATCGGCAGCTCCTCGAAGTGCTCCACCAGCAGGTGCGTCACGCCGTCGTGCGGCGGCAGGTCGCAGCGCTCGCAGGCGCGGATGCGGTGCGGCATGCGGTTGTCGCGCAGCGCATCGAGCTCGGGCAGGCCGCACTGCAGCGCATGGAAACCGAATACGTCGGCCACGGCCGCGTCGAGCTGTTCCTGCTGCCACGCCAGCGCATAGCGGCCCGGCGGCGAGGCGAGCCAGTTGCGCCAGGCCTCGCGGCGGGCCGGCACGGGGTCGGCGCTACGTATAATCGGCGCATCCTCCATGTTGATGTCATGCCGCTTGCACAGCACTGGCGCTTCGCGCCGCCGCCGCATCCCTGCGTCGAGGCCATCGATGCCTTCGGCGACAACTACATCTGGCTGCTGCGCGCGCCGGAGGGCGGGCAGGCGGCCGTCGTCGATCCGGGCGACGCCGAACCGGTCGAGCGCGCGCTCGCCCAGCGCGGGCTGCGCCTCGCGGCCATTCTACTGACACATCACCATCCGGACCATGTCGGCGGCGTGCACGCCCTGGCGGCGAAATGGCGGCCGGTGGTGTACGGGCCCGCGGGCGAGACGATCGAAGGCATCGACCGGGCGCTGGCGGGCGGCGACGCGATCGTCGTCGAAGGCGTCGGCGCCTCGATGCGCGTGCTCGACGTGCCCGGCCACACGCGCGGCCACATCGCCTACGTCGCCCAGCCCTTTGGCGGCGATGCCCGCCCGCTGCTGTTCTGCGGCGATACGCTGTTCGCGGCCGGCTGCGGCCGGCTGTTCGAAGGCACGCCGGCGCAGATGCTCGATTCGCTCGACCGGCTCGCGGCGCTCGACCCGCAGACGCTGGTCTTCTGCGCGCACGAGTACACGGTGTCG
>JAHDYE010000185.1 GCA_023383035.1 Burkholderiaceae bacterium | reverse complement strand
GTGTTCATGCGCGGGAAGGCCATGTCGGGCGCGCCGATCTGCATCGGGATCAGCCAGTTCGCGAACCCGACGAAGGCCGGCATGATCGCGCCGAACACCATGATCAGCCCGTGCATCGTGGTGAGCTGATTGAAGAACTCGGGCTGGACGATCTGCAGGCCCGGCTGGAACAGCTCGGAGCGCAGCAGCAGCGCGTTGATGCCGCCGACGATGAACATCGTGAACGAGAACCACAGGTACATCGTGCCGATGTCCTTGTGGTTGGTGGCGAACAGCCACCGGCGCCAGCCGGTGGGGTGATCGTGCGCGTGGTCGTGCGCGTGGTCACCGTGGTGGTCGAGTACGGCACTCATTTCGCTGGGCTCCTGCTGATTCCGTGTGGTGCGGAGGTGGCGTCGCGACGCGCGCCGCCGCTCACTTGCGCGCGGCCATGACTTCGGCCGGCTGCACGATGTTGTCCTCGGCCTTGTTGCTCCAGGCGTTGCGGGTATAGGTGATCACCGCCGCCAGCTCGGTATCGGAGAGCTGCTTGAACGGGGCCATCGCGGTGCCGGGCTTGCCCTTGAGCACGATGTCGATCTGCCCCTCCTGCTTGCCGAGCACCACCTTCGAACCCTCCAGCGCCGGGAACGCGCCGGGCACGCCCTTGCCGTTGGCCTGGTGGCAGGCCACGCAGTTGGCCGCGTAGACCTTCTCGCCGCGCGCCTGCAGATCGGCCAGCGCCCACTCCTTGGTCGGATCGTCGGCCCGGGCCAGCATCGCGGCCTTCTGCTCCTCGACCCACTTCAGGTAGTCGGCCTCGGAGCGCACGTCGACCACGATCGGCATGAACGCGTGGTCCTTGCCGCACAGCTCGGCGCACTGGCCGCGGTACACGCCGACCTGCTCGGCGCGGAACCAGGTGTCGCGCACGAAGCCGGGAATCGCGTCCTGCTTGACGCCGAACGCCGGCACCATCCACGCATGGATCACGTCGTTGGCGGTGACCACCACGCGGATCTTCTTGTCGACCGGCACCACCAGCGGCTGGTCCACCTCCATCAGGTAGGTGGGGTTCTGCGCGCGCTTGGTCGCGGCGTCGGGGTAGTTGCGATCCTCGATCTGCTCGCGCGGCGTGGACAGCGCCGACAGGAACGCGATGCCCTCGCCGTCGCCCTTGATGTAGTCGTAGCCCCACTTCCACTGGTAGCCGGTGGCCTTGACGGTGAGGTCGGCGTTCGAGGTGTCCTTCTGCTCCACGACCATCCGGGTGGCCGGCAGCGCCATGCCGACCACGATCAGGAACGGCACCACGGTCCATGCGATCTCGAGCCGGGTGCTCTCGTGGAACTCGGCCGGCGCGTGGCCCTTGGACTTGCGGTGGTTCCACACCGAATAGAACATCACGCCGAACACGATCACGAAGATCGCCAGACAGATCCACATCAGGAACCAGTGGATCCAGTGCTGCTCGGCGGCGATGCGCGTGACCGGCGCCGCGAGGTTGAGCTGGTTGACTTTCGGCCCGCCCGGCATGTCGCCGACCGCTGCCGCGACCGAGGCCCATGTGCCGAGCGACGACACGACCAGCGCCGCGGCCATCCGTTTCATTCTCATTGCGCCCATCCCCCGCCCATTCCTGTTCTTCGACTGCCTCATCGCGCCGGCCAGCCGCCCAGCGCACCGCGCAGCTCGCGCGCCAGCTCGGCCTTGCGATCGTCCGGCACGAACCGGCCGATCGCGATCTGTCCGTGCCCCGTCACCAGGCGTATCTGCCCGTGCGTCGAGCCACCGTACTCGACCCGCACGCGAGCCGACTCACCTTCGATGCGATCGATACGCGCCCCGCACCGCCTCTCCACCAGCACCCGCTCGCGCGTTGCCACGATCCGCTCGTAGTCGCCGGCGTGGCGCCCGTAGGCGAGAAACGCCCCCGCCAGGGCAGCCACTTCGACCAGCGCGAACGGAACGACGACCCACGCGCCCTGCGCGGCCGACACACCCGCGATCGCCAGCGACAAACCCGCGAGCGTGCCGAACCAGCCACCCAGTTGACCGGGCGTGAGCGCGCAGTTCCTCCTGAGCACCCATTGATGCCGATCCGGCTCCGCCACGTACACCCACCGATAGGCCATGAAATGCCCGCGGCTTGCTCGACATCAAGGCGTTTGTCGCGGAAACGGATTATAGGGGCGCCGCCGGGCTGCGGCAAATAACCATGCTTTTGCGGATTCCTAATGCGGAACCGCGGCGGGCTCAGGCGGTGCGCGATCGCGGCACGAATTCGATCGTCGACAGCCCGTCGCTGCGGCGCTTGCGCGCCGGACACCATGCATGGCCGAACACCAGCTCCACGCTCGCGTGCAGCCGGCCGTCGGGCCGGCGCAACGCTTCGAGCGTGCGCAGCCAGCCGCTGCGCTGCCCGCGGCCGAGCAGCCCGCGGAAGCGCCCGCGCAGCGCGTTGCCGCCCAGCGCGTGCAGGTCTGCCAGCAGCGCCTCGCCGGTGGGCCACGACAGCGTGAGCCGCTCGCTCGCCATCACCGGCTCGGCGAACCCGGCGGCGACGACCAGATCGCCGACGTCGTGCAGGTCGTGGAACGGCATGATGCGCGCGCCCGACCCGCGCAGCTCGACGAAGGTGTCGACGCCGAGAAACGAGAAATCGAGCAGGCCGCCCGGCCGGGCCACGCGATACCACTCGGCGATCGCCTGCGCGGGCTGCGCGAACCAGTGCAGCGCGAGGTTCGACCAGACCAGGTCGAACGAACCGTCGGCCAGCGGCAGCGCGTGGGCGTCGGCCACCACCACGCGCGCCACCGGCTCGGGCGCGCCGGCTCGCAGGCGCGCGAAGAAGCCGCGCGCCGGTGGCGCGAACGCGGCATGCGCCGCGCGTGCCATGCCCGGCGCCGCGTCCACCCCGAGCAGCCGGGCCGCCGGATAGCGCCGCTTCAGCGCGAGCACGCCGCGGCCGGCGCCGCAGCCCACGTCGAGGATGTCGCGCGGCGCCAGGCGCACGACGTCGAGCCGCTCGAGCATCCGTGCTTCGGCTTCGGCGAGCAGGAAATCGGCACGACCGCGCGCGTTCGCGCGCCGCGAGAACTGGCGTCGTACAGCCGACGGGTCTAGGTCCGGCGGTGTAAGCATGACGGACAGTATAGGGCGCCGCGGACACCCGACCGGGATTCCAATGAGGGTTTCACGAGCTTTGGCGCCTGCATGGACCTCGGCGGCTCGATCGGCAGCGGCGTTCGATGAGCATCGGCCATTGCGCCGGCACGCGCGGCGCCGCGCGCGGTGGCGTGGTGCGCCGGCTGTCCGCGCGACTGCGCGTCGTGAGCGCGCAGCTGCTCGATGCCTGCCTGCCCGCCTGCTGCATCGTCTGCGGCAGTCCGCATCCGGGCGGACTGTGCGCCGACTGCGAGACGGCGCTGCCGGGCGGCGCGATCGCACGCTGCGCGCGCTGCGGGCTCGGGCTGGGGCTGGCGCTGGGGCTCGAATCGGGGCGGCCGGACCAGCGCGGCCATTGCTCCGGCTGTGCCGTCGATCCTCCGCCGTTCGAGCGTACGCTGGTGCTGGCCGACTACGCGCCGCCGCTCGACCGCATCGTGCAGGCGCTCAAGTACGGCCGCGAGGCGGCGCTCGCGCGCCCGCTCGGCCGGGCACTGGCGCGGCGGTTCGCAGCGGCCGGCGAAACCGCGCAGGTGGTCACCGCAGTGCCGTTGTCGGCGTCGCGCCTGGCCGCGCGCGGCTTCAACCAGTCGCTCGAGATCGCACGGGCGATGGCCGGCGAGGCGCGCCTGCCGCTCGAACACCGCCTGCTGCAACGCACGCGCGGCGGCGCGCCGGCGGCCACGCTGCACGCGCGCGAGCGCCGCCTCGCGCTGGCCGGCGCCTTCGCCGCCCCATGGCCGCTGGACGGGCGCCACGTTATCCTCGTCGATGACGTGATGACGACCGGCGCCACGCTGCGCGCCGCCGCTGCCGCGCTGCGACAGGCGGGTGCCGTGCGTGTGGTCAACTGTGTCGTCGCGCGCACGCCCCCTGCCGAGGCACGCCCACATGCTCAATGTCGTCCTGGTGCATCCTGAGATACCCCCCAACACCGGCAACGTGATCCGCTTGTGCGCGAACACCGGCGCGCGGCTGCATCTGGTCGAGCCGCTCGGCTTCTCGCTCGATTCGGCCCGGCTGCGCCGCGCCGGCCTCGACTACCACGAGTTCGCGACGATCCGCGTCTACACCGACTGGCAGGCGTTCACGGAGATCGAGCGGCCGCGCCGCGCGTTCGCGCTGACCACGCACGGCGGCCGGCGTCCGACCGACACGGTGTTCGAGCGCGACGACTACCTGGTGTTCGGCCCGGAAAGCCGGGGCCTGCCCGAAGCGATCCTGGCGGGTTTCGCGCCCGAGCGCCGGCTGCGCCTGCCGATGCGGCCGGACAACCGCAGCCTGAACCTGTCGAACGCGGTGGCGGTCGCCGTGTTCGAGGCCTGGCGACAGCTCGGTTTCGAGGGGGCGGTATAGGCGGTTCAGCGCACGAACAGGCGGTCGAGCAGCGGCTCGATGCCGGGCGCATCGATCAGGAATTCGATGTCGGACGGCAGCACGAAGCCGCGCGCGACGAATTCGCGGCATGCCGTGAGCAGGGTGTCGAAGTAACCGTCCTGGTTGTACAGCCCGATCGGCTTGGCGTGACAGCGGATCTGCCGCAGCGTGAGCACCTCGAACAGCTCGTCCAGCGTGCCCAGGCCGCCGGGCAGCGTGACGAAGGCGTCGGCGAGCTCGATCATGCGCTGCTTGCGCACGCCCATGTCGGAGACGATCTCGAGCCGCGCGATGCCCGGGTGCCCCGGCTCGCGCGACATCAGCGCGCGCGGAATGACGCCGACCACTTCGCCGCCGGCCGCCAGCGCCGCGTCGGCCACCGCCGCCATCATGCCGACGCGGCCCCCACCGAACACCAGGCCCCAGCCGCGCGCGGCGATCGCGCGGCCGGTCTCGCGCGCCGCCCGCAGGTACTTCGGATCGTTGCCCGGCTTGGCACCGCAGAACACGCAGATCCACCTGCGCGCGCCCGCCCCCGCTGCGTCCACGACGCCGCTCAGCCCTGCTCGCTGCGCGGCTCGCGCGACAGCAGCGCCAGCACCGCGTCGCGCGGCGTCTGCGTACCCGCCAGCACCGCGTTGACCGCCGAGACGATCGGCATCTCCACGCCGTGCGCGCGCGCCAGCGCCTCGGCTGCCGCCGCGCAGCGCACGCCTTCGGCCACATGGCCCAGGCGCGCGACGCTCGCGGCGAGCGATTCGCCGCCGGCCAGCGCCAGACCCACCTGCCGGTTGCGCGAGAGGTCGCCGGTGCAGGTGAGCACCAGGTCGCCCAGGCCGGTCAGGCCCATGAAGGTTTCGGCGCGCGCGCCCATCGCCGCACCGAGCCGGGCGGTTTCCGCGAGCCCGCGCGTGATCAGCGCCGCACGCGCGTTCTGGCCCAGCGCCAGCCCGTCGCAGATGCCGGCGGCGATCGCCATCACGTTCTTCAGCGCGCCGCCCAGCTCCACGCCCACGACGTCGTCGCTGCCGTAGATGCGTGCCGGACCGTGATGGAACGCGGCGATCGCCGCGCGCCGCAGCGCCGCGTCGTCCGAGGCGATCGTCAGCGCCACCGGCAGGCCGGCGGCCACTTCCTGCGCGAAGCTCGGTCCCGAGAGCACGCCGGCGGCATGGCGGTGCAGCTCCTCGGCGGCCACCTGGTGCGCCAGCCGCCCGCTGTCGGCCTCGATGCCCTTGCACAGCCAGACCACGCCGGCGAGCGTCGCGGGCAGTGCGGCATCGAGCGCGCGCAACGTGGGACGCAGGCCGGCCACCGACGTGGCGATCACCGCCAGCGCGCCGGGCGCCGCCAGCCACTCGCATACGGCCGCCGCATCGTCGGAGAAGTCGATGGCGGGCGCCAGCGGCGCCTGCGGCAGGTAGCGCGCGTTGCGCCGCTCGCGGCGCAACGCCGCCACCAGCGCGCCGTCGCGCGCCCACAGCATCACCTCGTGACGCTGCGCCACGTGCCCGGCCAGTGCCGGTCCCCACGCGCCGGCGCCGAAGATCGCGATGCGCATGTCGGGAGGGTGCGGGGGCGCGAACCCCTCAGCGACCCCACACTTCGTCGGTGCTGACGAAGCCGGTAATGCCGTCGCGATGGCGCACGCGCAGCCAGCCGGCCGGCGCGCTCGCGTCGAGCACTTCGAGCAGCACGCCGCGCTCGACCTGCACCACCAGCTCGCCGTTGATCTGCGCACGCCGGCGCACCGATGCCAGCGTGCTGGCCAGCACGTGGCGCGCCTCGCCCAGCTCGCTGCGCTGCACCCACAACACGTCGCCGCCGAGGTCGCGTACCTTGACCCACTCGTTCAGCGTGGACACCAGCTCGAGCGGCGTGCCGCGCACTGCGATGAACAGCTTGCGGGCGCGCTCCGACGGACCGTCGTAGAGCACGGCGGCGGCGCTGGTCACTTCGCGGAACTGCGGCGACGGCGACGTCGGCGTGGACGTCGTGGGCGCCGGTGTCGGCGTCGTGGCCGGAGCCCGGGCCTGCGCCTGGCCCTGCGCCGGCAGCCACGCGGCCAGCAGCAGCGCCGCGACGGCGGCCGCGGCGGGTCGTCGGTTCACGGCAGGCTCCCGTCGTCGCAAGTGAAGCCGCGGTGCCGCATGCCGGCGCGCTGCGTCAGTGCGCCCCGGGGGGCAGGATGATGCCCGAACCCTTCTCCTCGGCCTGGCGCTGCGCAAGCCGCTGCTGGTAGAGCGCCTCGAAGTTGATCTCGGCCAGGTGGATCGGCGGAAACCCGGTGCGCTGCACGGTGTCGGCGATGTTCGAGCGCAGGTACGGGTAGACGATGTTCGGGCAGATGACGTTGAGCAGCAGCTCCATCTGGTCGGCCGGGACGTTGCGGATCTCGAAGATGCCGCCCTGCTTCGCCTCGATCAGGAATGCCGTCTTGTCGCCGACCTTGGTGGTGATCGTCACCGTGACGGTGGACTCGTAGACGCCCTCGACCAGCAGCTCGCTGCCGACGTCCATCTGGATCTCGACCGACGGCTGCTGCGTCTCGAGGAAGATGCGCGGCGCGTTGGGAATCTCCAGCGAGAGGTCCTTCAGGTAGACCCGCTGGATGGCAAAGACGGGGGCTTGCGCC
>JAHDYE010000184.1 GCA_023383035.1 Burkholderiaceae bacterium | reverse complement strand
TCCTCGACATCACCGCGTCGAGCGACGCGCGCGACATCATCCTGCACGTGATCGAATCGGTGGCCGAACAGGTGTTCATCCCACTCACGGTGGGCGGCGGCGTGCGCGCGGTCGACGACGTGCGCCGGCTGCTCAATGCCGGCGCCGACAAGGTGTCGATCAACACCGCCGGCGTGCAGGATCCGCAGCTGATCGCGCAGGCCAGCGCGCGCTACGGCGCCCAGTGCATCGTCAGCGCGATCGACGCCAAGGCGACCGCACCGGGCCGCTGGGAGGTCTTCACCCATGGCGGACGCAAGCCCACCGGCCGCGACGCGATCGAGTGGGCGCGCGAAGTCGAGCGGCTCGGCGCCGGCGAGATCCTGCTCACCAGCATGGATCGCGACGGCACCAAGCAGGGCTTCGACCTGGCGCTCACGCGCGCGGTCGCCGACGCGGTCGGCGTGCCGGTGATCGCCTCGGGCGGCGTGGGCACGCTGCAGCACCTGGCCGACGGCGTCACCGAAGGGCGTGCCGACGCGGTGCTGGCCGCGAGCATCTTCCATTTCGGCGAGTTCACCGTGGGCCAGGCCAAGCGCTACATGGCCGAGCGCGGCATCCGCGTGCGGCTCGAGTGATCGGGACGGCCGAGGCGATGAGCCAGCGCACGACCGGCAAGTCGGGGCCCGAAGGCACGCGGCCCGGCACCGCCGATACCTCCTGGCTCGACGAAGTGGCCTGGGATGCCGCCGGCCTGGTGCCGGCGATCGCCCAGGACGCCGACAGCGGGGACATCCTGATGGTGGCTTGGATGAACCGGGAGGCGCTCGCCGAGACGCTCGCCACCGGCCGCGCGGTCTACTGGTCGCGCTCGCGCGCGCGGCTGTGGCGCAAGGGCGAGGAATCGGGGCACGTGCAGACGGTGCGCGAAGTGCGGCTCGACTGCGATGCGGACGTCGTCCTGCTGCGGGTCGAGCAGCGCGGCGGCATCGCCTGTCACACCGGGCGGCGCTCGTGCTTCTTCCGGCGCTTCGCGGACGGCCGCTGGGAAGTGGTCGACCCGGTGCTGAAAGACCCGGAGTCGATCTACCGATGAAGCCGGCGGGCGGACCAGCGGCACCGGCGGGCGCCGGCGCGAACGAACCGGACGGCAACGCCGCGACGGCCCGGCCGGCAACCGGCGCGGCCGCGCCGTCCACCGCAGAGGTCCTCGGGCGGCTGGCGGCGCTGCTCGAGTCGCGCAGGAGCGCCGACCCGGAACGCTCGTACGTCGCGCGGCTGTTCGCCCGCGGCCCCGACGCGATCCTCAAGAAGATCGGCGAAGAGGCCACCGAGACGGTCATGGCGGCCAAGGACGGCGATCGGTCGCGCATCGTCGCCGAGACCGCCGACCTGTGGTTCCATTGCCTGGTGATGCTGGCCCACTACGGACTGTCCCCGATGCAGGTCCTCGACGAGCTCGCCCGCCGCGAAGGCCTGTCGGGGCTGGACGAGAAGGCGGCGCGGCGGGACGCGCCCGCGAAGGAGCGATCGAAGTGAGCACCAGTACCGGATCCGCGGCCGCCGCCGGCCAGAAGGCCGACTGCCTGTTCTGCCGCATCGCGCGCGGCGAGATCGCCTCGCGCAAGATCTACGAAGACGACGACATCGTCGCCTTTCACGACATCAATCCGGCCGCGCCGGTCCACTTCCTGATCGTCCCTCGCGTTCACGTCGAGAACCTCTACGACGCCGACCTGAAGTACCAGGCGCTGCTGGGCAGGATGCTCGGGGTGGCCGGGCAACTGGCGCGCGAACAGGGCGCGAACGACGGCTTTCGCCTGGTGATCAACAATGGCCGGGTGGGCAGGCAGGAGGTGTATCATCTTCATGCACACGTATTGGGCGGACCTTCGCCGCTGGGCTCGGGGTTCAACCGCCTCTGACAGGAGCACGCAATGGGAGCGATGAGCATTTGGCACTGGTTGATCGTGCTCGTGATCATCATGCTGATTTTCGGAACCAAGAAACTGCGCAACATCGGCACCGATCTCGGCGGAGCGGTGCGGGGCTTCAAGGAAGGCGTCAAGGAAGGCACCGAGCAGGCCGCGTCCGAATCGCAGAAGCAGGCGTCCAAGACCATCGATGTCGAGGCGCGCGAGAAGAGCTGATCGCCGGACTTCCCGCCCGGCTTCCCCTGCGAGCGGTCGCCAACGGCCGCTCGCGTCGTTTCAGGGGGGCGGAATCGGGGCGCATCCGGCTGCCTGAGGCGCGACGATGTTCGATTTCGGCTTTTCCGAGATGGTGATCGTGGCGATCGTGGGTCTGATCGTGCTCGGTCCGGAACGCCTGCCCAAGGTGGCGCGCCAGGCCGGCCAGTGGCTGGGCAAGCTGCAGCGCTACGTGGCCGACGTCAAGTCGGACATCAATCGCCAGATGGAGCTCGACGAGCTGCGCAGGCTGCAGACCGAAGTCACCGGCGCCGCGCGCGATCTCGAAACCACGCTGCAGTCCACGGTGGCCGAAAAGAAGTCGGAGCTCGACTCGTTCGCCGCCGATTTCGAAGGCACGAAGAGCACGGCGGCCGACGAGCCGGCCACCGACTGGGACAAGGTCTATGCGCACCGCCGCGTTCGCGATCGCATCAACGACCGGCGCCGCGAGCGTGAGCGGGCACTCGGCCACAAGCGCCCGCAGCGCCGGCATCATTGACGGGGGCCGGCCGGCCCCGATCCGCGGGCGGTGCGGCGCCTGCAGCACGAACCGGTCTCCATGAGCCAGGAAGAAAGCTTCGTTTCGCACCTCGTCGAACTGCGCGACCGCCTGATCCGGTCGCTGGTGGTCGTGCTGTTGCTGTTCGGCGTGTGCTTCTACTTCTCCGGCGAGATCATGAAGTTCCTGTCGCAGCCGCTGTATCAGGCGCTGCCGCCGGGAACGAAGCCCGTGTTCACCGACCAGGCCGGCGCGTTCTTCACGCTGACCAAGGTGTCGTTCCTGACGGCGGTGCTGCTGTCGCTGCCGTGGATCCTCTACCAGGCCTGGGCCTTCGTCGCGCCGGGGCTGTACGAGCACGAGAAGAAGTTCGCGCTGCCGCTGATCGTCTCGTCGGTGTTCTTCCTCGTGGTCGGCATCGCCTTCGCCTACTGGTTCGTGCTGCCGGCCGCCTACAAGTTCTTCTTCGCATTCGCTTCGCGCACCGGCGCCGACATCCTGCAAGACCTGCAGAAGTACTGGGACTTCACGCTGGCGATCTTCTTCGGCTTCGGGATCACCTTCGAAGTGCCGGTGGTGGAAATGCTGCTGGTGAAGCTGGGCATGGTCACCACCGAGCAGCTGCGCGCGGCGCGCCGCTACGTGATCGTCGGTGCGTTCATCGTGGCGGCGGTGCTCACGCCGCCCGACGTGCTGAGCCAGTTCATGCTGGCGATTCCGCTGATCCTGCTCTACGAGCTCGGCATCTTCCTGGCCGGCTTCATCAAGGCGCGCAGCCAGGCGCCCGAGGAAGCGCCGGCCGCCGATCCGGCAGCCGGCTCGACCGATCCCTGAGCGCTTCGCGGCCGCGCATCCCCGCCGCGGGGACGGTTGCAGCGTGAACAGGCTCTAACGCGGCGTGCCCGGCTTGGGCCGCTTGCCGATACGGATCGGCACCTGCACCGTGGTCCCGTCGCGCAGGAAGCGGAAAGTCACCGTCGACCCCGGCTCGAGCTGCGCGATCACGTTGAGCATGGTCGTGGTGTTCGGGATCGGGCGGCCGTCCACGTCCACCAGGATGTCGCCCACCCGCACGCCGGCGCGATCGGCCGGGCCGCCGCGCATCACGCCGGCGATGATCGCGCCGTCCTTGCGCGGCAGTCGGAACGCCTCGGCCAGTTCCGGCGTGAGGTCCTGCGGCTCCACGCCGATGTAGCCGCGGGTGACCGACCCGGTGGCGATGATCTGGTCCATCACCTGCCGCGCGGTCGTGGCCGGAATCGCGAAACCGATGCCCAGCGAGCCGCCGGTGCGCGAGTAGATCGCCGTGTTGATGCCCAGCAGCCGGCCCTCGGTGTCGACCAGCGCTCCGCCCGAGTTGCCGGGGTTGATCGCCGCGTCGGTCTGGATGAAGTTCTCGAAGGTGTTGATGCCCAGTTGCGTGCGACCCAGCGCGCTGATGATGCCCATGGTCACCGTCTGGCCGACGCCGAACGGATTGCCCACGGCCAGCACCACGTCGCCCACGCGGGCGTCCTCGGCATTGCCGAACACGATCGCCGGCAGCTCCGCCATGTCGATGCGCAGCACGGCCAGGTCGGTTTCGGGATCGGTGCCGACCACCCGCGCCTTCGCGCTCGAGCCGTCGGCCATCAGCACCTCGATCTCGTCGGCGCCGTCGACGACGTGGTGATTGGTGAGCACGTAGCCGTCGGGCGATGCGATCACTCCCGAGCCGAGGCTGTTGGTCTGAGGGCGCTCGCCGGGGTCGCCGAAGAAGCGGCGGAACAGCGGGTCGCCGAAGAGCGGACGATCCCCGGAGCGTGCGGCTTTCGTCGTGTAGATGTTGACCACCGCGGCGGTGGCGCGGCGGGCCGCTTCGCTGTATGACAGAATCGATGCGGCGCGCCGTGCTTCGGCGCCCGGTGCGCCCGCCGCATCGCCCGCCGGCGCGGCCGGCCCGGATGGCGCACCCGGCGGCTCGGGCGCGGGGCGCGTGATGCTCGGCGGCCGCTCGCGCGCCAGACGTTCCGGCAGCCACTCGGGACGCAGCGTCGCGAACGTGAACAGCAGTGCCAGCAGCACCGTGACGGCCTGCGCGAACACCAACCAGAGCTTCTTCAGCATGACTCAGCGACGGAAAGAAAGGCGCCCGGCAAGGCAGATGGCTGCCGCGGCGGTGACCGCCGCCGAATTGTCGGCGTGCTTCGAGGAAATTCTCGGGGCGAGCAGGTTCAGCGATTATTGCCCAAACGGGCTGCAGGTGGAAGGCGAGCGCCCGATCCGCGTGCTGGTCAGCGGCGTGACCGCGAGCCTCGCGCTGGTCCGGGCGGCGGTCGACCACGACGCCGACGCCATCCTGGTACACCATGGCTGGTTCTGGCGCGGCGAGGATCCGCGCGTCGTCGGCATGCGCCGCGCGCGGCTCGACGGCGTGCTGCGCCACGGGTTGCACCTGTACGCGTACCACCTGCCGCTGGACGTCCACCCCGAGCTGGGCAACAACGCGCAGCTCGGCGCGCGGATGGGCTGGCGCGTCGACGGCACGGCCGGCGAGCACGACCTCATCGCCTGGCATGACCTGCCGCGACCGGTCACGGCGCAGGCGCTCGGCCGCAGCCTTGCCCGCCGCCTCGGCCGCCGCCCGCTGGCGGTCGGCGCGTTGCAGCGGCCCATCCGGCGCCTGGCCTGGTGCACCGGCGCCGCGCAGGACATGCTGCCGCAGGCGATCGAGGCCGGTGCGGATGCCTTCGTGAGCGGCGAGATCGCCGAGCGCACCACGCACCTCGCGCGCGAGGCCGGCGTCGTGTACTTCGCCGCCGGCCATCACGCCACCGAGCGCTACGGCGTGCAGGCGCTCGGTGCGCACGTGGCGCGCCGCTTCGGCCTCGAACACCGGTTCGTCGACGACGACAACCCGGTGTAGCGGAAATCGGCCCCGGTCCGACCGCGGCCGAGGTTGTCCGTCCTGCCCGCCCCGCCCGGGCCGGGCGCTTCTCAGGCCGGACGCTTCTCAGGCCGGGCGCTTCTTCAGGATGTCGCGGATCTCGGTCAGCAGCACTTCCTGCGCTGGCGGTGCCGCCGGGGCCTCGGGTGCCGGCTGGGCTTTCCAGCGGTTCATCATCTTGACCATCATGAAGATCACGAAGGCGAGGATGATGAAGTTGATGAGGATCGTGATGAAGTTGCCGTAGGCGAACACCGGCACGCTGGCCTTCCTCAGCCCGTCCAGCGTCATCGGCGTGCCCTCGGGCACGCTGCCCAGCGTGACGAACAGGCCGCTGAAGTCGAACCGTCCGCCCATGATCGCCGAGATGATCGGCATGATGACGTCCCCGACCAGCGAGTCGACGATCTTGCCGAAGGCACCGCCGATGATCACGCCCACGGCGAGATCCATCACGTTGCCCTTCATCGCGAATTCCTTGAACTCCGCCATCATGCTCATGCCGTTTCTCCGTTCTTCGTTGCGGGCCGTGCCGTCGGTAGCCCCGAAAGCCCCGCGCACATTAGCATCGCGGTCGCGCTGGCGTCATCCGCGCGCCGGCCGGGCGCGGCGCGCCCGCAACGCACCCCTTCGGGGCGACGAGAGCCCTCTTTAATTGTTGCATCGCAATAGGCTAAAATGAAGAGTTTTCCAGCCTCGTTCTTCTCGTCCCCTCTCAGAACAGGGAAGTCATGACCGATTCCTCCAAGCCCATGGATGCGTCCCGGCGCACCGCTCTCGGCCTGACCTGTGCGGCCGGAGCCGTCGGTACCGTGGCCGTGGCAATTCCTTTCGTCAGCACCTTTGCACCCTCCGAGAAGGCCAAGGCCGCCGGTGCGCCGGTCGAGGTCGACATCTCCACGATGAAGCCAGGCGAGTTGAAGCGGGTCGAGTGGCGCGGCAAGCCGGTATGGGTCATCCGCCGCACCCCCGAGATGCTCGAAACGCTGAAGAAAACCGAGACGAAGGTCGCCGACCCCGACTCGCTGCGCACCGCCTACCCGACGCCCGAGTACGCGAAGAACCAGTACCGCTCGATCAACCCCGAGTTCCTGGTCGTGGTGGGCATCTGCTCGCACCTGGGGTGTTCGCCGATCGAGAAGTTCGACGGCGGCGGCGATCCCTCGCTGCCGGCCGACTGGGCCGGCGGTTTCCTGTGCCCCTGCCATGGCTCCACCTTCGACCTCGCGGGCCGCGTGTTCAAGAACAAGCCGGCGCCGGACAACCTCGAAGTGCCGCCGCACTACTACCTGTCCGATGCACGTCTGCTGATCGGCGAAGACAAGCAGGCCTGACGGGCGGTTCGCCACACGTCAGGTGTCCGGATCCGCAGCGAGCGACATGCAGCTCCGACGCGCGCCCGGGCTTTCCAGGATCAACCCGTCACTCGCGAAACCCCGCGGGGAGCATTGAAAGATGGCGCAGGAAAAGACTGTCGAAACCACCGGCCTGCTGGGCTGGATTGATGCCCGCTTCCCGCTGACCACGCTCTGGAAGGAACACCTGTCCGAGTACTACGCGCCGAA
>JAHDYE010000183.1:5827-7187 GCA_023383035.1 Burkholderiaceae bacterium | reverse complement strand
AGTACGAACTGCTGGTGCTGCTCGCGCGCGAGCCGGGCCGCGTGTTCAGCCGCGACGACATCCTCAACCGGCTGCGCGGCCAGGAAGCCGATCTCTACACCCGTGCCGTGGACATCGTCGTCAGTCGTCTTCGCAAGAAGCTCGAACCGCTGGACTGCATCAAGACCCTGCGCAATGCCGGCTATGCCCTGGCGCTGCGCAGGCAAGCCCAGGCATGACGGCCGGCGCCGCGACCCTCCTCTCGCGCCTGGCGCAGGCCAGGCGGCGCATCGCGCACTCCATCAAGCTGCGCATGGTGCTGGTGTTCCTGCTGCTGGCCGCTGCCATGACGCTGGTGTTCGTAGCCGGCGCCCAGAGGGCTTTTTCCGTGGGGTGGCGCGAAGCAGCGCGCCCGCTGCTCATGGACTACGTGGACCGGCTCTCGGCCGACATCGCCGGCAGCGGCACGCCCAGCGTGGCGCGCGCGCAGGCCCTGGTCGAGCGCCTGCCGCTGACGGTGCGCATCAGCGGCCCGACGGTCAACTGGTCGTCGCATCCCGGCCAGGCAAGGCCGAACTGGCTGCGCGACAAGCCGGGCGGCGAGGATGGCGGTGGCGGGCCGGATTGGGCGCGCATCCTCCAGCGCAGCACGGCCGACGGCCATACGCTGGCCTTCGGCATCAACGGGGAAGCCTTCGAACGCCGCCCGCACAGGATCGGCTATGCGCTGGCGGCGCTGCTGTTGCTGACCCTGATGGCCTGGCTGTACGTGCGCCGTCTGCTCAGGCCCCTGGATGCCATCGGTGACGGGGCTCGGCGTTTCGGCACGGGCGACTTCTCCCGGCCCATTCCCGAGCGCCGTGCGAAAAAGCCCGACGAGTTGGGAGAGCTGGCCGCCACGCTCAACACCATGGGGCGCGACATCCACCAGATGCTCGAAGCCAAGCGCGCCCTGCTGCTGGCCATCAGCCACGAGCTGCGCAGCCCGTTGACGCGGGCGCGTCTCAATGCCGAGTTGCTGCCCGAGTCGGCCGAGGTGCGGTCGCAGCGCGAAGCCCTGCTGCGCGACTTGCAGGAGATGGCTACGCTGATCGGCGACCTCCTGGAGAGCGAGCGCCTGGCAGGCCGGCATGCAGCGCTGCAACGCGAGCCGACGGCGCTGGACAGCCTGGCCCGTGAAGTGACGCAGGAACTCGCCGCGAGACACCCGGCAGCCGCGCAGGTGCGCGTGAAGGTCGATGCCGACTTGCCCGTGCCGGCGCTGGACCCCGGCCGCATGCGCCTGCTTCTGCGCAATCTGCTGGACAACGCGCTGCGGCATGGTGGCGCGGCAGACCTGCCGCCCGAGGTTCATCTTCGGCGGGCGGCGCAGCAGCGTGAC
>JAHDYE010000183.1:0-5817 GCA_023383035.1 Burkholderiaceae bacterium | reverse complement strand
GGGCGGCGGACGGCGGCGTGGTGATCGAGGTACGCGACCACGGCCCCGGCGTACCCGAAGCGCAGTTGCCGCACCTGGCCCAGGCGTTCTACCGCCCCGACACCGCCCGCACCCGCGCTGCCGGCGGCGTGGGGCTCGGCCTGTACCTGTGCCGTCTGGTCGCCCAGGCGCACGGCGGTACTTTCGAGGTGCGCAACGCCCGGCCGGGGCTGTCCGTCACGGTGACGCTGCCGCCCTGAGTCGGCCTCGACGGGAATGGGCGGCGTCGTGAAGCGCCATCGCGGCGCACGCCGCTACGGGCGCCGGCGCCCGGTGAACTCGTCCATGCTGCGCGTGACGCCGAAGAAGCGCATCAGCGCGTCGAACCACGGCACCGGCAGCAGCCGCAGCGGATAGGCCAGGCGGACGAACCACGGCAGGATCACCCGCTGCCGGTCGGCGGCGATCGCCTCGACGATGCGGTCGGCGACGTACGCGGGCTCGAGGATCGGCAGCAGCAGCGCGAAGCGCGTGCGCACGCCGGCGAACATGCCGGTGTCGACGTAGAACGGGCACACGACCGTCGTTCTGACCGGCGCGCCGTCGTGCGCCAGCTCCAGGCGCAGCGCCTCGTCGAACGCGATCGCCGCCGCCTTGCTCGCGGAATAGTCGGTGAGCCGCGGCACCGCGGCGATGCCCGACGCCGAGGCGATCGTCACCACGTGGCCGCCGCCCGCGGCGAGCATGCCGGGCAGGAACGCGCGTACGGTGCGGAACAGCGCCAGCGTGTTCACCGCGAAGGTGCGCTCGAGCGCCGCATCGTCCTGCTCGAGCACGCGCCGGCCGCTGACGATGCCGGCGTTGTTGATCAGCACGTGCACCGTTCCGTGCCCGGCGAGCGTGCGCGCCGCCGTTGCCTCGAGCGCCGCGCGATCGGCCAGGTCGCAGGCGTAGGCGGCCACGCTGCCGCCCGCGGCGGCGATGCGCGCGCGGGCGGCCTCGAGCGCCGCCGTGTCGAGGTCCCACAGGATCAGGCGGGCGCCGCGCCGGGCGATGCGCTCGGCCAGCAGCAGGCCGATGCCCTGCGCGGCGCCGGTGACGAGGACGTTGCGGTCGCGGAAGTCGGTCATCGTTCAGCTCGCCGTGGTCGCCGACAGGAAGCGCTCGAGCCGCTGCGGTTGCGCGCGCAGCACGACGCTGGATTCGCGCAGCGCGATGCCGCCGCGCTCGAGCACGATCGCGTCGTCGGTGATGCCCAGCGCCAGCGCCGGATGCTGCTCGACCAGGATCGCCGACAAACCCTCGTCGCGCACGATGCGTCGCAGCGCGGCGAGCAGTTCCTCGACCAGGATCGGCGCCAGCCCCTCCAGCGGCTCGTCCAGCAGCAGCAGGCGCGGATTGAGCACCAGCGCGCGCCCGATCGCCAGCATCTGCTGCTCGCCGCCCGAGAGCTGGCTGCCGAGGTGGCGGCGCCGCTCGGCCAGCCGCGGGAACATTGCATAGACGCGCGCCGCGTCCCACGGCCCCGGACGCGCCACCGCCCCGAGGTTCCCGTCCACCGTCAGCGAGCGGAACACGTTGCGTTCCTGCGGCACCCAGCCGATGCCGCCACCGTCGACGGGCGCAGCGCGCTGGTGCGCCGGCAACCGGTGGATGCGGCGGCCGGCCAGCTCGATGGTTCCGCTTGCGCGCGCCGGACGCAGCCGCGTCACGCCTGCCAGCGTATCGATCAGCGTGGTCTTGCCCGCGCCGTTGCGGCCGAGCAGCGCCAGCGAGCGGCCGGCTTCGAGCGCGAACGAGACATCCGACAGCACGACCGCTTCACCGTGGCCGCACGACAGGCCTTCGACCACGAGCAGAGGCCTCGGCGCCGCCCGCCGTTCAGCCATGAACCGCGCTCCCCAGGTAGACCGACCTGACGCGCGGATCGCGCGCGATTTCCTCGGGCGAGCCCTCGGCGAAGACGGCGCCGGACACCAGCACCGTCATGCGGCGCGCGAAGCCGAACACCACGTCCATGTCGTGCTCGATCAGCAGCACCGAGACGTCGTGCGGCAGCTCCGCGACCGCGTCGAGGATCTCCCCGCGCTCGCCGCCCGGTACGCCGGCCACCGGTTCGTCGAGCAGCAGCACGCGCGGCTCGCAGGCCAGCGCCAGCGCGATCTCGAGCAGGCGCTGCTTGCCGTAGGGCAGCTCGCCCACGCGCCGCTGCGCCACGTCGTCGAGCCGGAACTGCACCATCAGCGCCTCGCAACGCTGCGCCACGCGGCGATCGGCGCCGAGGGCCCGCCACCAGCGTCCCGCCATGCCCAGTTGCGACGAAACCGCCAGCGCCAGGCTCTGCAGCGGCGTGAAGCTGGCGAACAGCTGGTTGATCTGGAACGTGCGTACCAGGCCCCGGCGCACGCGCCGGTGCGGCGCCAGCCCGGTGATGTCCTCGCCCAGCAGCTCGATGCGCCCTGCAGTGGGCGCGAGCACGCCGGTCAGCAGGTTGATCAGCGTGGTCTTGCCGGCCCCGTTCGGCCCGATCAGCGCATGGCGCTCGCCGCGCGCCAGGCACAGCGATACCCGGTCGGTGGCCACCAGCGCGCCGAAGCGCCGCGTGAGCGCATCGGTACGCAGCACCACGTCGCGGATGCCGCCAGGTGCGCCGCCGTTCGTCGCCACTGCGCTCATCGCGCCGCCGCCGTACGCCGGAACCAGGTCCAGGGCCGCACGATGCGGTCGCGCCCGACCAGCATCAGCACCACGAGGATCGCGCCGATCCAGAACGTCCAGTACTGGGGCGTGATCGACGACAGGAAGTCGTACATCAACTTGAACGCGATGGCGCCGATCAGGCCGCCGTACAGCCATCCGGCGCCGCCGATCACCAGCACCAGCAGCACGTCGGCGCTGCGGTGGAAGTCGAGCACGTCGAGCGACGCGAAGCCGGTGGTCTGCGCGAGCAACGCGCCGGCGGTGCCGGCCAGCGCGGCGCCCAGCGTGTAGACCGCCGCCAGCCGCGCGCTCGCCGACAGGCCGATCGCGCCGGCGCGCAGGCGGTTGTCGCGCAGCGCCTGCAGCGACCATCCGAACGGCGAATGCACGACGCGGCGCGCCACCAGGAACGCCATGAACAGCACCGTCAGGCTGTAGGCGCTGGCCACGCGGCCCGTCAGCTCGAAGTCGAAGCGTCCGAGCAGCGGCCCCATGACGACACCCTGCAGGCCGTCGGCGCCACCGGTGAGGCCGGCGAAGCGGTTGGCCAGCTCGTAGAGCACCAGCGCCACGCCCAGCGTGACCATCAGCCGCGTGAGATCGGTGCCGCGCACCACCGTCGCGCTGCACAGCGCGCCGAACGCCCCCGCCAGCACCGTCGCGACCGCCAGCCCCGCGAGCGGATCGGCGTTCAGGTGCTTGGCGAACAGCGCGGCCGTGTAGGCGCCGAGTCCGAAGAAGGCGGCGTGTCCGAGCGAGACGATGCCGGCGTAGCCGAGCACGAGGTCGAGCGACAGCGCGAACAGCGCCAGGATCGCGATCTCGTTCACGAGCAGCGCGTGCCGCGGCAGCGCCAGCGCGGCGAGCGCCACCGCCGCCCACAGCGCCCACTCCCACGGACGCACGCGCGCCATGCGCGCCAGCTCGCGCCCGGCGGACGGCGCCGTCACCGTCCCGCCTCCCGGGCGAACAGGCCGTGCGGCCGGTACAGGAGGATCGCGATCATCACCACGTAGACGATGAAGGCGCCCAGCTCGGGCACGTAGTACTTGCCGAACACGTCCGCGATGCCCAGCAGCAGCGCTGCGACCAGCGGGCCCGTGATCGAGCTGGTGCCTCCCACCGCGACCACGATCAGGAAGTACACCATGAACTTCAGCGGAAAGGTCGGATCCATGCCGAGCACCTCGGCGCCCATCGCGCCGCCCAGCCCTGCCAGGCCCGAGCCGGCCGCGAAGGTGGCGAGAAAGATCCGGTCGACCGGAATGCCGAGGCCGCGGGCCACGCGCGGATCGTCGACCGCGGCGCGCAGCCGCGCGCCGAAACGGGTACGCATCAGGATCGCCTGCAGGCCGAGGGTCAGCGCCACGCACGCCACGATGATGAACAACCGGTAGTGGCCCACGCCGAGCGCGCCGCCGAAGAACTCGCTGCGCCCGCGCAGGAACTCCGGCAACTGCACCATCTGCACCGTCGAGCCCATCGACCAGTCGACCGCTGCTACCGCCATGAAGGTCAGGCCGATCGAGAACAGCACCTGATCCAGATGCGGCCGAACGTACATCGGCCGGTACAGGCTGCGCTCGAGCGCACCGCCCAGCACCGCGGTGGCCGCGAAGGCTGCCGGCAGGCAGGCGAGGAACGGCCAGTCCCAGCGCTGCATCAGCACCACGACCAGGTAGCCGCCGGCCATCGCGAACGCGCCGTGCGCGAGGTTGACGAAGTTCATCAGCCCCAGCGTCACCGCCAGCCCCACGGCCAGCACGAACAGCAGCATCCCGTAGGCGATGCCGTCGAAGAGCAGCGTCAGCACGTCACGCGCGCCGGAGGCCCGGACAGCGGATCGGCGCAGCGACCGGAGCGCGAGCGTGCCGTCAGCCGCGGCCCGGGTCGCGCACCGCGCGCAGCACGTCGAACTCCACGTTGTAGAGCTGCCCGCCGACGCGTTCGACCCTGCGGATGTAGATGTCCTGCACGATGTCGCGCGTGGCGGCGTCGATCGTGACCGGGCCGCGCGGGCTCTCGAACGACTGTCCCTTCATCGTCGCGAGCAGCGCTTCACCGCCTGCGCCCTTCGCCGCTTCGAGCCCCTTGTAGATCACGCGCATGCCGTCGTAGCCGCCGACCGCCATGAAGTTCGGGCGCATGCCGGGGTTGGCCTTCGTGAACGCCTCGACGAAGGCCTTGTTCGCCGGCGAGTCGTGCGCGGCCGAATAATGATGCGACGTGACCACGCCGAGCGCCGCATCGCCCATGCCGTTCAGGATGTCGTCGTCGGTGACGTCGCCGGTGGCGATCAGGCGGATGCCCGCCTTGTCGAGCCCGCGCTCGGTGAACTGCTTCATCATCTGCCCGCCCACGCCCGAGGGCAGGAACACGAACAGCGCATCGGGCTTCGCATCGCGCACCTTCTGCAGGAACGGCGCGAAGTCGGGGTTGCGCAGCGGCACCCGCAGCGAGTCGGTGACCTGGCCGCCGCCTTGCGTGAAGCGGGCGACGAACACCTTCTCGGCATCGATGCCGGGGCCGTAGTCGCTCACCAGCGTGACCACCCTGCGGATGCCGTTCTTCGGCGCCCATTCGGCGATGCCGATCGTGGCCTGCGGCAGCGTGAAGCTGGTACGCACGATGAACGGCGAGGCGTCGATGATGCTCGACGTGGCCGCGGCCATCACCACCATCGGCGTCTTCGACTGCGTGGCGATCGGCGCCGTCGCCAGCGCCAGCGGCGTGAGCCCGAAGCCGCCCAGCACCGTCACCTTGTCGTTGACCACCAGCTCCTGCGCCAGGCGGCGCGTGACGTCGGCCGTGCCGCCGTCGTCCTTCACGATCAGTTCCACCTTGCGGCCGGCGATCGTGCTGCCGTGCTGCGCAACGTAGAGCTTCGCCGCCGCTTCGACCTGGCGCCCGGTGGAGGCGAACGGGCCGCTCATCGGCAGGATCAGTCCGATGCGGATCGGGTCGGACTGCGCGAAGGCAGGCAGCGTCGCGCCGGTGACGAAGCCGGCCGTGATCGCGACGGCTGCGAGCCGGCGCAGGCTGGTGCGCTTGTGCATCGTTGTCTCCGTCGTGGAGAAGGAAGTGGTGGAGGCGGAGGTCGGAATCGAACCGGCGTACACGGCTTTGCAGGCCGCTGCA
>JAHDYE010000182.1:5385-7270 GCA_023383035.1 Burkholderiaceae bacterium | reverse complement strand
GGCAGTTTCGGGACCCTGTCGGAGGTCGCATTCGGGCGCCAGTTCGGCAAGGTCGTCGTCGCGCTCGAAGGCGCGCCGCGCATCGACGGCGTGATCGAAGCCGCATCGGTCGACGAGGCGTTGCAGCGGGTCGCGGCCTGCGCGCTCGGGCTGCTCGAGAGCGGGCCGGCGCGCGCGTAGACTCCGTCCATCATCGAGGGCCGACCGACATGACGACGCCGAGCTTCCGGGGCGTATACCCGATCCTGGCTACGCCGTTTCGCGACGACGAGCGCGTGGACGACGATTCGCTGCGCACGCTGCTGGCCTTCATGGCCGGCCTCGGCGTCGAAGGCGTGACGGTGCTCGGCGTGCTCGGCGAGGCCAACCGGATGAGCGATCGCGAGCGCGAGTCGGTGGTGCGCACGGCGGTCGAGGTGGCCGGCGGGCGCCTGTCGGTGATCGTCGGCACCTCGCATCCCGGCACGCGGGCGACGATCGAACTGGGGCGGATGGCGGCCGCGCTCGGCGCCGATGCGCTGATGGTCGCGCCGTCGGCCGAGCCGGTGCCGAACGAGGCGCGCGTGGCCGAATACTACGGACGCGTCTGCGCCGAGGCGCCGCTGCCGGTGGTGCTGCAGGATCACCCCGCGTCGACCGGCGTGCACATGAGCGTGGCGGCGATCGTGCGCATCGTGGCCGACAACGCGCGCATCGCGTGCATCAAGGCCGAGGCGGTGCCGTCGGCGGCGAAGATCGAGGCGTTGTCGGCGGCGCTGACGCGGCCGGTGCCGATGCTCACCGGCCTGGGCGCGCTGTACGGCCAGTTCGACCTGGAGAAGGGCTCGAGCGGCTACAACACCGGCTTCGCGTTTCCCGAGGTGCTGCAGGCGCACCTGGCCGCCTGGCGCGGCGGCGATCGCCGGTTCGCGCGGCGCATCTGGCAGCACTTCCTGCCGCTGATCGTGTTCGAGCAGCAGCCCGGCGTGGCGGTGCGCAAGGAGATCCTGCGCCGGCGCGGCCTGCTCGCCGCGGCCACGGTGCGGCATCCGGGCGCCGGGCTGGCGCCCGGCAGCGCGCAGCAGCTGACCACGCTGCTCGAGGACACGATGCCGGGCGTGGACATCACGCGGCCGCTCGACGTCGCGGCGGTGATCGGCGCGTGAGGGGCGCACGCGCGATGCCGGGCCGGCGCGCGCATGACGCGCCGCCGACCGTGCCCGACGCGCCGGCGGCGCGCGCCGAGCGTCAGCCCGTCATCGCCGCCTTGAGCTCGAGGCGGCGACGGTGCAGCACCGGCTCGGTGTAACCCGACGGCTGCTTCGTGCCTTCGAACACCAGGTCGCAGGCGGCCTTGAACGCGATGCCGTCGAAGCCGGGCGCCATCGGGCGATAGAGCGGATCGCCGGCGTTCTGCCGGTCGACCACCGCGGCCATGCGCTTCATCACTTCCATCACGCGCTCCTTCGTCACCACGCCGTGGTGCAGCCAGTTGGCGATGTGCTGCGACGAGATGCGGCAGGTGGCGCGGTCTTCCATCAGCGCGACGTTGTTGATGTCGGGCACCTTCGAGCAGCCGACCCCCTGGTCGATCCAGCGCACCACGTAGCCGAGGATGCCCTGGGCGTTGTTCTCGATCTCGGCGGTGATCTCGGCGTCGGACCAGTTGCGGTCCTTCGCCACCGGGATGGTCAGGATGTCGGCGAGCTTCGCGCGCCGCCCGCCTTTCGCGATCTCCGCCTGGCGCGCGAGCACGTCGACGCGATGGTAGTGCGTCGCGTGCAGCGTCGCGGCCGTGGGGCTGGGCACCCAGGCGCAGTTGGCGCCCGCCTGCGGGTGGCCGATCTTCTGTTCGAGCATCGCGGCCATCAGGTCGGGCATCGCCCACATGCCCTTGCCGATCTGC
>JAHDYE010000182.1:0-5325 GCA_023383035.1 Burkholderiaceae bacterium | reverse complement strand
TCTCGTCGCCGGTGCGGTCGAGGAAGCCGGTGTTGATGAAGGCGACGCGGCGCCGGGCGGCGCGGATGCATTCCTTCAGGTTCACCGTGGTGCGCCGTTCCTCGTCCATGATGCCGAGCTTGACCGTGTCCGCCGGCAGGCCGAGCGTGCGTTCGACGTGGCCGAAGATCTCGTCGGCGAACGCCACTTCCTCGGGGCCGTGCATCTTGGGCTTGACCACGTAGATCGAGCCGGTTGTGGAGTTGCGCGTGCCGCTCTGCTTGCGCAGGTCGTGCAGCGCGATCAGCGCGGTGCACATCGCGTCGAGCAGGCCCTCGTAGGCCTCGTTGCCGTCGCGGTCGAGCACCGCCGGGTTGGTCATCAGGTGGCCCACGTTGCGCACCAGCATCAGCGCGCGGCCCTTGAGCGCGAGCGGCGAGCCGTCGGGCGCGACGTAGTCGCGATCGGGGCTCAGCGCGCGCTCGAAGCTGCCGCCGCCCTTGGCCACCGTCTCGGTGAGGTCGCCGCGCATCAGGCCCAGCCAGTTGCGGTAGGCGAGCGCCTTGTCGTCGGCGTCCACCGCGGCCACCGAGTCCTCGCAGTCCATGATCGACGTGATCGCGGCCTCCATCAGCACGTCGGCGACGCCGGCGCGGTCGGACCTGCCGATCGCGTGCGCGCGGTCGAGGCGGATCTCGACGTGCAGCCGGTTGTGCTTCAGCAGCACCGCCGACGGCGCCGCCGCATCGCCGCGATGGCCGGCGAAGCGCGCCGCGTCGGCCAGCGCGGTTTCGCCGTCCGCCGTGTCGGCCTTCAGCGTGCCGCCGGCCACGCGGTAGGCGGTCACGTCGGCGTGGCTGCCGCGCGCGAGCGGCGCCACCTGGTCGAGGAACGCCTTGGCCCACGCGATCACGCGTGCGCCGCGCACCGGGTCGTAGCCGCCGGGCTGCGGCGCGTCGCCCATCGCGTCGGTGCCGTACAGCGCGTCGTACAGGCTGCCCCAGCGCGCGTTGGCCGCGTTGAGCGCGTAGCGCGCGTTCATCACCGGCACCACGAGCTGCGGGCCGGGAATGCTGGCGATCTCGGGGTCGACGTTCGCGGTCTCGACCGCGAAGTCGGGCCCTTCGGGCACCAGGTAGCCGATCTCCGACAGGAACGCGGTGTAGGCGGCCTGGTCGTGCGGCTTGCCGCGGCGCTCGCGGTGCCAGGCGTCGATCTTCGCCTGCAGCGCGTCGCGTTTCGCGAGCAGCGCGCGGTTCTTCGGACCCAGGTCGTGCACCAGCTCCGACAGCCCCTTCCAGAACCGGTCCGATGCGATGCCGGTGCCGGGCAGCGCCTCGCGCTCGATCATGTCGTACAGGCTGCGCGCCACCTGCAGGCCGAATTTCCCGATACGCTCGGTCATAGTGTCTTCTCCGCAAGAAGGGTTGGATCGTGGATTCGTCGCAATGGGTCCGGTCCGCTCGGGCAGGGCGCCGGCCGAATCAGGCTCGCGCGACGGCGAGCACGTCGGTCAGCAGGCTGCCGGTATGGTCGGGCGTGGCGTCGAGGCATTCGAGCGGCGCGCCGCTGCGGTTCACCCAGAAAGTGGTGTAGCCGTACCAGTGCGCGCCGATCGCGTCCCAGCAGTTGGACGATACGAACAGGATCTCGCGCGCGCGCAGGCCGAAGGCGTGCGGCGCCAGCGCATAGACGCGTTCGACCGTCTTGAAGGCCGCGACACTTTCCGACGAGAGCAGGTGATCGAACAGCCCCGTCATGCCGGCGCTGCGCACCGAGACCTCGAGCATCGCGCGGTCGCCGTTGCTGAGCACACCCAACGGCAGCCCCGCGGCCTTCAGCGCGCGCAGCGCGGACAGGTTCTCGGGAAATGCCGACAGGCTCGCGTACTGGTTCATCAGCCTGGATTCGGATTCCGGCCCGAGCGGCAACATCAGGCGCGCCGCGGCGAAGCGCAGCGCATCGCGGGTGATGTCGCGAAACGGCCGGTACCGGTCGGACAGCGTGCGCAGCCACGAATACTCCAGCTGCTTCTGCCGCCACAATTGCGACAGTGCATCGCCCTTGCCGGGAAAGAGCTGCTCGGCCAGACTCGCCACCGAGTGCACGTCGAACAGGGTTCCGTAGGCGTCGAACACCACTGCCGCGATCGGGGCTGTGCCGGAGTGGCCGTTCGGGCTCGTGGTGCGACGGTCCGGATTGTTCGAGGTTGCCATGGCGTGAGCATAGTGCTTCGATCGATGACAAAGAAGAACATAATCCAGGAAAGACCTTGTATTTTTCGTAAAAAATCGGTCATGAACGCTGGAGTTGCAGCCCGATGAAGGTCGACGTTGCCTGCCGTTGCCGGATGCGCCGATGAGCCGGCCGTTCGACGCCCTCGCGCCCGGGCGAAGCGTGGCCTGCGTCGACATCGGCGGCACCAAGGTGTCGGTGACGATCGCGTCGCGGGCCGGCCGGGCGGCGCACCTGGCCGAGCCGACCGCCACGACCGGCACCCACGATGCCGTCGCGGTCCAGGTGCTGCGCATGATCGGGCTCGCCTGCGCCGCGGCCGGCATCGCCGAAGAGAAAATCGACGCGCTGGGCGTGGCCGCGGCCGGCCCCTTCGTGCGGCGCGACGGCCTGGTGGAGCTCGCGTCGCCGAACCTGTGCGGTGCGCTCGCGGGCCGGGGGCGCGGACTGCCCAACGACTGGCACACCGCCGTGCTCGAACGGCCGCTGCGGGCGCGCTTTCACGACGTGCGCGTGGCCAACGACTGCGTCGCCGCGCTGATCGCGGAGCGGCGCTGGGGCGCCCTGCAGGGCATCGACCACTGCGCCTACGTCACCTGGAGCACCGGCATCGGTACCGGCCTGTGCGTGGACGGCCATGTGCTGCAGGGCAGGAACGGCAATGCCGGCCACGCCGGTCACACGTTCGTCAACGACGATCCTCAGTCCTCGCTGTGCGGTTGCGGCAACTTCGGCGACGTCGAGGCGCAGGTGGCGGGCAGCGCGCTCGAGCGTCGCTTCGGCGTCGACGCCGCCACGCTGCTGGCCGCGGCGCAGGCCGGCGAGGCGCGCGCCTCGACGCTCGTCGACGACGCCTGCCGCGTTCTCGGCCGCGCGTTGTACAACCTGGTGGCCACGCTGGACCTGCAGCGGATCAGCCTCGGCGGCTCGGTGTTCTGGCACAACCGCGAATTCCTGCTGCCGCGGCTGCGCGCGCAGCTGCACGGCCGCCCGCCGGCGCTCACCGCGGGAGTGACGCTGGTGCCGGCCGGCCTGGGTCTGCAGGTGGTCGACTACGGCGCGCTCGCGCTCGTTGCATGAAGTCTGCCGGAAACGACGGGTCCAGCGCGCTCAGGAAGTTGCCGCACCACGCATGCACGTCGTACGCGCGCAGCCGCTCGATCAGCGCGCGATGGCGCGCCTGGCGTTCGGGCAGCGGCATGGTGAGGGCCTGCTGCAGCGTTTCGGCGGTGCCGCGGATGTCGTAGGGGTTGACCAGCAGCGCCTCCTCGAGCTGTTCGGCCGCGCCGGTGAAGCGCGACAGCACCAGCACGCCGGGGTCGGCGGCGGCCTGCGAAGCCACGAACTCCTTCGCCACCAGGTTCATGCCGTCGCGCAGCGGCGTGATCACGCCGACGCGTGAGGCCCGGAACAGGCCGGGCAGGCGCCGCCGCGACACGGTACGGTGGATGTAGCGCACCGGCATCCAGTCCAGTTCGCCGAAGTCGCCATTGAGCGCGCCGCACAGGCGTTCGAGTTCACGGCGGATATCGGTGTAGGCGTCGACGTTCTCGCGGCTGGGCGAAGCGATCTGGATCAGCGTGGCGCTGTTGCGGTTCTCGGGGTAGCTGCTCAGCAACTGCCGGAAGGCGAGGATGCGCTGCGGGATGCCCTTCGAATAATCGAGCCGGTCGACGCCGATCAGCAGCCTCCGCCGCGCATATTCGCTGCGCGTGGTGGTGTAGGCGTCGCGCGCTTCCCGGCCGTGGGCCAGACGCTCGAACGCCTCCACGTCGATGCCGATCGGGAATGCCTGGGCGTGGATGCGGCGGCCGAACGCCTCGAGCCGGTGCTCGCCCGCCGCGCGCGCGCCGAGCTCGGCCTGCGCATAGGCGGTGAAGTGGCCCACGTCGGTGCGGCTCTGGAAGCCGACGACGTCGTACGAGAACAGCGCGCGCATCAGCCGGTCGTGCTGCGGGATCGCCGCGAGGATCGGCGGTGGCGGCATCGGGATGTGCAGGAAGAAGCCGATCCGCTGCGCGCAGCCGGCAGCGCGCAGTTCGGCGGCCAGTGGAATCAGGTGGTAGTCGTGCACCCACACCAGGTCGTCGGGGCGCAGCAGCGGCAGCAGCCGTCGCGCGAACAGCTGATTGACCCGGCGATAGCCATCGATGTAGTCGCCGTCGAAGTCGGCGAGGTCGAGCCGGTAGTGGAATACCGGCCACAGCACGCCGTTGCTGTAGCCGTCGTAGTAGGCGTGATAGTCCTCGCGCCCCAGATCCACGCTGGCCAGCGTCACGGTTCCGGCCTGCTGCGTGTGCAGCTCGCCTTCTCCCGGCGTGCCGCCTTCGACGATCCGGCCGCTCCAGCCGAACCACAGCCCGCCGGTGCTCTGCAGGGCCTCGCCGAGCGCCACCGCGAGCCCGCCCGCCGCGGGCTTGCGCGGATCCGCGAGGCGGTTCGACACGACGACCAGGCGGCCCACCGGCTTGCTTCCCATGGCGGTCCTCAGATGACCGTATCCCACGCGGCCGACAGCCGGACCGCGCCGTTGATGATGCCGACCATCGAGTAGGTCTGCGGGAAGTTGCCCCACATCTCGCCGGTGACCGGATGAGTATCCTCCGACAGCAGCCCGAGGTGATTGCGGTGCGCCAGCATCGATTCGAAGATCTCGCGCGCCTGCTGCTTGCGGCCGATGCGGGCCAGCGCATCGATGCGCCAGAAGGTGCAGATGTTGAACGCGGTCTCGGGCCGGCCGAAATCGTCGGGCGCCTCGTAGCGGCGCATGTAGGGACCGTCGCACAGGTGACGCTCGAGCGCCTCCAGCGTCGAGATGAAACGCGGATCCTTCGGGTCGATGAATCCCACCTCGGCCATCAGCAGCACGCTGGCGTCCAGATCGCGGCCGCCGAAGCTCTCGATGAACGCCTGACGCTCGTCGCGCCAGGATTCGTGCAGGATGCGCTCGCGCATCGTGACGGCATGCGCCTGCCAGTAGGCTCCCCGTTCGGGCAGTCCGAGCAACGTGGCGATGCGGCCCAGCCGGTCGCACGCGGCCCAGCACATCAGCGCCGACGACGTGTGCACGCGCGCGCGCGTGCGCAGCTCCCACATGCCGGCGTCGGGCTG
>JAHDYE010000181.1:1424-7291 GCA_023383035.1 Burkholderiaceae bacterium | reverse complement strand
CACGATCTTCGAGGTGCCGATATCGAGTCCGACGATCAGGTCCTTGGCGTCTCTTGTCATTCTCTGGTCCTGCGGTTCAATCCGTTCTTTGCGGCGTGGCGGGCCCGCCCGCGCCGGCCTCGGCGAGCTGCGCGAGCGAGCGGATCGCGAAGCCGTTCGGGTAGCGCAGGTCGATCACCTCGGCGCGCCGGTTCAGGCTCGCGACCACCTGCGGATAGGCCTCGACCCAGCGCGCCACGCGACGCTCGATCGGCATGCCCTGGTCGCGGCCCAGCAGCAGCGTGGTGCCGTCGTCCAGGCGCAGCGTCCACGCGTGGCGCGGCGACAGCGACAGCGCCTCGGGCTGCACGCGCAGCGGCGCCACGGTCTCGCGCAGCTCCGCGTAGCGGCGCGCGACCTGCAGCGCGCTGTCCTCGGGGCCGGAGAACTGCGGCAGCTCGCCGTCCTCCTCGGCTTCGCCGAGGTTGGCGGCGAACAGCTCGCCGAAGGTGTTGACCAGCCGGCCGTCGTCCCACAGCGCCAGCGGCCGGTGCTCCTCGATCGCCACCTCCAGGCCGTCGGGCCACACGCGCCGCACGCTGGCGCGCCGCACCCATGACACCGTCTCGAAAGTGGCGCGCACCGCACCCAGGTCGGCCGCGAAGAAGTTGCCTCGCACCTCGCGCATCACCGCGCCGCGCAGCAGCGGCGGCGACACGTGACGCAGCGGATGGCCCTCGGCGGCGCGGATCGTCACGGTGCGCAGCGTGAACCAGGGACGCTGCGACAGCCACCACGCCGCCGCGGCCAGCGTCGCGAGCAGGGTCGCCGCGAGCACCGCGTTGGCCAGCGTGTTCAGCGCGCGCGCGTCGTGCCACAGGTTCACGCGCGTCCCCCGATCTTCAGGCTGGCCGATCCGAGCACGCGCAGGCACAGCTCCTCGTACGCCATGCCGAGCGCGCGCGCCGCCATCGGCACCAGCGAATGGCCGGTCATGCCCGGCGAGGTGTTCACCTCGAGCAGGAACGGGCTGTCGTCGGCGCGGCGCAGCATCACGTCGACGCGCCCCCAGCCTTCGCAGCCGATCGCCAGGTAGGCGCGCAGCGACAGGTCGGCGATGCGCCCGGCCAGCGCCTGCGGCAGCTCGGCCGGGCACAGGTAGCGCGTGTCGTCGCGGAAGTACTTGTTCTGGTAGTCGTAGTTGCCGGCCGGCGCGACGATCTCGATGATCGGCAGCGTGCGCGCCGCCGCGCCGCTGCCCAGCACCGCGACGGTGAGCTCGCGGCCGTCGACGAACTCCTCGCACAGCACGTCGTCGTCATGGCGGCGCGCGATCCCGAACGCCGCCTCGGCCTGGTCGGCCGACACCATCTTGGTGAAGCCGATCGTCGAGCCCTCGCGCGACGGCTTCACCGCCATCGGCAGACCGAAGCGCGTCGCGGCATCGGCGACCTCGGCCACGCTGTGCGCGAGAGCGAACGCCGGCGTGGGCAGGCCGTGCGTGGTCCAGATGCGCTTCGTGTAGACCTTGTCCATCGCGATCGCCGAGGCCATCACGCCGCTGCCGGTGTACGGAATGCCGAGCAGCTCGAGCGCGCCCTGCACCGTGCCGTCCTCGCCGTAGCGCCCGTGCAGCGCGATGAACGCGCGCGCGAAGCCCTCGCGGCGCAGCTCGTCGAGCGCGCGTGCGGCCGGATCGAAGGCATGCGCGTCCACGCCGCGCGCGCGCAGCGCCGCCAGCACGCCGGCGCCCGACATCAGCGAGACTTCGCGCTCGGCCGAGCGCCCGCCGTACAGCACCGCCACCTTGCCCAGCGCCGCCGGTTCCGGCAGCGCGCCTTCGAGTACGCTCGTCGAGGGGTCAGGATTCACCGGCGATCTCCTTCACCTGCTGCGGCACGGCCCCGATCGAGCCCGCGCCCATCGTGATCACCACGTCGCCGTCGCGCGCGGCGTCGAGGATCGCCCGCGGCAACGCGCCGATCTCCTCGACGAACACCGGCTCCACCTTGCCGGCCACGCGCAGCGCGCGCGCCAGCGAACGGCCGTCGGCCGCCACGATCGGCGCTTCGCCGGCGGCGTACACCTCGGTGAGCAGCAGCGCATCGGGCGTGGAGAGCACCTGCACGAAGTCCTCGAACAGGTCGCGCGTGCGCGTGAACCGGTGCGGCTGGAACGCGAGCACGATGCGCCGGCCCGGGAACGCGCCGCGCGCGGCGGCGAGCGTCGCTGCCATCTCGGCCGGGTGGTGGCCGTAGTCGTCGATCAGCGTGAAGCCGCCGCCGTGCGCGGCGGCCACCGCGATCTCGCCGTAACCCTGGAAGCGCCGTCCCACGCCGTGGAACTCCGCCAGCGCGGAGACGATCGCATCGTCGGCCACGTCGAGCTCGTCGGCCACCGCGATCGCGGCCAGCGCGTTGCGCACGTTGTGCAGGCCCGGCACGTTGAGCACCACCGGCAGCGGCTCGGCGTCGCGGCGCAGCAGCGTGAAGCGCATGCGCGTGCCGTCGACGCGCACGTCGGCGGCGCGGAAGTCCGCGCCCTCCGACAGCCCGTAGGTGAGTACCGGCTTGGAGACGAACGGCATGATCTCGCGCACGTGCAGGTCGTCCGCGCACAGCACTGCTGCGCCGTAGAAGGGCAGCCGCTGCGTGAACTCGACGAACGCCTGGCGCAGGCGGGCGAAGTCGTGCCCGTAGGTTTCCATGTGGTCGGCGTCGATGTTGGTGATCACCGCGATCATCGGCGCCAGGTTCAGGAACGATCCGTCGGACTCGTCGGCCTCGGCGACGATGTAGTCGCCGGCGCCCAGCCGCGCGTTGGCGCCGGCGCTGATCAGCCTGCCGCCGATCACGAAGGTCGGATCGAGACCGCCGGCGGCGAGCACCGACGCGACCAGGCTGGTGGTGGTGGTCTTGCCGTGCGTGCCGGCGATCGCGATGCCCTGCTTGAGCCGCATCAGCTCGGCCAGCATCAGCGCGCGCGGCACCACCGGCACGTGCCGGCCGCGCGCGGCGATCACTTCGGGGTTGTCGCTGCGCACCGCGGTGGAAGTGACGACGCAGTCGGCGCCGTCGATGTGCGCGGCATCGTGGCCCAGCATCACGGTGGCGCCCAGCGCGTCGAGCCGGCGCGTCGCCGCGCTGGCGACGACGTCCGAGCCGCTGATCCGGTAGCCCTGGTTGAGCAGCACTTCGGCGATGCCGCTCATGCCGGCGCCGCCGATGCCGACGAAATGGATGTGCTTGACCTTGTGCTTCATGCCGGCCTCGCCGCCTGTTCGCAGACGTCGGCGACCTCGCGCGCCGCATCGGGTCGCGCGAGCGAGCGCGCGCGCGCCGCCATCGCGGCCAGCGCCTGGCGGTCCAGCCCGGCGAGCAGCGTCGCGAGCCGCTGCTCGGTGAGCTCGGTCTGCGGCAGCAGGATCGCCGCCTGGCGCTCCGACAGGAAGCGCGCGTTGCCGGTCTGGTGATCGTCGACCGCGTGCGGGAACGGCACCAGCACGCTGGCCACGCCGGTAGCGGCGATCTCCGCCACCGTCATCGCGCCGGCGCGGCAGACCAGCAGGTCGGCCCATTCGTAGGCGCCGGCCATGTCGTCGATGAACTCGCGTACCGTCGCGTGCACCCCGAGTTCCCGATAGCGCGCCTCGAGCGCCTCGCGCCGGCCGCGGCCGCTCTGGTGCACCACTTCGGGACGCGCGTCCCGCGGCAGTTGCGCGAGCGCGGCGGGCAGCGTGTCGTTGAGCGCCTGCGCGCCGAGGCTGCCGCCCACCACCAGCAAGCGCAGCGCGCCCGAGCGCGACGCGTAGCGGGCCTGCGGCGAATCGTCGCGCCGCATGTCGGGGCGCAGCGGATTGCCGGTGCAGCGCGCGTGCGGCAGGCTGCCGGGGAAGCCTTCGAGCACGCGGTCGGCCACGCGCGCCAGCAGGCGATTGGTCAGGCCGGCCACCGAGTTCTGTTCGTGCACCACCAGCGGCCGGTTCAGCAGCGACGCCATCATGCCGCCGGGAAACGCCACGTAGCCGCCCATGCCGAGCACCACCGCCGGGCGCGTCGCGCGCAGCGCGTGCACGCTCTCCCAGAATGCGCGCAGCAGCACCAGCGGCAGCAGCAGCCGGGTCAGCAGCCCCTTGCCGCGCACACCGCCCACGCGCACCCACTGCATCGGGATGTCGTGCTTCGGCACCAGCGTCGCTTCCATGCCGGACGGGTTGCCGAGCCAGACGACGCGCCAGTCGCGCGCGCGCATCTCGGCGGCGACCGCCAGCCCGGGCATCACGTGACCGCCGGTGCCGCCGGCCATGATCATGATGGTGCGGCCGTTCATGCCGCCCCCCGCATGAGTTGTCTGTTCTCGTAGTCCACCCGCATCAGCACGGCGATCGCGACGCAGTTGGCGAGGATGCCGCTGCCGCCGTAGCTCATCAGCGGCAGCGTCAGGCCCTTGGTGGGCAGCAGACCGGTGTTCACGCCCATGTTGATGAACGCCTGCAGGCCGATCCACAGGCCGATGCCCTTGGCCGCCAGCCCGGCGAAGCTGCGGTCGAGCTTGATCGACTGGCGCCCGATCTCGAACGCGCGCCGCGTCAGCCAGAAGAACAGCACGATCACGGCAACCACGCCGAGCAGCCCCAGCTCCTCGCCGAGCACCGCGAGCAGGAAGTCGGTATGCGCTTCCGGCAGGTAGTGCAGCTTCTCGACCGAGCCGCCCAGGCCCACGCCGAACAGCTCGCCGCGCCCGAACGCGATCAGCGAATGCGACAGCTGGTAGCCCTTGCCCAGCGCGTTGGACTCGTCGAACGGATCGAGGTACGCGAAGATGCGGTCGCGCCGCCACGGCGACAGCCAGATCAGCAGCGAGAACGTGGTGCCGGCGATCACCAGCAGCGCGGCGAACAGCTTTCCGTTGACGCCGCCCAGGAACAGCAGCCCCATCGCGATCGCCGCGATCACGACGAACGCGCCCATGTCGGGCTCGAGCAGCAGCAGCAGCCCCACCAGCGCCACCGCGGCGCCCATCGGCAGGAAGCCCTTGCGCACGCTCTGCATGTGATCCTGCTTGCGCACCGTGAAATCGGCCGCGTAGAGCACGACGAACAGTTTCATCAGCTCGGACGGCTGCAGGTTGAACACGTACAGCGACAGCCAGCGGCGCGCGCCGTACACCGACTTGCCCACGCCCGGGATCAGCACGATCGCCAGCAGGATCAGCCCGAGCAGGAACAGCCACTTCGACCACACCTGCCACTCGCGCACCGGGATCGCGAACACGACGAGCGCCGCGGCCACGCCGATCAGGACCGCCATCAGGTGACGCACCAGGAAGTGCGTCGGTGCGTAGCTGGCGAAGCGCGGCGAATCCGGCAGCGCGATCGACGCCGAGTACACCATCACCAGCCCGACCAGCAGCAGCGCCGCGACCACCCACAGCATCGCGACATCGATGCTCGCCGCGCCCGCGGCGGCGGGCCTCGACGGCAGGCGCCGCGGCAGCGGCCGTGCGCCGCCGCGGCCGCGAGCGGGCAGGCGCAGGCTCAGCACGATCCCTCCAGCGACACGCCGCGCGCGTCGGCGAGGCTGCGCACCGCTGCGGCGAACACTTCGCCGCGGTGCCCGTAGTCACGGAACATGTCCAGGCTCGCGCAGGCCGGCGACAGCAGCACCGCCTCGCCCGGCCGCGCCTCGGCAGCGGCGCGCGCGACCGCCTCTTCCAGACCCGCGCAGTCGACGAGCGGCACACCGGTGTCCGCGAGCGCTTCGCGCAGGCGCGCGGCGTCGCGCCCGATCAGGTACACCGCCCCGGCATGCTCGCGCACCGGGCCGGCGAGCGGAGCGAAGTCCTGGCCCTTGCCGTCGCCCCCGGCGATCAGCCGGTAGCGCCGCCCC
>JAHDYE010000181.1:0-1399 GCA_023383035.1 Burkholderiaceae bacterium | reverse complement strand
GCGGCGATCGTCGCGCCGACGTTGGTGCCCTTGCTGTCGTCGTAGTACTCGACGCCGTCGATCACGCCGAGCAGTCGGCAGCGATGCGGTTCGCCCGCATAGTCGCGCAGCGCGTACAGCATCTTCGCCATCGGCACGCCGATGGCCGAGCACAGCGCCAGCGCGGCCAGCGCGTTGAGCTGGTTGTGGGCGCCGCGGATGCGCAGCGCCTCGGCCGGCATCAGCCGGCGCACCGTGAACGACACCGGCTCGCGGCGCCGGCGCGCCCCGGAACCGGCATCGTCGTCGGCGAGCGCATGCGCGAGCCACACCAGCGAACCGTCGCGCACCAGGCCGAACTCCCCGGCCGCCTGCGGCGCCTCGGCGCCGAACGCGATCGGCGCGGGTGCGCCGCCGCCGGCTGCGCCGCGAGCGCCCGCCTGCCGCGCCGTGCGCGGCGCGGTGGCGGCATCGCTGCGGTCGAACACCGCCACCGTGCCGGCCGCGAAGATGCGCTGCTTGGCGGCGACGTAGCTGTTCATGCTCGCATGCCAGTCCAGGTGATCCTCGCTGACGTTGAGGATCGCCGCGGCATCGGGCGCGAAGCTTTGCGACAGCGCCAGCTGGAAGCTGGACAGCTCGAGCACCCACACCTGCGGCAGCGCGCCTTCGTCGAGCGCCGTGCGCAGCGCATCGAGCAGCGGCGGGCGGATGTTGCCGGCGGCGACCGCCTGCAGCCCCGCGCCGCGGCACAGGTGCGCGGCCAGCGCCGCGGTGGTCGTCTTGCCGTTGGTGCCGGTCACCGCGATCACTTTCGGGCGGTAGCCGCTCTCGCGCAGGTCGGCCAGCGCCTGCGCGAACAGCTCGAGCTCGCCGGCCACCGCGATGCCGCGCTCGCGCGCCAGCGCATGAAAGCGCGCCGGCTCGCCCCGCTCGATCGACAGGCCGGGGCTCCATGCGATCAGGTCGACGTCGTCGAGCCAGCGCTCGCTCCACGGCTCGCCGGCCGCATAGCCGACCTCGCCGACGGCGGCACGCAGCGCTTCGAGCTGCGGCAGGTCGGCGCCGTCGGCGCTGCGCGTATCGGCCACGCGCACGCGCGCACCCTGGCGCGCGGCCCAGCGCGCCATCGCCATGCCCGAGTCACCCAGGCCGAGCACCAGCACGCACCGGCCCTTCAGGTCGAACAGGTGCAGCTGAGGCGTGTCGAAGGCGTCGCTCATCAGCGCAGCTTCAGCGTCGACAGGCCGAACAGCACCAGCATCATCGTGACGATCCAGAAGCGCACGACGACCTGGCTTTCCTTGACCCCGCCCACCTCGTAGTGATGGTGCAGCGGCGCCATCCTGAAGATGCGCCGGCCTTCGCCGTAGCGCCGCTTCGTGTACTTGAAGTAGCCGACCTGGATCATCACCGACAG
>JAHDYE010000180.1 GCA_023383035.1 Burkholderiaceae bacterium | reverse complement strand
CACCTCGACGGTGGTGCCTACCGGGCCGGCCGCGGGCGTGATCTCGCCGCCGGCGCTGTCGATGCACGAGGCCGCTTCCGCCCCGGCCGTGCGGCTGGTGATGCGCACCCGCGCCACCGACGCGATCGAAGCCAGCGCCTCGCCGCGAAAGCCGAGCGTGCCCACGCGCTCGAGCTCGGCCAGCGTGGCGATCTTGCTGGTGGCGTGCCGCGTCAACGCCAGCGCCAGCTCGGCCGGCGCGATGCCGTGGCCGTCGTCGCTCACCACGATGCGGCGCATGCCGCCGTCCTCGATGCGCAGCGCGATCCGGCCCGCGCCGGCATCGATCGCGTTGTCGAGCAGCTCGCGCACCACCGAGGCCGGCCGCTCGACCACCTCGCCGGCGGCGATCTGGCTGACCAGGCGATCGGGAAGCAGCGCGATCGGACGCGTCGGTGCGGGACGGACGGACATGCGCGGATTATAGGCAGCGCCGTGTAACATCCGCGGCCATGGACTTCGCGCAGCTGCTCGACATCTTCCTGCATCTCGACAGGCATCTCGCCGCGGTGGTCGAGCAGTTCGGGCCCTGGGTCTACGGCATCCTGTTCGCGATCATCTTCGTCGAGACCGGCCTGGTGGTCATGCCGTTCCTGCCGGGCGATTCGCTGCTGTTCGTCGCAGGAGCGATCGCCGGGGTCGGCGGCATGGACCTGCCGCTGCTGATCGTGCTGCTGATCGCCGCGGCGGTGCTCGGCGATGCGGTCAACTACTCGGTGGGCAGCTACTTCGGCCCGAAGGTGTTCGGCTGGGAGCAATCGCGCTTCTTCAACAAGGCGGCGTTCGACCGCACCCACGCGTTCTACGAGCGCCACGGAGGCATCACCATCATCATCGCGCGCTTCCTGCCGTTCGTGCGCACCTTCGCGCCGTTCGTGGCGGGCGTGGCGCAGATGAGCTACGCGAAGTTCGCGCTGTACAACGTGGTCGGCGCCGTGCTGTGGGTGAGCAGCCTGTCGGGCATCGGCTACCTGTTCGGCAACACCGACTGGGTCAAGGCCCACTTCGAGTGGGTGACGCTGGCGATGATCGTGATCCCGGGACTGCCGGCGGTCTTCGAAGTGCTGCGGCACTGGTTGCGCAGCCGTCGCGCGCGCCAGCGCGGCGTGGCCGGCAGCTCCTGAAAGATTCATCGCCCGCGTCGATTCACGATTCGCGCGACGGGTGTAGAAACCAAGCCAGCGCGCGCAGCAGGGTGGGCGTTCCATCGAAGCTGACGCGAGCCTAGAATGTGCCGATCGCGACGTGCCCGGGTGCCGTTGCCGGCGATCGATCGGCGATCGGTGCCGCGAACCCATGCCGACCGGAGACGGCCGGCCGCCAACCATGAAGATCCTGATCGTCTGCGACGATGAATCGGCGTCCTCCGCGATTCTCTCTCCGCTGCGCGAGGCGGGTCATGCGATCGACATCGTCGATCGGCCCGAGGAGGCCGACGCGGTGCTGCGCGGCACGCACTTCGACGGCGTCGTGCTCGACCTGCGGCGCGATGCGGAGGCGGGTCTCGAATGGCTGCGCAGCCTGCGCCAGCAGCGCGTGCGCCTGCCGGTACTGATCGTCACCGACGCCGATGCGGTCGACGCGCGCATCGGCGCGATCGACGCCGGCGCCGACGACCACCTCGACGCGCCGTTCGATCCGCGCGAGCTGGTGGCGCGCTGCCGCGGCCTGGTGCGCGGCAACGGCGGCATCCAGCGCGCCGACATCATCACCTGCGGCGAGCTGGTGGTCGACACGCGCAAGCGTGAAGTGCGGCACGGCTCGATGCCGGTCGAGCTCACGCCGCGCGAATGGTCGATCCTCGAGTTCCTGGTGCAGCATGCCGGCACCGCGGTGACCAAGGAGCGCCTGCTGCGCGCGATCACCGGCTTCGGCGAGCAGCTCGCGCCCAACGCCATCGAGGTCTACGTATCGCGCCTGCGCACCAAGCTCTCGGGTACCGGCACGCGCATCAGCACGCTGCGCGGCGTGGGTTACCGGCTCGAGCAACCCGAGGACGGCGTGCGGCCCGACTGGTAGTCGGCGGGCAGTCGGTGCGCGCGATCAGGTCGCGCGCGCCTTCGGCGGCGGCGGATGCCGCAGCAGCCAGGTGCGCAGGCCGCGGAAGATCGCATCGGCCACGCGCGCCTGGTAGCGCGTATCGGCCAGGCGGCGTTCCTCGTGCGGATTGCTGATGAACGCGGTCTCGACCAGGATCGACGGAATGTCGGGCGCCTTGAGCACCGCGAACCCGGCCTGCTCGATGCGCGGCTTGTGCAGCGTGCCGATGCCGCCGAGCTCGGCGAGCACCATCTGGCCGAGCCGGCTCGAATCCTGGATCTGCGCCGTGGTCGACAGGTCGAACAGCACCTGCTTCACCTCGCGGTTGCGGCTGCCGAAGCTCACGCCGCCGATGCGATCCGACGCGTTCTCCCTGCGCGCCAGCCAGCTCGCCGCCGAACTGGTCGCACCGCGCTCGGACAGCACGTAGACCGACGCGCCGCGCGCCTGCGGCCGCACGAACGCGTCGGCATGGATCGAGACGAGCACGTCGGCCTGCACGCGGCGCGCCTTGGCCACCCGCGTGGCCAGCGGCACGAAGAAGTCGCCGTCGCGGATCATGTACGGACGCATGGTGGGCTCGGCGTCGATGCGCTCGCGCAGCAGCTGCGCGATGCGCAGCACCACGTCCTTCTCGAACGTGCCGCGGCGGCCCACGGCGCCCGGATCCTCGCCGCCGTGGCCGGCATCGATCGCCACCGTGATCATGCGCGTGACCGCAGCGGCCGGCGGCGCGCGCCGCCTGGGGCGGATCGCGGCATGGGGCGCCGTCGCCGCGGCATCCACCGCGACGCCATCGGGTTGCGCGGCGCGCTCGCCGCTGCCCGGCAGCCCGTCGCGCAGCAGCGCCGCGATCGGGTCTTCGGCCGGTGCGGCGGGCGGCTGCGCGGCCCGCGCGCGCGCTTCGTCGAGCAGCGTCTTCAGCGGATCGAGCGGCACCGCCGGGTGCAGGTCGAGCACCAGCCGATGACGGTACTGGCCCACCGGATCCAGCGTGAACAGTTGCGGGGCGACCGCGCCCTTCAGATCGAACACCAGGCGCGCCACCTTCGGCCGGTGCTGGCCGATGCGTACCTGCCGGATGTGCGGATCTTCGGGACGGATGCGGGCGACCAGCTCGCGCAGCGCCAGATCGATCTCCAGACCCTCCAGGTCGACCACCAGCCGCGGCGGATCGGACAGCTGCATCTGCGTGGACTTCAGCGGCTGGTCGAGCTCGAGCGTCACGCGCGTGTAGTCGCGCGCCGGCCACACCCGCACGGCGACGATCGAGGCGGCGTGCGCCAGCGGCAGATCGAGCGCGAGCAACGGGGCTGCCAGGCCGGCGCGCAGGCCCAGCGCGCGAAAGCCGGCACTCAGCAGGCGTCGCCGGCCGTTCGCAGCGCGTTCAGGCACGCCGCGCCCCGGACCGACGCGGCTTCGAGCCGCGCCACGCGTGCCTGTTCGCCGTGCGCGGGGTCGAAGTCGAGCCGCAGGCGCAGGTCGGGTCGGGGCAGGCCGGCGGCGCGCTCCGGCCATTCGATGACCGCCACGCCCCGTCCGCCGATGAATTCGTCGAAACCAGCATCGAGCCAGGCTTTGTCGGACGACAGTCGATAGAAATCAAAATGGTACAGCCGAAACCTCGACAATTCGTAAGATTCGAGCAACGGAAAGCTCGGGCTCTTGACACGTCCTTCGAAACCGAGTGCGCGCAACAGCGCGCGCACGAACGTCGTCTTGCCGGCGCCGAGATCGCCCGACAGGAACAGCAGCAGGCCGGGCTCGAGCCGCCCGGCCAGGCGTCGTGCCAGCGCCTGCGTGGCGCCCAGGTCCGGCAGCGCGTACACCAGCGGCTCGGGCAGCGGGGCCGCTGCACCGGGCGCGGTCGTTGCGGGGTCGGACAAGATCTAGAATCCGGGGGTGGATCTTCGCATCGAACAGTGGCGGGCATGGGCCCGCGAGCTCGGATTCGGTTCGCTGGGTGTCGCCGACGTCGACCTCTCCGATGCCGAGCCCGGGCTGCAGGCCTGGCTGCAGGCCGGATACCACGGCGACATGGATTATATGGCGCGGCACGGCGCCAAACGCGCGCGGCCGGCCGAACTGCTGCCGGGCACGGTGTCGGCGATCATGGTCGCGATCGACTACGCGCCCGACGATCCGCAGTGGATCGAGGCGGCCTGGGCGACGCTGCACGATGCCGGGCGCGCCTACGTGTCGCGCTATGCGCTGGGTCGCGACTACCACAAGGTGGTGCGCGCCCGGCTGCAACGGCTGGCCGAACGCATCGCGGCGCAGGTCGGCGCGTTCGGCTACCGGGTGTACTGCGATTCGGCCCCGGTCATGGAGGTCGAGCTGGCGCGTCGCGCCGGACTGGGCTGGCGCGGCAAGCACACGCTGCTGATCGATGCCCGGCGCGGATCGTTCTTCTTTCTCGGCACGCTGTACACCGACTTGCCGCTGCCGCCCTCCGGCGTCGACGCCGACCATTGCGGCCGATGCGCGCGCTGTATCGATGCCTGCCCCACCGGCGCGATCGTCGCGCCGTACCGGCTCGACGCGCGCCGCTGCATCTCGTACCTGACGATCGAAGCGAAGGGGCCGATCCCCGAAGCGCTGCGGCCCGCGATCGGCAATCGCATCTACGGCTGCGACGACTGCCAGCTCGCCTGCCCGTGGAACCGCTTCGCGCGACCGCCGGCGAGCGGCGAGTTCGCGCCGCGGGCGGGGCTGGATACCGCCACCCTCGTCGAGCTGTTCGGCTGGAACGCGGCGCAGTTCGAGGCGCGGCTGGCCGGCTCGCCGGTTCGCCGCATCGGCCACGAGCGCTGGCTGCGCAACCTGGCCGTGGCGCTGGGCAATTCGGCCGGCGGCGAGCGCGCCGTGGCGGCGCTGCAGGCCCGTGCAGCCGATCCGTCGTCGCTGGTGCGCGAGCATGTCGCGTGGGCGCTACGGCGCCTGGCCGCCTCGCCCGCGGTGCTCGCCGCTGCGGCCGGGGCTCCTGCCCCGGCGGCGACGCCTGTCGCGACAGCCGCCGCCACCCTTGCCGCACCCGCCGCCGCGGCGGCGGCAAAGCCCGTCCCGATCGCCGAACGGCTTGCGGCGTCGTCGCAACCCGTGCACTCTGTCGCCCGCGGCGATCGAAAGCGGATCCACAATGTCTCGTAGCCGACCCACCGACAACAAAGAGGGCTTGGTTTCCGTGCGCGCTCCGAAAGTCATGACCCGGACGTTCCTGTCGAACCTCGCCCTGTTCCACGAGCTGGGCAGCGACGAACTCGACCGGATCGCCGCGGGAACCACCGAGCTGCGCGTGCCGAAAGGGCGCACGCTGTTCCAGCGCGGCGACCCCTGCGTCGGGTTCCACGCGGTGATGTACGGCCAGGTGAAGCTCGGCTTCCTGTCGCCGCAGGGTACCGAGAAGGTGATCGAGATCCTCGGTCCCGGACAATCGTTCGGCGAGGCGGCGATGTTCCTCGACCGGCCCTATCCGGTGAACGCCGAGTGCCTCGCCGATTCACTGCTGCTGCACATCTCCAAGGCCTCGATCGACAGCGAGCTGGCGCGCGATCCGCGCCTGGCGCGTCGCATGATCGCGGGCCTGAGCCGGCGCCTGGTGGGGCTGGTGCACGACGTCGAGGCGTACTCGCTGCGCTCGGGCATGCAGCGCGTGATCGGCTACCTGCTGCGCGATCTCGACCGGCGCACCGACGCGAGCTCGCAGCCGGTGCGCATCGTGCTCGACACCAGCAAGGGGGTCATCGCGTCGCGACTGAACCTCACTCCGGAGCATTTCTCGCGCATCCTGGGTGAACTCAGCAACGAGGGCCTGATCAGCGTACGCGGCGCCGAGATCACCATTCTCGACCCCGAGCGGTTGCGCGGGTTCCTCGCCTGACGGACCGCAGCTGCCGGCGCGGATCGCGCCGGCCTGCCGCCGTTCGCGCACTCCCGGTGCGGCACGGCAATCCCCGGCGGCGGAAAAAGAGCGGCGGAAAAAGAGCGGCAGAAAAAGAGCGGCAGAAAAGAAAAGGCGGCTCGTAGAGCCGCCTCTGGCTGCCGGCCTCGCGGCCCGGCTACTTACTTCGAGCCGGCGAGCACCCAGTCGACCAGCGTCTTGACGTCGGCATCGGGCACCGCGGCGTTCGGCGGCATCGGCACCGGACCCCAGACGCCGGATCCGCCTTTCTTCACCTTCTCGACGAGCTTGGCTGCAGCCGATGCATCGCCCTTGTATTTCGCGGCGACGTCCTTGTACGCGGGGCCGACCATCTTCTTGTCGACCGAGTGACAGGCGATGCAGTTGTATTTCTTGGCCAGGTCTGCACTGGCCAGGGCGGGTGCAGCCACACCTGCCGCGGCGGCGGCAAACGCGATTCTGGCCATCAGGAACTTCGTCATCGTGACTATCCTCCGATCAATAGACGTCGTGCTGCGTATTGTAGACGTTGAACTTGCCCGTGGGCGTGACGAGACGAGGGTCTTTGATCACGGCCTTCAGCTTGCGCGTCTTGTCGTCCACGACCACGATCGCCGATTCCTGGTTCTTGGCGCTCCACACCGAGAACCACACTTCGTCGCCGGCCTTGTTGTACTCGGGTTGCGTGATGCGCTTGGCACCCTCGCCGACCTTTGCCCACTCGGCGATCGGCAGTACCTCGAACGGCTTGTCGAGGTTGCGGATATCGAACACCGCGATCGACTGGGCGATCTTCGCGTCGGGGTTCAGCGGCGTGTCCACCCACAGGTTGGCCGACTTCGGGTGCGTCTTGATGAACAGGTTGCCGCCGCCCTGCGCCTTGAGCGAGCGCACCACTTTCCACGCGTTCTTCGGGTGGCCTTTCGGATCGGAGCCGATCAGCGCGATGGTTTCGTCGCCGAGGTGGCCGGTGGCCCATACCGGCCCGTGCTTCGGATCGCGGAAGTTGGCGCCGCGGCCCGGATGCGGGATGCGGCCCACGTCGACCAGCGCGGCCAGCCTGTCTTCCTTGGCGTCGATCACCGCGACCTTGTTCGACTCGTTGGCCGCCACCATGAAATAGCGCTTGCTGGCGTCCCAGCCGCCGTCGTGCAGGAACCGGGCGGCGCCGATCTCGGTGACCTTGAGGTTCTTCAGGTCGGTGTAGTCGACCAGCAGGACCTTGCCGGTCTCCTTGACGTTGACGATGAACTGCGGCTTGTCGTGCGCGCCCACGATCGCGGCCACGCGCGGCTCGGGGTGGTATTCCTGCGTGTCGACCGTCATGCCGCGGGTGGCCTGGATCTT
>JAHDYE010000179.1 GCA_023383035.1 Burkholderiaceae bacterium | reverse complement strand
GGAGGCCACCCGCGCCGACCTGCGCGACGGCTGGATGCACACCGGCGACGCCGGCATCCTGCGCGAGGACGGCGAGCTGATCGTGGTCGACCGGGTGCGCGACCTCGCCCGGCTGGCCAACGGCGACAGCTTCTCGCCGCAGTTCATCGAGAACAAGCTGAAGTTCTCGCCGCACATCGGCGAATGCGTGGCGCTCGGCCACGGCCGCGAGTTCGTCACCGCGCTGGTGTGCATCCGCTACTCGATCGTCTCGAAGTGGGCCGAGAAGAACCGGCTGGCGTTCACCACCTACTCCGACCTGTCGGCGCGCGAGGAAACGGGCGAGCTGTTGCGCCGCGAGGTCGGGCGCATCAACGCCCAGCTGCCGGCCGCGCAGCGCATCCGGCGCTTCTTCCTGCTCTACAAGGAGCTCGACCCCGACGACGGCGAGCTCACGCGCACCCGCAAGGTGCGCCGCGGCACGATCAACGAGCGCTACGGCTTCCTGATCGACGCGCTGTACGAGGGCCGTCCGGTGGTCGACGTCGACACCACGATCACGCTGCAGGACGGCCGCAAGAGCCGCATCCGCACCCGCCTGAAGCTGCACGAGCCGGCTGCCGCCGGCGTCTCCGGAGACGAGGCATGAAGACCGACCTGCTGCTGCAGTTCACCATCAACGGCCTGATCATCGGCACCCTGTACGGCATGGTGGCGATGTGCTTCGTGCTGATCTACAAGGCCTCGCGGGCGGTGAACTTCGCGCAGGGCGAGTTCCTGCTGGTCGGTGCGTGGATCTGCTGGTGGACGCTGGCCGATCTCGGGCTGCCGTTCTGGCTCGGCTTCCTGATCACCATGGCGGCGCTCACGCTGATGGGAATCATCATCCAGTACGCGGTGATCCGTCCGCTGATCGGCGAGCCGATCATCTCGGTCATCATGGTCACGATCGGCATGTCGGTGGTGCTGCGCGGCCTGACGCTGTGGATCTTCGGCGCCGAGCCCAAGAGCTATCCGCCGCTGATGGCCAGCGCCACCACGCGCATCGCCGGCCTGAACATCGAGACCATCTACCTGTGGAGCACCGTGGTGGCGGTGCTCGGCATGGCGGCGTTCGCGCTGTTCTTCAAGTACTCGCGGCTCGGGCTGGCGATGCGTGCCACCGCCTTCAACCAGCAGGTCGCGCAGTCGCTCGGCGTGTCGATCAAGCGCATCTTCCTGGTGTCGTGGGCGATCTCGGCGCTGGTGTCGGGGGTCGCCGGCGTCGTGATCGGCATCGTCAGCGGGGTGTCGCCAGGGCTGACCATCATCGGCATCAAGGTGTTCCCGGCGGTGATCCTGGGCGGGCTCGACTCGATCATCGGCGCGGTGATCGGCGGCATCGTGATCGGCCTGCTCGAGAACCTCGCGCAGTTCGTCGACGGCGAGTACCTGCACTGGGGCAACCTGTACGTGATCGTGCCCTTCTACATCCTGGTGCTGGTGCTGATGTTCAAGCCGTACGGGCTGTTCGGCACCCGCGACATCGAGCGGATCTGAGCGATGAGCGCCGCCTCGCCCCGTCGCTGCGGCGACTTCCGCACCGACTACCGGCAGGAGATGACGCTGTTCCCGAGCGGCCGCTCGCTGGCGTGCCTGCTGGCCGGCCTGGCGGTGCTGGCCTGCGCGCCGCTGTACCTGAAGAGCTACGGACTGAGCCTGCTGATCCAGATCGGCTACCTGGGCATTGCCGCGCTGGGACTGAACCTGGTCACCGGCTTCACCGGCCAGATCTCGCTCGGGCACGCGGCCTTCTTCGGCTTCGGCGCGTTCTGCTCGGCGTACCTGAACAACCGCCACGGCGTGCCGGTGCTGCTGGCGATCCCGCTGGCGGGCCTGGCCACCGCGCTGGTCGGGCTGGTCTTCGGTGCGCCGGCCGCGCGCATCAAGGGGCTGTATCTCGCGATCGCCACGCTGGCCGCGCAGTACATCCTGGAGGATTTCTTCAGCCGCGCCACCTGGTTCACCGGCGGCGCGGCCGGCGCGAGCGCCAATCCGGTGTCGATCGCCGGCTTCGCGATGAACACCGACGCGCGCTACTTCTACGTGGTGCTGGTCTTCGTCGTGGTGATGTACCTGTACGCATCGAACCTGATGCGCACCCGCGACGGGCGTGCGATGGTGGCGGTGCGCGACCACTACCTGGCCGCCGAGATCATGGGCGTGCAGCTCACCCGCTACCGGGTACTGTCCTTCGCGCTCGCGTCGTTCTATGCCGGCGTGGCCGGCGCGCTGATGGGGCACTACGTGGGCTTCGTCTCCACCGAGAGCATCAACATCCTGCTGTCGGTGCAGATGCTGGGCATGATCATCATCGGCGGCCTCGGCTCGGTGATGGGCTCGCTGCTGGGCACCGTGTTCATGGTGCTGATGCCCGAGACCATCGAAACCCTGTTCCACGCGCTGCAGCAGCTGGCCGGCCGCTCCACCGCGGCAAGCGCGGGGCTGATCTACATGAAGGAGATCGCGATCGGAACGGTCATCATCCTTTTCCTGATCTTCGAGCCCGACGGGCTCGCCCACCGGTGGCGCCAGATCAAGGCCTACTGGAAGCTGTACCCGTTCTCGTACTGAGAACGACCCCCCGCAAGAGAGGAGACATCATGAAACGGTTCATCCGCAACGCGACGCTGGGCGGCCTGCTCGGCTTCGGCCTGCTGTCGGCAGCGGGCGCGCAGATCGTCATCGGCTCGCTCGACGATCTCACCGGCCCGACTTCGGCCAACGGCAAGGATTTCGCCGCGGCCAAGAGCGACGCGGTGAAATGGATCAACGCCAACGGCGGCATCAACGGCAAGAAGCTGGAGATGAAGTCGTTCGACTACTCGTACAAGGCGCCGGTGGCGATCAGCACTTACAAGCGCTGGATGTCCGAGTCGCCTCGGCTGGAGGTCATCTACGGCTACGGCACGGCCGACACCGAGGCGCTGAGCCCGACGGTGAACGGCGACAAGGTGGTGTACTTCTCGCACAGCTTCTCGGCCAACGTGACCGATCCCACCGGCGCCAGCAAGCGCGTCGAGCGCGGCACGCCGTTCAACTTCTTCCATGGGCCCACCTACTCCGACGGCTGCCGCGCGCAGGCGCGCTACGCGGCCGAGGACTGGAAGAAGAAGGGCCAGCCCGGCAAGGGCAAGTTCGTCTACATGGGCGACAACCACCCGTATCCGAATTCGGCCAAGGAAGCGTGCATGGCCTACGCGGCGCAGGTCGGGCTCGAAGTGCTGCCACCGATCCAGTACGGCATGGCGCCGGCCGACTTCAAGGCGCAGTGCCTGTCGCTGAAGGAGAGCGGCGCGCAGTACACCTACCTGGCCAATGCCGCCAACGGCACCATCGCGCTGCTGAAATCGTGCGCGACGGTGGGCGTGAAGACGCAGTACTTCACCAACATCTACGCCTACTCCGAGCCGGTGATGGAAGCGATCGGCGACGCGGCCGACGGCGTGATCGCGCCGGTGCACGTGGCGCCCTGGGGCAGCGACGTGCCGGGCATGAAGCTGATCCGCGCGATGGGCGGCGAGACGCCGAAATCCACCTTCTACATGGCGGCGGCGTGCACGATGATGTACCTGAAGGAAGCGCTCGAGTGGGCCGACAAGAACGGCGGCGTCACCGGACCGAACGTGCAGAAAGCCATGTACCAGAAGGCGAACTGGGTGCCGCGCGGGCTCGAAGGCGTCTGCGCGCCGGCCACCTGGACCGCGACCGACCACCGCAGCGTCGACGAGGTGCCGCTGCTGCAGGGCGTGATGAAGGGCGGCAAGCCGGGCTGGCGGCCCATCGAGGTGATCAAGGTCGGGCGCGACAAGGAATGGCTGGGTCGTTGAACGGAGCGTCGCGCGGATGAGCAACGGGGCCGATACGGCGGCGGCCGGGACGGGCACGGCGGCGGGCAGCGCGGCGGGCACCGCGGCGGGCACCGCAGCCGGGGCCGCGGCCCCGCCGTGCCTGGAGGTCGAGAACATCGAGGTCGTCTACAACGACGTCGTGCTGGTGCTGCAGGGCGTGAGCCTGACGGTGCCGCGCGGCAGCATCGTGGCGCTGCTCGGTGCCAACGGCGCCGGCAAGAGCACGACGCTGAAGGCGGTCTCGGGGCTGCTGGCCACCGAGGACGGCGCGGTCACGCGCGGCGCCATCCGGCTCGACGGCGACGCGATCACGTCGCTGCCGCCCGACCGGATCGTCGCGCGCGGCGTGTTCCAGGTGATGGAGGGCCGGCGCATCATCGAGGACATGACGGTCACGGAGAACCTGCGCATGGGCGGCTACAGCCGCCCGCGCGATCCCGGCGCCGACGAGTACGACATGGTGTACGGGTACTTCCCGCGCCTGAAGGAGCGGCGCGGCCTGGCCGGCTACCTGTCGGGCGGCGAGCAGCAGATGCTGGCGATCGGCCGGGCGCTGATGGCGCGCCCGAAGCTGATCCTGCTCGACGAGCCGTCGATGGGCCTGTCGCCGCTGCTGGTCGACGAGGTGTTCGAGATCATCGCGCGCATCAACCGCGAGCAGGGCATCTCGATCCTGCTGGTCGAGCAGAACTCGCGCATGGCGCTGAAGGTCGCCCGCTCGGGCTACATCATGGAGAACGGCAAGGTGGTGCTCGAAGGCACCAGCGACGAGCTGCGCGACAACGAGGACGTGCGCGAGTTCTATCTGGGCCAGGGCGACGCCGAGCGCAGCTTCCGCAACCTGAAGTCGTATCGCAGGCGCAAGCGCTGGCTGTAGGCGCCTTGCGCATCGGCCGTGGGGCGAAGCCTAGCCCGGGCTGGGGATGGTCATGCGCGTCGGGGCAGGCATCACGCGGTATGCTTGCACCGGCTGCCTGCAGGGTTGCGCTTCGGCCCGACCGGCGCGGCCACCGTCCGGCCGGCGCCGGCTACCCGCCGCGCGCCGGCCATTGCAGATCGAACTTGCCTGCGACACGATCGTGGGAGGAGCGACGCGGGATGCCCAACCGTACGAAGCCTTTGCGCCTGCACGTGCCGGAGCCCACCGGGCGGCCCGGCCATTCCACCGATTTCGGCTACCTGCGGCTGGCGCGCGCCGGGGTGGCGTGGCGCCCGCCGATCCAGGTGCGGGCCGCCGATACCGCCGATCTCGCCGTCTCGCTGGTGCGGGTGCTCGACGACCAGGACCGCGCAGTCGGCCCCTGGGCGCCGCAGATCGAGGCCGAGCGGCTGCGCGCGGGGCTGCGCGCGATGCTCAAGACACGCATCTTCGATGCGCGCATGCTGATCGCGCAGCGCCAGAAGAAGATCTCGTTCTACATGCAGTGTCTGGGCGAGGAGGCGATCGCGGTGGCGCATTCGATGGCCTTGCGCGACGGCGACATGTGCTTTCCTTCCTACCGCCAGCAGGGGCTGCTGATCGCGCGCGACGTGCCGCTGGTGGAGCTGATCTGCCAGCTGCTGTCCAACGAGTGCGATCCGCTCAAGGGCCGGCAGCTGCCGGTGATGTACTCGCGGCGCAAGGACGGCTTCTTCTCGATCTCGGGCAACCTCGCCACGCAGTTCATCCAGGCGGTGGGCTGGGCAATGGCCTCGGCGATCAAGGGCGACACGAAGATCGCATCGGGCTGGATCGGCGACGGCTCCACCGCCGAGCCCGACTTCCACAACGCGATCACCTTCGCCCATGTCTATCGCGCGCCGGTGATCCTGAACATCGTCAACAACCAGTGGGCGATCTCGACGTTCCAGGCGATCGCCGGCGGCGAGCGCGCCACCTTCGCCGCGCGCGGCGTGGGCGCCGGCATCGCGTCGATGCGCGTGGACGGCAACGATTTCCTCGCGGTGTACGCGGCCTCGCAATGGGCCGCCGAGCGCGCGCGCCACAACCTCGGGCCGACGCTGATCGAGTGGATCACCTACCGGGCCGGCGCGCACTCGACCTCCGACGACCCGTCGAAGTACCGGCCCGCCGACGACTGGGCGCGCTTTCCGCTGGGCGACCCGATCGAGCGGCTCGAACGGCACCTGATCGCGATCGGCGAGTGGTCGACGCGACAGGGCGAGGAAACCAGGAAGGAGCTTGAGGCCGAAGTGATCGCCGCGCAGAAGGAGGCCGAACGCTGCGGCACGCTCGCCGACGGCCGCGTGCCCTCGCCCGCGAGCATGTTCGAGGACGTCTACAAGGAGATGCCGGCGCACCTGCGCCGCCAGCGCGAGCAACTGGAGGCGATGCGGGAGACCGGATCATGAGCGCGGTAGCCGTTCCCGCCGCGGGTCCCGCCGCCCGCATGACGATGATCCAGGCGCTGCGCTCGGCGATGGACGTGATGCTCGAACGCGACCCCAACGTGGTCATCTACGGCGAGGACGTCGGCTACTTCGGCGGCGTGTTCCGATGCACCGAGGGATTGCAGGCCAGGCACGGGCGCACGCGCGTGTTCGACGCGCCGATCTCCGAGGGCGGCATCGTCGGATCGGCGATCGGCATGGCGGCCTACGGGCTGCGCCCGGTGGTCGAGATCCAGTTCGCCGACTACGTCTATCCGGCCTACGACCAGATCGTGTCGGAGGCGGCGCGGCTGCGCTACCGTTCGGTGGGCGACTTCACCGCGCCGATCACCATCCGCATGCCCTGCGGCGGCGGCATCTACGGCGGACAGACCCACAGCCAGAGCCCCGAGGTGCTGTTCACGCACGTATGCGGGCTGCGCACCGTGATGCCGTCGAACCCGTACGATGCCAAGGGCCTGTTGATCGCGTCGATCGAGTGCGACGATCCGGTGATCTTCCTCGAGCCCAAGCGGCTGTACAACGGCCCGTTCGACGGCCACCACGAGCGGCCGCTGGTGCCGTGGTCGAAGCATCCGCTGGGCGAAGTGCCCGAGGGCTATTACACGGTGCCGCTGGAGTCGGCCGCGGTACGGCGCGGCGGCGCCGATCTCACGGTGCTCGCCTACGGCACGATGGTGTACGTGGCCGAGGCGGCCGCCGCCGAGACCGGCATCGACGCCGAGATCGTCGACCTGCGCAGCCTGTGGCCGCTCGACCTCGACACCATCGTCGCGTCGGTGAAGAAGACCGGCCGCTGCGTGGTGGTGCACGAGGCGACGCGCTCCAGCGGCTTCGGCGCCGAGCTGGTCTCGCTGGTGCAGGAGCACTGCTTCTTCCATCTCGAGGCGCCGATCGAGCGCGTCACCGGCTGGGATACGCCGTATCCGCATGCGCAGGAGTGGGCGTACTTCCCGGGGCCGCAGCGGGTCGGGGCGGCGATGCGGCGGACGATGGAGGCCTGAGATGGCGGTGCACGTCATCAAGGTGCCCGACATCGGCGAGGGCATCGCCGAGGTCGAGCTGGTCGAGTGGC
>JAHDYE010000178.1 GCA_023383035.1 Burkholderiaceae bacterium | reverse complement strand
GAACGTCGGCGAGGAAGTGATCAAGGGCAACGACACGGTCAAGCAGGCCGCCGAGCTGCTGCGCGCCAGCGCGCTGAACTTCCACGGCAACGTCGAGGGCAACGACATCTACGAGGGCACCACCGACGTGGTGGTGTGCGACGGCTTCGTCGGCAACGTCGCGCTGAAGACTTCCGAGGGCCTGGCGCGCATGCTGGGCGGATTCATCCGCGAGGAATACAAGCGCCATGTGTTCACGCGGCTGATGGCGCTGCTGTCGTTCCCGGTGCTGATGCGCTTTCGCAAGCGGCTCGATCACCGGCGCTACAACGGCGCGAGCCTGGTGGGCCTGCGCGGCATCGTGATCAAGAGCCACGGCTCGGCCGACGTCTACGCTTTCGAGTGGGCGCTGCGCCGCGCCTACGAAGCCGCGCGCAACCGCCTGCTCGAGCGCATCGAGCAGGCGCTGCCGCGCATCCACGGCACGACCGCAGTCTCCCCCGCAGTCTCCCAATGAGCGCGCGCCATTCACGCATCATCGGTACCGGCAGTTACCTGCCGCGGCGTGCCGTCGGCAACGACGAGCTCGTGCGCGAGCTGGCCACCCGCGGCATCGAGTCCTCCGACCAATGGATCGTCGAGCGTACCGGCATCCGCCAGCGCCATCTCGCCGATCCCGGCGTCGCGTGCAGCCAACTGGCCGTCGAGGCCGCGCGCCGCGCGCTCGAGGCGGCCGGCCTGCAGGCCGCCGACATCGACCTGATCGTGGTCGCCACGTCCACGCCGGATTACGTCTTCCCGAGCACCGCCTGCCTGGTCCAGAAGGCGCTCGATGCGCCCGGCGGCGCGGCCTTCGATGTGCAGGCGGTGTGCAGCGGCTTCACCTACGCGCTGGCGATCGCCGATTCGATGATCCGCACCGGCCTGGCGCGGCGCGCGCTGGTGATCGGCGCCGAAGTGTTCTCGCGCATCCTCGACTGGAACGACCGCGGCACCTGCGTGCTGTTCGGCGACGGCGCGGGAGCCGTGGTGTTGGCCGCCGACGAGCGCCCCGGGGTGCTGGCGAGCAAGCTGCATGCCGACGGCCGCCACGAATCCATCCTGCGCACCGCCGGCAACGTGTGCGGCGGCACCGTGCTCGGTCATCCGTACCTGACGATGGACGGGCAGGCGGTGTTCAAGCTGGCGGTGTCGGTGCTCGATTCGGTGGCGCGCGAGACGCTCGACGCAGCCGGCCTGGCGGCCGACGACGTCGACTGGTTCATTCCGCACCAGGCCAACGTGCGCATCATCCAGGCCACCGCGCGCAAGCTGAGAATTCCGCTGGAGAAGGTGATCGTCACGGTCGATCGCCATGCGAACACGTCCGCGGCGTCGATTCCGCTGGCGCTCGACGTCGCGGTGCGCGACGGCCGCATCCGTGCCGGCCACCACGTGCTGATGGAAGGCGTCGGCGGCGGCTTCACGTGGGGCGCGGTGCTGGCGCGGATGTAGCGCGGAGGCGGTGCGCGCGCCCGCCGCCCGCCGCCCGGCGATCCGACGATCCGGCGTACAGGGCGACGCGGGGAAAGCGGAAAAAGAGGAGACCGAACACGATGACACTGGCTTTCGTCTTTCCCGGGCAAGGCTCGCAGTCGGTCGGCATGCTCGACGGCTTCGCCGGTTCGGCGGCGGTGCGCGAGCTGCTCGAACAGGCCGACACGGCGCTCGGCGAACCGCTGTCGACGCTGATCGCCACCGGTCCGGCCGACATGCTTTCGCTGACGGTCAACACGCAACCGGCGATGCTGGCCGCCGGCTACGCCTGCTGGCTGGCCTGGCGTGAGGCGGGTGGACCGGCGCCGGCCGCCGTGGCCGGCCACAGCCTGGGCGAGTACACCGCGCTGGCGGCGGCCGGCGCGCTCGATGTGGCCGATGCGCTGCGCCTGGTGCGGCTGCGCGCGCAGGCGATGCAGGACGCGGTGCCGGTGGGCGAGGGCGGCATGGCGGCCATCCTCGGGCTGGACGACGAGGCGGTGCGCCAGGCGTGCCGCGAGGCCGCCGCCGCCGTGCCGGGCAGCGTGGTCGAGCCCGCCAACTACAACGCGCCGGCGCAGGTCGTGATCGCCGGCCACCGGCCCGCGGTGGAGAAGGCGTGCGAACGCGCCAGGGCGCTGGGCGCCAAGCGCGCGTTGCCGCTGCCGGTGTCGGCGCCGTTCCACTCGTCGCTGCTGCGCCCGGCCGGCGAGCGGCTGGCGACGGCGCTGGCCGACATCGCGCTGCACGCACCGCAGGTGCCGCTGGTGAACAACATCGACGTGGCGATCGAGCACGAACCGGCGCGCATCCGCGACGCGCTGGTGCGCCAGGCCTACGGTCCGGTGCGCTGGGTGGAGGTGGTGCGGCGGCTGAAGTCGCTCGGCGTCACCCGCGTGATCGAGCTCGGCCCCGGCAAGGTGCTCGCGGGGCTGGTCTCGCGCATCGATCGCGACCTGAAAGTGTCCGCAGTGTACGACCCGGCGTCGCTCGCCGCGGCGCTGCAGGACGCCGCATGAGGAGGCAGCCATGAACCTCTCGGGACAACTGGCCCTGGTCACCGGCGCGTCGCGCGGTATCGGGCGCGCGATCGCGCTCGAGCTCGGGCGCCGCGGCGCGACCGTGATCGGCACCGCCACCAGCGCCGGCGGCGCCGAGGCGATCGGCGCGGCGTTCGCCGAGGCCGGCGTGACTGGCCGCGGCGAGGCGCTCGACGTGACCGACGCGGCACGCTGCGAGGCGCTGGTCGAGACGCTGAACAAGGAAGGCGGCGTGGCGATCCTCGTCAACAACGCCGGCATCACGCGCGACAACCTCGCGATGCGGATGAAGGACGACGAGTGGAACGCGGTGATCGACACCAACCTCGGCGCCGTGTTCCGGCTGTCGCGGCTGGTATTGCGCGCGATGATGCGCGCGCGCTACGGGCGCATCGTGAACATCACGTCGGTGGTGGGCGCGAGCGGCAATGCCGGGCAGGCCAACTACGCGGCGGCCAAGGCCGGCGTGGCGGGCATGAGCCGCTCGCTCGCGCGCGAGCTGGCCAGCCGCAACGTCACGGTCAACTGCGTGGCGCCCGGCTTCATCGAGACCGACATGACGCGCGTGCTGACCGAGCAGCAGACCGCCGCGCTGATCCAGCAGGTGCCGGCCGGCCGCTTCGGACAACCCGAGGACGTCGCCGCGGCGGTGGCGTTCCTCGCCTCGCCGCAGGCCGGCTACGTCACCGGCGTGACGCTGCACGTAAACGGCGGGATGTACATGGAATGAGCGATCGATCGCAGCAGATCGACGCGCGCTCGCCGCCGCGCCCGCATCCATGCGGCTCGGCCGCGCGGCCGAAGCGGTCGCGCGCGCCGATCTGCTATACAATCCGGCCGCGCTGCCACACCGTCTCGCACGGGGCGGCGGGCGCGTCGAAGCAGAGGACACAGGAGCCCTGAATGGAAAACATCGAACAGCGCGTCAAGAAGATCGTGGCCGAACAGCTGGGTGTGAACGAGGCCGACATCAAGAACGAGTCCTCGTTCGTCGACGATCTCGGCGCCGACTCGCTCGACACCGTGGAGCTCGTCATGGCCCTCGAAGACGAGTTCGAGACCGAGATCCCGGACGAAGAAGCCGAGAAGATCACCACCGTCCAGCAGGCCATCGACTACGTGAAGTCGCACTCGAAGGCCTGACAGCCCGGGGCGCGCCGGCCGAGCGGTTCGCGCGTCGTCCCTGCAATCGCCTGTCGCAGGCAAGGAGCATCCACGTGAGCCGGCGCCGTGTCGTGATCACCGGGCTGGGCATCGTGAGCCCGGTCGGCAACGACGTACCGACCGCCTGGGCCAACCTGGTGGCCGGGCGCTCGGGCATCTCCAGCATCACCCGCTTCGACGCCTCGGCGTTCCCCACGCGCATCGCCGGCGAAGTGCGCGGCTTCGACGTCGCGCAGTACATGCCGGCGAAGGAAGCGCGGCATTTCGACACCTTCGTGCACTACGGCATCGCCGCCGGCCTGCAGGCGCTGCGCGACAGCGGCATCGAGGTCACCGAGGCCAACGCCGAGCGCATCGGCGTCATGATCGGCTCGGGCATCGGCGGCCTGCCGCTGATCGAGGACACGCACACCGAACTGGTCCAGCGCGGCGTGCGCCGCGTGTCGCCGTTCTTCGTGCCGGGCTCGATCATCAACATGATCTCCGGGCAGATGTCGATCATGGCCGGCCTGAAAGGCCCCAACTACGCGATCGTCAGCGCCTGCACCACCGGCCTGCACTGCATCGGCGACGCGGCGCGCATGATCGCCTACGGCGACGCCGACGCGCTGCTCGCGGGCGGCTCGGAAGCCACCATCTCGCCGCTCGGGCTGGGCGGGTTCTGCGCCGCGCGCGCGCTGTCCACGCGCAACGACGACCCGCCCACCGCGAGCCGCCCGTGGGACCGCGATCGCGACGGCTTCGTGCTGGGCGAGGGCGCCGGCGTGATGATGCTCGAGGAGTACGAGCTCGCGGCGCGACGCGGCGCGCGCATCTACGCCGAGATCGTCGGCTTCGGCATGAGCGCCGATGCGCACCACATCACCGCGCCCGACATGGACGGGCCGCGCCGCTGCATGCTCGCGGCGCTGCGCGATGCCGGCCTGGCCGCCGAGCACATCGACTACCTGAACGCGCACGGCACCTCCACCCCGCTGGGCGACAAGAACGAGACCGACGCGATCAAGGCGGCGCTCGGCGAAACGGCCGCGCACCGCGTGGTGGTCAACTCCACCAAGTCGATGACCGGCCACCTGCTGGGCGGCGCGGGCGGCATCGAATCGGTGTTCACCGCGCTGGCGGTGCATCACCAGGTCTCGCCGCCGACGATCAACATCTTCACGCAGGATCCGGAGTGCGATCTGGACTACTGCGCGAACACCGCCCGCGACCTGCCGATCAGCGCGGCGATGAAGAATTCGTTCGGCTTCGGCGGCACCAACGGCACGCTGATCTTCCGCCGGGTCTGAACGCCGGGCGCTTGCCGTGTCGTTCGCGTTCGACCTGCAGGCCTCCCCCGGGCCCGCGCTGCGGGCGCTGCGCGTCGTCACGGTGACGCTTGCCGCCGGCGGCTTCGCGCTGGCGGCCTGGCTCGCGCCGTGGCCCTGGGGCACGGCGCTGGCGCTGGCGGCCGGCGTGCCGGCATGCGGGCTGGCCTGGCGCCGGGGTGCACGCGGCTTGTCATGGGGTCGTCTGGTCGTCGACGCATCCGGATGCACACACTGGCAGGTGCCGGATCACGGCCGCACCGGGCCCGTCCGGCCAGTACGGATCGAGCGCTGGTGCGCGACCGGGTCACTCGTGTGGCTGCGGTTGCGCGGCGATGATCACCGGTGCCGCGACGTGCTGATCGCCCGGCACGACTGCGACGCGCAACGGTGGCGCTGTCTGCAGCGCTGGCTGCGCTGGCTCGGCCGCGGCCCCGAACCGGCGGGTGCGTCCCGATCGGCTTGAATCCCACGCGGGGCGCCTTATCTGTGTTGCTGGGGTACATTGAGACCTCGGGTCCCTCATGGATGAGACGTCGATGAAAAGAATCCTGCTTGCCTGGATCGTGACGGCCGGTCTGCTGGCCGGGGCCGGGGCGCCGCCGCAGGCGCTCGCGCAGGCCGCCCGGCAGCTTCCCGATTTCACCGACCTGGTCGAGAAAGCCGGGCCTGCGGTGGTGAACATCCGTACCACCGAGCGGGCGCGCAGCGCCCGCGGGCAGCTGCCGCAGTTCCCGATGCCCGAGGGCCTCGACGAGAACGATCCGTTCTACGAGTTCTTCCGGCGCTTCTTCCCGCCGCGCCCGTCGCCCGGACCGGATCCGCGCGGACGCAGCCCCGGCGACGAGGTGCCGCGCGGCGTCGGCTCGGGCTTCGTCATCTCGAGCGACGGCTACGTGATGACCAACCACCACGTGGTGGACGGTGCCGACGAGATCTACGTGACGCTGGACGACAAGCGAGAGTTCCGCGGCAAGCTGATCGGCTCGGACCGGCGTACCGACGTGGCGCTGGTCAAGATCGATGTCACCGGTCTGCCCAGGCTCACGATCGGCGATTCGCGCAAGCTGCGCGTCGGCGAGTGGGTGGTGGCCATCGGCTCGCCGTTCGGACTCGACAGCACCGTGACGGCCGGCATCGTGTCGGCCAAGAGCCGCGACACCGGCGATTACCTGCCGTTCATCCAGACCGACGTGGCGGTCAACCCGGGCAACTCGGGCGGCCCCCTGCTGAACATGGCCGGCGAGGTGGTCGGCATCAACTCGCAGATCTACAGCCGCACCGGCGGCTTCATGGGCATCTCGTTCGCGATCCCGATCGACGAGGCGATGCGCGTGGCCGATCAGCTGCGCACCACCGGGCGCGTGATCCGCGGGCGCATCGGCGTGGGCATCGCCGAGGTCACGCGCGACATCGCCGGTCCGCTCGGCCTGCCCAAGGCCGAAGGCGCGCTGGTGCGCAGCGTCGAGAGCGGCGGCCCGGCCGAGCGCGCCGGCCTGGAGGTGGGCGACATCATCCAGCGCTTCGACGGCAAGCCGATCGTGCGCTCGAGCGACCTGCCGCGGCTGGTGGGCGGTACCGCCCCGGGCTCGCGGGTGCCGGTGCAGGTCTGGCGCCGCGGCGAACAGAAGAGCCTCTCGATCACGGTGGCCGAAATGGAGCCCGACCGCGCGGCGAGCCAAGGCAGTCGCACGCCGTCGCCGCAGCCAGGCGGCGCGGCGCCGGTGCCCGCCAACGAGCTGGGGCTGGCGGTGTCCGACCTCAGCGCCGAACGCAAGGCGCAGCTGCGCCTGCGCAACGGGGTGCTGGTCGAGGCCGCCGAAGGTCCGGCGGCGCGCGCCGGCCTGCGTGCGGGCGACATCGTGATGAGCATCAACAACGAGGAAGTGACCAGCGCGAAGCAGTTCGCCGAGCTCGTCGCCAAGCTCGATGCGTCCAAGGCAGCGGTGCTGCTGGTGCGCCGCGGCGACAGCGCGCAGTACGTGCCGGTGCGCCCGGAGCGCTGAGCGCCGGGCGCGGCGCGGGCAAGACGGACCGCTTCGGCCGCGGCCGGCCGGCGCGTCGCGTGCGCCGGCGGTCCGCGGCGCCGGTCGACCGCTGTCCGGCTGGTAAAATGCCGCTTCCCGCGCGCCGGCGGCGCGCCGATGCGCGCCAGCGGCGCGCTTTTCGTTTCGCGCGCGACCCGCGCGCTCTTCCGGCTCCCCGATGCAGCACGTCCGCAACTTCTCGATCATCGCGCACATCGATCACGGCAAGTCCACGCTGGCCGACCGGCTGATCCAGCGCTGCGGCGGTCTGTCCGACCGCGAGATGGCCGAGCAGGTGCTCGACTCGATGGCGCTCGAGCGCGAGCGCGGC
>JAHDYE010000177.1 GCA_023383035.1 Burkholderiaceae bacterium | reverse complement strand
CTTCTGCAACAAGCTGTGGAACGCCACGCGCTTCGTGCTGATGAACTGCGAGGGACAGGATTGCGGCATGGCGATGGATGCGGGCAGCGCAGGCGCGCCGGGCGGCGAGCCCCGCTTCACCGTCCCCGACCGCTGGATCGTCTCGCAGCTGCAGCGCGCCGAGGCCGACGTCGCCAGGCACTTCGCCGACTACCGCTTCGACCTGGCCGCACGCGCGATCTACGAGTTCGTCTGGAACGAGTACTGCGACTGGTACCTCGAGCTGGCCAAGGTGCAACTGCAGGAAGACGACGCAGCGCGCGCGCGCGCCACGCGCCGCACGCTGCTGCGGGTACTCGAGGCGGTGTTGCGGCTGGCGCATCCGATCATCCCGTTCATCACCGAGGAGCTGTGGCAGAAGGTCGCGCCGCTGGCGATGCGCTACGGCGAGCGCGGTGTGCAGACGCTGGCCGGCGCGCCGCTGGCCGCAGCGCTCGGCCAGCGGCGCCACTCGATCATGACGCAGCCCTATCCGCAGGCCGAGGCCACGCGCCTCGACGAAGCCGCCGAACGCTGGGTCGCCGAGCTGAAGGCGCAGGTCGACGCCTGCCGCGCGCTGCGCGGTGAAATGGGCCTTTCCCCCGCGCACAGGCCGCCCTTGGTGGCCGCCGGCGACGCGCAGCGGCTGGCCGGGTTCGCGCCGTACCTGCGCGCGCTGGCCCGCGTCGCGACGGTCGAGGTGGTGGCCGAGCTGCCGTCGGGCTCGATCGCTCCGGTGCAGATCGTCGGCGACGCGCGGCTGATGCTGAAGATCGACATCGACGTCGCCGCCGAACGCGAGCGGCTCGACAAGGAGATCGGGCGCGTGGCGGGCGAGATCGGCAAGGCGCAGGCGAAGCTCGGCAACGCGAGTTTCGTCGAGCGGGCGCCGGCAGCGGTGGTGGAGCAGGAGCGCGGCCGTCTCGCCGCGTTCGGCGCCACGCTCGAACGCCTGCGCGAGCAGCGCGCACGCCTGGGCTGAACCGTGGCGGCGCCGGCCGGGCCGCGCCGCCTCGGGTCAGCGCCGCCTCAGATAGTAGACGAACTCGGCGGCCTGCGCATCGGCGCGCAGCAACTCGTTGCCGGTCTGCCGCGCGAACGCTTCGAAGTCGCGCTGCGAGCCGGGATCGGTGGCGACGATGCGCAGCACCTGGCCACTTTGCAGCTCGGCCAGCGCCTTCTTGGCGCGCAGGATCGGCAACGGGCAGTTCAGCCCTCGGGCGTCGACCTCGCGATCGAAATGGACGGTGGTATCGGACATGGGTGGCCTTCGTCCCCGGTCTGCGGCGTACGTGCGCGTTCCTGGCATGCGCGTGCGCGTTCCAGTCTAGCAAACCGCGCAGGCGCGCACCGGCCGCTTCCCGACCCGCCCTACCAGGCGACGAAGATCAGGTACCAGTTCGCGCAGGCGAGCCCCAGTGGCACCAGGTACAGCGCCAGCGCGCTCGCGCGCCGGTACGGCGCGGCCTCCGAACGCGCCACGATGCGCGCGCCCAGCCAGGCCGACCACAACGCCGCGCCGGTCACCAGCGCGGCGCGCAGCGGCCCGATGCCCGGCGGCGTCCATCCCTCGGCGCGCAGATGGTTCAACGTCATCATCGACAGGCCGAGGAACAAGCCGGTTCCGGCGATCGGCACCAGGCTCAGCGACAGCGATTTCCAGTCGTAGCGGCCGCGTCCGCCGATGCGCGCGGCGCCGCGCAGCGCAAGCCAGCCCGCACCGCCCACCAGCAGCGCGTACGCGCCGATGTACGCGCAGATCGCGATGCCGTCGAGCCAGCTGAACACGTCGCCGGCCTGCGGATAGTGCGTAAGCAGCCACCACGGCGCGTCGGTGCGCAACAGCGCGAAGGCTTCGCGCTCGACCAGCCACTCGGCGGCGCGCTGGCGCAGCGCGACGAACCACGGGCTGACGCTCCACTGGAACGCACCCGGCGCCACGCCGAGCATGCCGAACACCAGCAGCACAGCCGACATCGTGGACGCCTGGCGCGGCCCTGCTGCGAGGATCTCCCGGTTGGGCCAGCGCGCCTCGAGCGCGACCGCGCCGCGATGGCCGCTGCAGCGCCCGCAGGCGTGACAGTGCGACGCGCTCGTCATGTGCCGCACGTCGATCAGCGGCGCGCAGTCGATGCGCGTCGGCCGTCCCGGGTAGCGCTGCCAGGCCTGCTGGTCGACGCCGAAGTGCAACGGGGCCAGCTTCGCCAGCAGGCCGAACACGCCGTTGACCGGGCACAGGTAGCGGCACCACACACGGCTGTTGCGCCCGTACACGAAGCCGATGCCGACCGCCGCCACGGTGGAGCCGCCGAGGATCAGCAGCGCGGCCTTCGGATACTCGTAGACGCTGATCAGCTGCCCGTAGACCGTGGTGCAGACGAACGCGACGAACGGCCATCCGCTCCAGCGGATCCAGCGCGGAATCGCCCTGCCCAGCCCGTGCCGGCTGGCCGCCTCGGTGAGCGCGCCTTCCGGACAGAACACGCCGCACCACATGCGGCCGACCACGAACATGCTGAGGATCACGAAGGGCCACCAGATGCCCCAGAACGCGAACTGGGCGAACAGCGTGAGGTTGGAAACGATGCTCGCGCCGGCGGCAGGCAGCGGCAGGAACGCCGGCACGACCACCAGCAACGCGTAGACCAGCACCACCGTCCACTGGATGCCCAGCACCACGCGGCGGTGCCGCTGCATCGCATTGCCCAGCCGCGCCAGCCACGGCCGGTGCGCGGTGCCGGCCGCTTCGACTGCCACGATGGTGTTCATGTCGCCCTGCCGATACGGGAGCTCACGAGGAACGGCCGGCCGCCAGCGGCGTGCGGCCGGCGCGCAGCAGCGCAACCCCCACCACGCTCCAGAATACGCCATAGGCGACGAGCAACGTCGCCGACGGGCGCGCACGATAGCCGAGGAACTCGGCCAGCATGCGCCCGGCACCGCGGCTGTCGTCGAGCAGCGCCGACGTATCCCAGACCGGATCGAGCATCGGCGACAGCCAGTCCATGCCGATCGCGCGATCGATGCCGGCGGCGAGCAGCGAGGCGGCGATCAGCAACAACAGCACCTCGCTGGCGCGAAACAGCGTGCGATAGCTCAGCAGGCGCGCGCCGCGCGCGATGAACCCGGCCGTGATGACGGCCAGCACGAAGCCGGCACCGGCCGCCATGATCTTGCCGAGAAGGTCCGCTCCGGCCGACTCGATACCGATGCCGTACAGGAACACCACCGTCTCGGCGCCTTCGCGCGCGACGGCCAGCGCGGTCACCAGCCCGATGCCCAGCGCGCCCGGCGTGCGGCCCGCGCGTCGCTCGAGCGCCGCGCGCATCGCTGCGCCGTGACGGCGCATCCACAGCACCATCTGCACGATCAGCGCCGCGGCGAACAGCATCATGCCGATCTGGAAGGCTTCGAGCGCCTGGCCCTGCAAGTGGTCCTGGACCATGAAGGTCGCCGCGCCGAGCAGCGCGGCCAGCGCGATGCCGGCGAGCACTCCGGCCCACAGGCTGCGGCGCAGCGGCCCCGGCTCGGGCTGGCGGGCGATCCAGCCCAACAGCACGCCGATCACGAGCATCGCCTCGAGGCTCTCGCGCCACACGACGACCAGGGCGTTCAACGCTGCGACTCCCCTACTTCGCGATCAGCAGCATCTCCGACGTATCGGGATGGAACTCGTCGAAGAAGCGGTAGGTGCCGGGGCGCAGCGGATGGATCACCACGAAGGAGCTTGCGCCGGGCGCCAGCACCTTCTCGACCCGCAGATCGAGATTCTCGAACTCGCACGGACCCGGGCCCTCGTTGCGGATCGTCAGCTTGATCTTCACGCCGGAAGGCACTTCGAGTCGCGGCGGCACGATGCGTCCGTCGCGGATCACCACCGGAAACGTCGGCAGCCCCTGCGCCGCAACGCCGGCGGCGAAGAGCGCCAGCGCAACGGTCGCCGTCCAGCGCAGCATCACGAGGCCCCCTTCCTGCCTAGAATCCCACGCGCGCGCGCAGGCCGACGATGGTGGTGGTCGGCGCGCTGCCGTCGCCGCCCGGACGCTGGATCCACTGCAGGTCCGGCGTGATCTCGACGTGGCTGTTCAGCCGGTAGCGGTAATACAGCTCGGCGATGCGCTCCGAACCCGAGGCCGCGTAACCCACCAGCGAGCCGTCGGCGCTGGCGTTGCGGAAGTCGTCGCTGGTGCGCAGCCAGCCGAGCGCGAAACCGATCGCGTCGGCGGCGCGGCGCCAGTAGCTGCCGCCGATCTCGGCACCCACGGTGAGCGCGCGGTCGAAGCTGCTGCGCCCGCTGGTGCGATCGCCGAAGCGGCCGAACAGCGTCACCCAGTCGTCGACGCGCTGGTCGACCGACAACCCCCAGCCGGCGTGCGCGGCCACCGTGCCGTCGAAGTCGTCGGCGCGGCCGTTGCGCCACGCATAGAGGCGATAGGTGCCCGGCAGCCCGCCGAACAGCCGCGTGGACGCCTCGAGCTGGCCGATCACGAACGGCTTGCCGGGCGAACCGGAGAAGTTGGTGGCCGGCCCCGAGCCGAAGATGCCCAGCGACGCCCCCCAGGCCAGCGACTTGTCGGCCTCGTTCGCGTAGGCGATGCGCAGACCCGGCGAGAAGCCGTAGGCATCGGCGCCCACGTCGCCGCCGGAGTCGAGCAGCGGATTGTGCACGAAGGCGTTGTTCGTGAAGTGCGCCGTCTCGTCGTCGGCTGCCGCGTTCTGGTCGAAGAACACGAAGGGGTCGATCTTGCCGGCGGTGAGCTCGAGGCGCTGCTTCGACTGCGCGGTGATGCCGCCCAGCGGCAGCGGCACGGCGAGCTGGTACCACGCCTGCGCCAGGATCGCGAACGAGGAGTCGGGGTCGTTCACGCCGCTCATTTCGAACGCGGTCGTGTTCGGCGTGCTGGTGTAGGTCGGACGCAGGCCGATGCCGTTGCCCTGGCCGAAGCGCAGGTGCGCGAAGATCGAGCCCTCGGCCTCGCCGAGGCTGCCGCCCGGCAGCGTCACCGACAGGTCGCCGCGATAGTTCAGGCGCGATTCGGCCCGGCCCGATGCCGCGCCCTTGCGGTCGACCCGCTGCGCCATGCCGGTCAGGCTCGCCTCGACGGTGATGCCCTCGAGCGCCTCGATCTGGCGCGCCTGCTTCTGCATCGACAGCGACTGGCTCTCGATCGCCTTGAGCCGCGTCACCGGCTCCGGCTCCTTCTCGCTGATCCGCTCCGAGGCCAGGGCGCTCTCGGTCTGCACATGGATGTCCTCGAGCGCCTTGACGCGCTGCTCGATTCCGGGCGCCGCCGCTGCGGGCGCCGCCGCGCTCCGGATCAGATCGGACAGCCGCTGCTCGAGCTCGCGGTTGCGCCGCTCGAGCTGCTCGAGGCGCTCGGTGAGCCGGTCGATCGCCGTCTTCAGCGCGGCCTCGGGCCCCGCCGCGCGGGCATCGCCGGCAGCCACCGCCAGCATGAGCGCGGCGCCGGCCAGTCCCGCTCCGGCAATACGCAGGGTGCCCATGTTCAATACCCGCCTTTCTTGCCGATGCCCGCGAAGGTGAACTCCCACTCGACCGTGAACGGCTTGAACCACGGACGCACGCCGGTTGCGCGATCGGTGTGACGCCCGAAATGGTGGTTGAGCGGGTTCTCCGGCGAGTTCGGCGGATGGATCGTGTACTTGACCCGGTAGCGGCCCGGCCCTTGCAGCTTGACGTTGTCCCCGTAGTGCGCGCCGTCGCTGGCCACCATCGCCATGAAGTCGCCCTTGACCGTCTCGTTCGAACCGATCTTGGTGATCTCGTAGGCGATCTTCAGGTATGGAATCCAGGCGCCTTCCTCGAAGCCGTTCGGGTTGTTGGCGAGCGCATGGATGTCCGCCTCGATGTGGATGTCCGACTCGGCGGCCTTGCGCATGTGGCCCTCGGGCTCCATGTCGATCGCCTGCAGGTACACGGCCGCGATTTCCATGCCGGCGACGTTGTGCGGCGAGCCGATCGGATACTCGAGCGCCTGGACGCCGCAGGCGATGCCGAGCAGCAACACGCCGACGCCGCGGCTGACCAGTCGGGCGAAACGACTACGGTTCATAGACAAGGCCTCCTAGTAACCATAATGAGAACTATTAGTAATAGTATTCCCAAACGAATCCACAGCGGCTTGACGTGCATCAAGCAGTGATGCGGCGCGGGCCGGCCCGGTTGTAAGGAAAAGACGCGTCGCCCGAACGGCGACGCGCGGTTCAGCCGTTGCCGTCCGGCGCGCGCACGGGCAGGTCGACGAACTCGAACGGCAGATCGCGCGCGCGCATCCAGTCGGCCACCGCGAGGCCGGTGCCGGCGCGCCACGGCTTCAGGCGGTCGGGCGCGACCATCCGGTATTCGACCAGCTCCTCGGACAGCCTCACTTCGCCCGACGCGATCACGTGATAGGCGATGATCAGCTCGTTCTTGCGCGTGAAGTCGTACACGCCGATCAGGCTGGTGCGCTCGACGTCGAGGCTGGTTTCCTCCTTGACCTCGCGCGCGATGCCCTGCTCCGGCGTCTCGCCGGCTTCCAGGAAGCCGGTGATCAGCGCGAACATCTTCGGCGGCCACGCGGCGTTGCGCGCGAGCAGGATGTGCTCGCCCACCTGCACCAGGCCCGCCACCACGGGCGCCGGATTGTTCCAGTGCGTGAAGCCGCAGGCCGGGCAGGCGCTGCGCACCCGTCCGGCGATCTCGGTCTGCGCCAGCGGCGCGGCGCAGCGCGGGCAGAAGCGGTAGTCGGGATGCAGCATGCGCCGAGTCTAGACGAATCTAGATCAGTCCCGTGGCGCCCGCCAGCGCGCCGGCGCCGATCAGCCACAGCGGATTGCGCCGGCTGAACAGGTAGAACCCCAGCGCCGCCAGCGTGAGCAGCGCGAGCTTCCAGTCGGTGTCGTTGGCCACCGCGATGATCCAGCCCGCCGACAGCGTCAGGCCGATCGCGATCGGCGCCAGCCCGCGGCGGATCGCGCGCGCCAGGCGCGCGTCGCGATGCGCCACCTGCAGCCGGTTGCCGTAGAAGCAGATCAGGCTCGACGGCAGCAGCATGCCGACCGTGGCCACCAGCGCGCCGGCCGCGCCGCCCGCCTGCCAGCCGAGCAGGGTGACGAACAGGATGTTCGGCCCGGGCGCCGCCTGCGCCAGCGCGATCGAATCGACGAACTGCGTGTGCGACATCCAGGCGCGCTCGTCGACCAGGTAGCGGTGCATCTCGGGCGAGGTGCCCAGCGCGCCGCCGATCGCCAGCGGCGACAGCGACGCGAAATGCGCGAACAGCGCGAGCAGGTCGGCGTGGCTCATCGCGACGGCTCCTGCGATGCGGCGCCGTCGCTGGCGCGCCAGCCGAGCA
>JAHDYE010000176.1 GCA_023383035.1 Burkholderiaceae bacterium | reverse complement strand
CGCTTCGGTGCCGGCATGGCCGCCGCCGACGACGATGACGTCGAACTGCTGCGGGAATTCCATGCTTGCCAGGTTCGGGTCCGGAAGGGCAGCCGGATCGCGTATCGCGATCGAGTCGGCTGACGCTTCCCGGGAAAAGGATACCGCGGGAGACCGCCGAAGCGGACGCGGAGCGCGGATTATAGGCTGCGCGGCGGAGGAATTGAAGCGCCTTCAGGGCGCATCGGAGAAACGATCGTGCTGTTTCACGTGAAACAGGCCGGCAGCACGACGACCGCGACTCGACCGACAGGAACAAGGAACGGCCCCGCGCCATGGAACCCAGCGAGTTCAGCCGGTATCGGCGCGTACGGGAGATACCGTCGGCACGTCGAGTGCGGACAGGCATGTTTCGAGGCCGTCCTGCACGTGAAGGCCATATGTCGATGGTCTTGTCGACGCGTAGGCGGGTGAGCAGCCGTCATGCGCGCCGATACCGGCTGAAGTCGGTTGCGCCCCGAGCCCTGTGACGCTGCATGGAAGCCCGCATGGCGTCCCAGGCAGCGGCAAAAGGCCGAGACGCAAGCCGGTGCCATGGATGTGCTTCCACAGGAGACGGCTGCCCCGACCGTCACCTCTCTCGATCGGTTTTCGCCCAGGCGCGGGCCTTTACAATGCACGGATGGCTGACGACACCGTCGCGCAATTGCTCGCCGTCTATCCCGCGCTGGGCAGTGTTTCCGTGCAACGACTCGGCGAGACCGTCGCCCGCCTGCCGGTGCTCAGCGTGCCCGCCGGCACCGAGCTGTTCGCCGAAGGTCAGGTCTGCGCCGGATTTCCGTGCGTGATCGCAGGACAGGTACGCGTGGCCCGCGGGTCGCCCGATGGCCGGGAACTGGAGTTGTATCGCCTCGGCCCTGGCGAAGTCTGCGTCGTTTCGGCAGGCTGCCTGTTCGGCGGCTCGACGATGACTGCACATGGCCATGCACTCGAGCCGACCCGCATCGCATTGGTCGATCGTGAAACGCTGCTCGAATGGAGCGATTCCCGGCCCTGGCGTGTCTTTCTGCTGGGCCTGATGGCCGAGCGAATGGCCGAGCTCACTGCACTGGTCGAGGCGGTTGCTTTCCAGCGGCTGGACCAGCGACTTGCCCGCAGCCTGCTTGGACATGGTCCGATCGTCCAGACAACGCATCAGCGACTCGCCGATGAACTCGGCACCGCGCGCGAAATGGTCTCGCGGCTGCTGGGTCGGTTCGAGAATCAGGGCATCGTTCGCCTGGGGCGCGAACGCATCGAGATCCTCGATCCGGCTGCGCTGCGGCGGCTTGCCAGCGGTCTGTAACCGGCGTCACAGACCCGCGCACTGTGCTGCGCTGCAATGCGAAGCAAGACGGGTAATCCCACCCGACCAGGGAGAACACTGCCATGAAAGTGAACGTAGGGGGTCTGGACCGGATTCTTCGAATCGTTGTCGGCATCGCATTGATTGTCATGGCGATCACCGGAACGATCGGTGTATGGGGCTGGATCGGCGTCGTGCCGCTGGCGACCGGATTGCTGAAGACTTGCCCCGCCTATTCGCTGCTGGGAATGAGCACTTGCCCCATGAAATAGGCGGAAAGGAGAGGGCGATCAGCCAAAGTGGCGTTTCACGTGAAACGCACGCAGGCCACGAACGGGTCACGTTCGCGCCCGGCCGGATGGCCACCAACAACTTCAGGGGCGCCCCCCTCCCACGTTCCGAAGTCTCGAGCGCGATTGTCGGGCATCGGCAATGCGCAGCTAAGGCCGGCATCGGCGATGCGCTGCCGGCCTTAGCTGCGCGTGGCCACCGTCCAGCGTTGGACGCCCGGGACACGCCGCGAAACGCGTTTCGCGTTTACGCGCACGTTGCGCGCCAGTTCTCCAGTTCTCGACGCGGTTCGATGCCGAGGACGCCCGCGAGACCGTTTCCGTCGCATGTCGCCATGTGTAGTACCCACTGCGAGGGCTGATGCGATCGGCGTTGCATGATCCCAGTGACGGGGGCCCTTGATCGCTCGCAGGCGCACGTCGCAAGTGTGGCGACAAGCAGTCGCCGGAGCGCCGGCATCACATGTCGATCTGCTTGTGGCTGACAGATAGCGTAGCGTCGGATCCAGCCCGACGAGCCCCCCGACGCTCGAGATGGTCAGTCGGCGCGCGAGTGTCCGGATGCCGAAGGCTTCCGTACGGAGCACGACCCAAGCAAAGCGTCCACCGCTTCGTCCGCGCGCAGAGCGCGGCTTCGGCGCCCGCTACGGACTCGGCGAACACACACCGGCTTCGGACTCGACTAACGCCCGTCGTCCAGCGCCTCCCGTACCCGGGCCGCGATGGCCAGCGAAGCGGTCAGCCCCGGCGATTCGATCCCGAACAGGTTCACCAGGCCGAGCGCTCCGTGCACGACAGCATCATCGATCCTGAAGTCGGCCGCGGCTGCCTCCGGCCCGACCAGCTTGGGGCGCATGCCCGAGTAGGCGGGCTGCAGCGCACCGTCGGGCAGCTCGGGCCAGTAGGAGCGGATCTCGGCATAGAAGCCGTCGCCACGGCGCGAATCCACGTTGTAGTCGATCCGGTCGGTCCACTCCACGTCCGGCCCGAAGCGGCCCTGGCCGGCGAGGTCCAGCGTCAGGTGCACACCCAGGCCAGCTTCGTTGGGAACGGGGTAGATCAGGCGCGAGAACGGGCAGCGCCCCGTGAGCGCGAAGTAGTTGCCCTTGGCGAGATGCAACGGCGGTACGCTGCCCGGCTTCAGCCCCTCGATCCGTGACGCAACGCCCTGCGCGCCCAGACCGGCGGCGTTGACCAGTTCGCGACATCGCAGACGCATTGGCCCACCTTCGCCGGATACTTCGATGTCGAAGCCGTCCGCGCAGACCTCGCCGCGGATGACACCGCTTCGCAACGCGAGCGTCGCACCGTGTTCCTCGGCCGCGCCGAGCAGCGCGAGCATCAGGCCATGACTGTCGATGATGCCGGTTTCCGGCGATATCAGCGCATGGCGGCACCGGAGTGCCGGCTCGAGTACGCGCGCTTCGGTGCCGGTCAGCCAGCGCAGCGTGTCCACGCCAGCCGCCCGGGCGCGTCGTTCGATCTTCTCGAGGCCGACGCGCTGCGCGTCGGCCTCGGCAACGATCAGTTTTCCGCAGAGGCGGAATGCCACGCCGTACGTACGACAGAACTCGATCAGCTGCCCCCGGCCTTCGACGCAGAGCTGCGCCTTCAGGGAGCCCGGTTCGTAGTAGATGCCGGCATGGATGACTTCGCTGTTGCGCGCACTGGTGATGGTGCCGAAAGCGTTCTCCTTCTCCAGGATCACCACTTCGCGGCCGCTGAGCGCCAGCTCGCGCGCAACCGCCAGTCCGACCACCCCGGCTCCGATCACCACCGTCTGGACCGTATCCATCCGTTCTCTCGTCAAGTGCTTGCCGTCATCGTCAGGGTCTGTTCGCCCCGGAGTCCTGTGTGATGTTCCACGTGAAACAGCGGGGAATAGGGGGCAGACCCGTCATCATGTCGCAACTTCGTTGCGGCCGCCGTGCACTTGGACACGGCCACGCCAAGCGCAGCAACGATGCAGCGATTATCAAGCCAGAAGCCAATAGTGCTGCAAGCGAGCGCAAACTTATATATTGTTGCCCCGCTATCGGTGGCCCGTCAGTCCATCACGATCACCTGCCGGATCGACTCGCCGCGCGCGAGCCGGTCGAGCGCCGGATTGATGTCGTCGAGCCGGATGCGCTCGGACAACAGCCGGTCCACCGGCAGCACGCCCCTGCGATACATCGCGATGAAGCGCGGGATGTCGCGCGAGGGCACGCACGAACCGACATAGCTGCCCTTCACCGTACGCTCCTCGGCGATCAGCGTCACGGCCTGCAGCGCCCAAGTGGCGTTCGGATTCGGCAGCCCGGCGGTCACCGTCGTACCGCCACGGGCGGTGATGCGGTAGGCCAGTTCGAGCGCGTTCACGTTGCCCGCCATTTCGAACGCATAGTCGACGCCGCCGCCGGTGGCGTCCTTCACTTTCGCGATCACATCGGGGTCGGCGGCATCGAAACACTGTGTCGCGCCAAGCTCGCGCGCCTTCGCCAGCTTGGACGCCAGCCGGTCGACCGCGACGATTTCGCGCGCACCGATCGCACGCGCCGCCAGCAGCGACGAGAAGCCCACGCCGCCCAGGCCAACCACCGCCACCCTGGAACCCGCTTCGGCCTTCGCGGTGTTGACCACCGCGCCGGCGCCGGTGATCACCGCACAACCGAACAGCGCCGCCTCGTCCCACGGCAGATCCGGATCGATTTTCACCGCCGAGCGCCGCGACACCGTCGCGTACTCGGCGAACGCCGCGCAACCCAGGTGATGATGCAGCGGCGCGCCCGGCCTGCCGTCGATGCCGGTGCCGCCCACCGCGCGCAGCCGCTTGTAGCCGCCCAGCAGCGAACCGCTGGCGTTCGCGGCGCCCCCGGGTTCGCACAGGGCCGGCCGCCCCATCGCGCAGCTCGGGCAGGCGCCGCAGCCGGGCCGGAAGATCAGCGCCACATGATCGCCGGATGCGAGGTCGTCGACGCCGGCGCCCAGCTCGACCACCTCGGCCGCGGCTTCGTGTCCGACCACGATCGGCATCGGCCAGGCCCGATCGCCGTTGATCGCCGAGAGATCGGAGTGACACACGCCGGCTGCGCGGATCTTCACCGTGATCTCGCCGCGCCCCGGCGGCTCCAGCGCCACCTCCTCGATCGACAGCGGCCGGCTCTGCGCATAAGGCGCCGGCAAGCCGATCTCGCGCAGCACCGCCGCGCGCATGGTTCTCGTCATCGCCGTTCCTCCCCTCGAGACAAGCCGGCCGCCGGCGCGGACCGATATCGCATCACGTCGCCGGCCACGGCCCTTTGCGCGTCTACAGGCCTGCCAGGCACAGGTACTTCACTTCGAGGTACTCGTCGATGCCGTATTTCGAGCCCTCGCGTCCCAGCCCGGACTGCTTGACGCCACCGAACGGCGCCTCGGCCGTGGAGATCAGCCCGGTGTTCACGCCGACCATGCCCGCTTCGATGCCCTCGGCGGCGCGGAAGATGCGGCCGATGTCGCGCGAGTAGAAGTACGCGGCCAGGCCGAACTCGGTGTCGTTGGCCATCGCGATCGCCTCGTCGTCGGTGCGGAAGCGGAACAGCGGCGCCACCGGCCCGAAGGTTTCCTCGCGCGCCACGCGCATCGCCGGCGTCACGTCGGTGAGGATGGTCGGCTCGAAGAACAGGCCGCCGCGCGCGTGCCGCTTGCCGCCGAGCGCGAGCTTCGCGCCCTTGGACAGCGCGTCGGCCACGTGCTCCTCGACCTTGGCCACCGCCGCCGGCTCGATCAGCGGACCGATCGTCACGCCTTCCTCGGTGCCCGCACCGACCTTGAACTGCCCGACGCGCGCCGCGAGCTTGCGCACGAACGCGTCGTAGACGCCGTTCTGCACGTACAGGCGGTTGGCGCACACGCAGGTCTGCCCGGCGTTGCGATACTTCGACGCGATCGCGCCCTCGACCGCCGCGTCGAGATCGGCATCGTCGAACACGATGAACGGCGCGTTGCCGCCCAGCTCGAGCGACAGCTTCTTCACCGTGCTCGCGCTCTGGCGCAGCAGGATGCGACCGACCTCGGTGGAGCCGGTGAACGACACCTTGCGCACGATCGGGTTGGTGCACATCTCGAGGCCGATCTCCGCGGCCATGTCGCTGCTGGCGACGATCACGTTGAACACGCCGGGCGGAAAGCCCGCCTGTTCGGCCAGCTCGGCCAGCGCCAGCGCCGACAGCGGCGTCGCCTCGGCCGGCTTGGCCACGACGGTGCAGCCTGCGGCGAAGGCCGGCGCCACCTTGCGCGTGATCATCGCGATCGGGAAGTTCCACGGCGTGATCGCCGCGCATACGCCGATCGGCTGCTTGATCGCGAACAGCCGGCGATCGGCCGCGGTAGCGGGAATCACGTCGCCGTACGCGCGCCGCCCTTCTTCGGCGAACCACTCGATGAACGACGCGCCGTAGACGACCTCGCCGCGCGCCTCGGCCAGCGGCTTGCCCTGCTCGGTGGTCATCAGCAGCGCGAGATCGTCGGCATTCGCGAGCACCAGGTCGTACCACTGGCGCAGGATCGCCGCGCGCTCCTTCGCCGGCTTGGCGCGCCACGCCGGCAGCGCGCGCTGGGCCGCCTCGATCGCGCGCCGCGTCTCGGCCGCGCCCATGTCGGCCACGTCGGCGATCTTCGCGCCGCTGGCCGGGTCGGACACCGCGAAACGGCCGCCCAGCTCGGCATCGACCCACTGGCCCTCGATGTAGCCCTGCTTCCTGAGCAACCGCGCGTTCTTCAACTGCAGCGTCATGACCTCTTCCCCGTTGTAATCCCCGAAGCCCGCGAGCCCCGTCCGTTCACCCGCCGCCGAACTTCAGCCCCAGCACGCCGATCACGATCAGCGCGATGCAGCCGAGCCGCAGCAGGTGGGCCGAATCGCCCAGCAACGCGATGCCCAGCAGCGCCGTGCCGGCCGCACCGATGCCGGTCCATACCGCATAGGCGGTGCCCACCGGCAGCACGCGCATCGCGATCGCGAGCAGCCAGAAGCTCACTGCGGCACCCACCACCACCACGATCGACGGCACCAGCTTCGAGAAGCCGTCGCTGTACTTCAGCCCCAGCGCCCACACGATCTCGAACAGCCCCGCCACCAGCAGCACCAGCCATGCCTGGCCGACCGACAAGCTCATCGCGCGTTCCCCTCGTTCGCATCGTTCGTCGCCACGCGCGTGCCCACAGCACGCGGTCACTTCATCGTCGGCATGACGAACTCGGCCCCGGCCCGGATACCCGCCGGCCAGCGCTGCGTCACCGCCTTCAGCCGCGTGTAGAAGCGCACGCCCTCGGATCCGTGTACGTGGTGGTCGCCGAACAGCGACGACTTCCAGCCGCCGAACGAATGGAACGCCATCGGCACCGGGATGGGCACGTTCACGCCGACCATGCCGATCTGCGCGCGGTGGGCGAACTCGCGCGCGGCGTCGCCGTCGCGGGTGAAGATCGCGCAGCCGTTGCCGTACTCGTGCTCGTTCACCAGGCGCAGCGCGGTTTCGAACGAATCGACGCGCACGATCGACAGCACCGGCCCGAAGATCTCCTCGCGGTAGATCCGCATGCCCGGCTGCACTTCGTCGAACAGGCAGCCGCCGAGGAAGAACCCCTGCTCGTGGCCGTCGACTGTCAGCGCGCGTCCGTCGACCACCAGCTTCGCGCCCTCGGCGATGCCGGCCTCCACGTAGCCGCGCACCTTGTCCAGATGCGCACGCGTGACCAGCGGCCCCATCTCGGCTTCGGCCTGCGTGCCGGGCGCCACGCGGATCTTCGGCACTCGTTCGGCCAGGCGCGCGACGAGCCGGTCGGCGATGTCGCCGACCACCACCGCCACCGACACCGCCATGCAGCGCTCGCCGG
>JAHDYE010000175.1 GCA_023383035.1 Burkholderiaceae bacterium | reverse complement strand
GAGGAGATGCTCGCGGCGCTCGACGATCAGCGCAGCGAGCTGGTGGCCCGCGCGATCCGCGACCTGTTCGCCGATTGCGAGTCGACGCTGCCCGCGCTGCTCGAACGCGATGCGCAGGCGTCGATCCACTTCTGGTTCGCCAATCTCGAGGGCATGCGCGGCCTGCTCGAACCCGCGCTGCGCACCGCCTACCAGCGCTGGCGCGCCTGCGCACAGGCGAACGGCGCGGGCGCACCGGACGCGCTCGCCGACGCGCTGGCGGAGCGGCGCGAGCACTGGCTGGCGCAGGCACGCGGCCTGCTCGCCGCGTGGCACCAGGGCGGCAGTGCCGGCGTCGCTGCCTTCAGCGAGGCGCTCGTCGCCGCGGCGCGTGGCCAATCACCGCCCGCATGACGCGCGAGCAAGGCAGCGCCTCGACGCTGCCGCGGGCGCGGCGTCAGTCGTCGGCCCCGTATAGCGACGGATCGGGCGCGCGCGGCTGCGTGAGCAGGTCGGCCGCCTCGATCTCGTTGGCGGCGAACACCATGCGCACCGGCGCCGCCTCGCCTTCGCGCGCACGCAGCTCGCGCAGGATGGCCTTGGCCTCGCGATAGCTCGGCGCCTCGGCAAGACGCTCGGGCAGGCCGGCCACGCTCGCCAGCCGGAACACGAAATACGGCATCGGAATCTCCGGTGGTCGATCGCTACCAGTACGCGAGCACGCGCCCGTCCTCGAGCCGCGTGTCGTAGCGTTTCAGCGGCACGTTGCCATGCCTCGTGCAGCGGCCGCTTGCCAGGTCGAACTCCCAGCCGTGCTTCGGACAGGTGAGCACGCCATCCTCGAAGGCGAGGTCGGGAATGTCGGTGCCCTGGTGCGGGCAGCGGCTGTCGTAGGCCGCGACGCCCGAGGCCGTGCGCACCACGAACAGCGCGCGGCCGTCGCGCTCGACGCGCAGCGGATCGGCAACCGGCACTTCGGATTCGCCTGCCAGGTCGTGCCAGCGGCTTTCGACGCCCAGTGCCTCCGGATCGAAGCCCGGCAGCCGCATCGCGAGGATCACGTCGACGGCCCAGACGATCTTCGCCAGGCCCAGCGCCGGGAATGCCATCAGCAGCGCGTCGATCACCTCGGCGGGCGTGGCGCCCTCGCGCAGCGCGCGACGCAGGTATTGCTGGAGCCCGCGTTCGGTCTGCGCATGCACCTTGGTGATCACCGAGATCAGGTTGCGCGTCTTCGGATCGAGGTGCTTGCCGGCGTCCTTCAGGAACGCGAAATAGTGGCCCATCGCCTCGGGGCGGGCCTTGACCAGGAACTTCAGTGCGTCGCTCATCGGAATCGGGAAGGTGAGGTGATGGTCAGCAAACGTTGGCGCGCAATGCGCCGGCGGGCACGCCCGCCTCGAGCAGACAGCGCGCCGCGGCGTCGACGAACGCCTGCACGCCGGCCACGAAGAAACGGGTGGCGAGCGGGTCGCACTCGCGCGCCGCGCGCAGTGCGAGCGCCTGCGCGCCGCGTACCGGATCGGCGTCGGCGAGCGCGGCATAGTCGAACTCGTCGAACGCGGCAGCCCACGCCTCGCACTGGTTGGCGAGATAGTGCCCGTCGGGGCGCGTGGCGAGCCAGTACAGCCCGAAGCGCTCGACGCTCTCGGCGGCGATCGCGTGCTCGATCAGGCTCCTGACCGGCGCGAAGCCGGTATCGCAGGCGAGGAAGGCCGCGCGCGGCAGCGTATCGCGGCCGAGCACGAAATCGCCGTGCGGACCGCGCACGTTCAGCGCATCGCCGACCGCCACGCGACCCGCGAACAGCTGCTGTGCCAGCGCGTCGGTGTCGTCGCGCGCGATGTGGAAATGCAGGTTGCGGTCATCGCACGGACAGCTCGCGATCGGCCAGCTCGCCTGCAGGTCGCCCTGCGCATCGGCCAGCCCGAGCGTGGCGCCCTGGCCGGCGAGGAAGCGCAGCCGGGCGCTGCGCGGTGCCTGCAGGTGCAGCAACAGCGTATCCGGACCCAGTGGCGCGATCGCGCGCACCTTCGCCGTGAGCTGCTGCTCGGGAATGTCCGCGGGGCTGGCGGCCTCGAGCGTCTCGATCACCAGATCGCCGAGCGCGGTGTGCGTGCACAGCAGCACGTAGCCCTGTGCCCGCTCGGCCGCCGACATCGGGTAGTCGGCATGCAGGATGGGCCGCACCTCGCCCGACACGATGCGCGCCTTGCACAGCCCGCAGTTGCCGCCGTTGCAGCCGTAGTTCAGCGCCAGCCCCGCCTTCAGTCCCGCCTGCAGGATGCTGTCGTTGCCTTCGACCAGGAACTCGCGCCCGCTGGGCCGCACCACGACGTTCGCATACACCACTTTCAGCATGTCGGTCATCGCATCGAGTTCGTTGTCGGCTTCGCTGCCCAGCACCCGCGCCAGCCCCTGTTCGAGCCAGGCGCGCGTGTGTCCGGCTGCCGGCGCGGGCTGCGCCGACAGCCGCTCGATCGCCTCGGCCACCAGCGCGTGATAGGCCTGCAGATGCCGGCGCATTTCGGCCAGCTCCTGGCTCTGCGCGAACAGGCGCTGCGACAGCACTTCCGGCGACGGCAGCACGCGCTCGCGCACACGCCGGCCGAACGCTTCCTCGCGGATCCGCGCGACCTTCTCCAGCGCGCCCGAGTCTTCGAGGCTGGCCTGCGGAAACGCGCGCAGCAGGTCGTCGATCTGCACCAGGCCATCGAACTGCGCGAGCTCGCCGGCGCCGATCATGCGTTGCAGCACCGCCCTGGAAACGCCGACCAGCTGCGCCGCCCTCGATACCGTCAGTGCGCGTGACATGTCGTGTCCGTTGCGCGGGATCCGGAACGTTCCGGCCGCAGCGTGCGGCGCCCTCGTGCAACAATGATCGCGATCCCGGCACCGTGCCGGTGGACAATCTATCATCGAATCGGATCGGGGTGATTCGAATGGGCGTGCAGATTCCCGATTTCACCGAGCCCGAGCGCGAGATCGCCAGGATGCTGGTCGAGCGACGCTACGGCAAACCGGTCGAGATCGCCGAAGCCGACAGCGAGCTGCGGCTCGACCCGGGCAGCGACGACATGACGCTGTGCCCGACCCTCTACTGGCACGAGCGGGGCGCGCACTTCGTCGTGTTCAAGGTGGGCCACGAGCGTTTCCGCTGCCAGTTCTTCTACTCCGACGCCGATCAATACGGCACGGGGCGCGAAGAATACGCCGACCTGTCGTTGTGCATGCGCACGCTGCTGCAGGTGCAGTCGGACCACGAACGCGCCAGCGCCGCCGAGTCGGCGCGCGCCACCGGCATCGAGCCCGACGACATCGACTATCACGGACCCTCGATGCTATGACGCTCGACAAGGCCAGGCAGCTGCTGCGGGCACAGGCGTCGTTCGGCGGCGGATACCAGCGCCATGGCGCGCGCCTGGTGCTGGCCGAAGTCGCGGCCGAACATGGCCAGCAGGCGGTCGATGCACTGATCCGCGAGCTGGAGCTCGAGCGGGTGTTCGGCATCGCGCCCGGCACGCGTTTCGACCCGAAGGGCGGTCGATGACGGTGGCGACCGGCTGCCGCGCGACGCTGCGGCACCGATGAAAGTCTGTATCGTCTCCGACAGCCACGACCGGGCGCCGATGCTCGCTGCGGCGGTGTCGGCCGCGAAGCGGGCCGGTGCCGCGGCGGTGATCCATTGCGGCGACCTGATCGGCGCGAGCACGCTCGCGCCGCTGATCGCGCTGGGCCTGCCGGTGCATGCGGTGCACGGCAACAACCTCGGCGACGCGATGGCGCTGTGGCGCCTGTGCGCCCGTTCCGGGGGGCTGCTGCACTACCACGGCGCCGATGCCGAGCTGGAGCTGGCCGGGCGGCGCATCTTCGTCACCCATTACCCTCACTACGCGCGCGGCATCGCGAGCACCGGCGACTACGACATCGTCTGTTGCGGCCACTCGCATCGCGCCTCGGTGGCGCGGCAGCCCACGATCACCGGCGCGACCACGTGGCTGGTGAACCCGGGCACCGTCGCGGGGCTGAGCGCGCCGCCGACGTGGATCCTCGGCGATCTCCAGGCGCCGGCGTTCGAGATCAGGACGCTCGAATGAGATCTACCCATCCGGGGAGTAGCCCGGCGGCAAGGTTTCCGGCGAGACTGCAAAGTTGCCGCCCATGGGGCGTGACCGCAGCCGCCGGGCCGCGCTTCGCCGCCGGGACGGTCGCAGACAACACGGCGGAGAATTCATGAGCGATCCCATCGCCACCAGCCAGACGATCCTCGTGGTCGGAGGCGGCATCAGCGGCATGACCGCCGCGCTGGAGGCCGCCGAATGCGGCAGGGAAGTGTTGCTGGTCGAGCGCGGCCCGACGCTGGGCGGGCGCACGTCGCGGCTGTACCGGTACTTCCCGAAGATGTGCCACCCCACCTGCGGGCTGGAGATCAACCTGCGCCGCCTGAAGGGCAACCCCAACGTACGCGTGATCACGATGGCCGAGGTGCTGCGCGTCACCGGCCGGCGCGGTGACTACCGGGTGGCACTGAAGCTGCATCCGCGCTACGTGAACGAGCGATGTACCGCCTGCGGCGAATGCGCGGCGGCGGTCTCCACCGAGATCCCCGACGCGCACAACTATGGCCTGGGCCGCGTCAAGGCGGCCTACCTGCCGCACGCGATGGCCTGGCCGCAGCGCTACGTGATCGATCCGTCGATCGTCGGCACCGACGAAGGGCAGCGCGCGAAGGCGGCCTGTCGCTACGGCGCGATCGATCTCGACATGAAGGAGGAAACCGTCGAGCTCACCGTCGGGGCGGTGGTGTGGGCCACCGGCTGGCGGCCGTACGACGCGGCGAAGATCCAGCCCTACGGCTACGGGCGCTTCCCGAACGTGATCACCAGCGTCGAGTTCGAGCGCCTGGCCGACCCGGCCGGACCCACCGGCGGCCGGCTGCTGCGGCCTTCGGACGGCAAGGAAGCGAAGAACATCGCGTTCATCCAGTGCGCCGGCTCGCGCGACGAGAACCACCTGCGGCACTGTTCGCGCATCTGCTGCATGGCGTCGCTGAAGCAGACGCAGTACGTGCGCGAAGCCTTCGGCGACGAGGCGCGCTCCACCGTCTACTACATCGACATCCGCGCGATCGACCGCTTCGAGGACTTCTACCAGATGGTCCGCAAGGATGCGTCGGTCAGCTTCGTCAAATCGAAGGTGGCGCGCATCGCGCAGAACGACGCCAACGGCAATCCGGTGCTGCACGGCGTCGATACCGAGGGCTACCACCGCTACGCCACCGAGCACGACCTGGTGGTGCTGGCCATCGGCATGGAGCCCGAATCGCTCGGCGTCGAGCTGCCGGCCGACGTGGCGGTCGATTCGTCCGGATTCATCGAGGGCTCGGCCGACGCGGGGCTGAAGGGCGCGGGCGCGGCGGCCGGCCCGCTCGACGTCAACCGGGCAGTGCAGAGCGCCACCGGCGCCGCGCTGCACGCGATCAGGGCGGTGCATCGCAACGCCACGGCGGAGGCATAGGAGTGGCAGACAACAAGTTCGCGGCTTACCTGTGCGCGGGGTGCGGCATCGGCGATGCGCTCGATGTCGACCAGCTGCAGAAGATCGCGCAGAAGGAAGGCAAGATCCCGCTGGTGCGCCGGCACGACGTGCTGTGCAGCGCCGAGGGCGTGCAGATGATCCGCGACGACATCGCCAACGAGGCGGTCACGCACGTGATGATCGGCGCCTGTTCGCGGCGCGCCAAGACCGAGGCGTTCCGCTTCCCCGAGGTGGCGATGGCGCGCGCCAACCTGCGCGAGGGCGTCATCTGGGTGGTCGCCGAGGGCGATGCGCACGACGAGGTGCGCCAGGAGATGGCCGACGACTACGTGCGCATGGGTTGCGCCGAGCTGAAGAAGATGAAGGTGCCCGCGCCCAATCCCGATGCGGCGACGAACAAGCGCATCCTGGTGGTGGGCGGCGGCGTCGCGGGGCTCACCGCGGCGCTCGAGGCGGCCGAGACCGGCTACGAGGCGGTGGTGGTCGAGAAGGCGGCCGAGCTCGGCGGCTGGGCGGCGCGGCTGCACCGGCGGGTGCCGGGCAGCGCGCCGTACGACGCGCCGCAGCCCACCGGCATGCCCGAGCTGATCGCGAAGGTGCAGGCGCATCCGCTGATCACCGTTCACACCGCGTCGACGCTGGCGCAGACCTCGGGAGCGCCGGGCCGCTTCAGCGTGCAGATCGCCCGCGAGAGCGGCAGCATCGCCGAGGAGTCGGTCGGCGCGATCGTGCAGGCCACCGGATTCTCCACCTATCCGCTCGAGAAGCTGCCCGAGCTGGGCGGCGGCGGCCCGAACGTGGTCGACCAGGCCGGCCTCGAGGCGCTGGCGCGTGCGGCCGACGGCGGCCCGATCCGGCGTGCCGACGGGCGCGAGGTCGCCAGCGTCGCGTTCGTGCAGTGCGCCGGCCAGCGCGACGCCACCGGCACGCACCTGCCGTACTGCTCGGGACACTGCTGCGCCACCAGCATCAAGCAGGCGATGTACTTCAAGGACGCGAATCCCGATGTCGACACGGTGGTGGTCTACACCGACCTGCGCGTGCCGGGCATGGGCGAAGACTTCTATCGCAGCGCCCAGAACAAGGGCGTGATCTTCACCAAGGGCAGCGTCTCGAAGGTCGAGGCCACCGAAGCGGGCTGCACGGTGCGCATGCACGACCTGATCCTCGACGAGGACGCCTCGATCGAGGCCGACCTGGTGGTGCTGGCCACCGGCCAGGTGCCCAACGGCGGCGTCGACATCGACCTGCCCGACGAGGACCCGGCCAAGGAACAGCAGGTGTCGATCCTGAACCTGACCTACCGGCAGGGCAAGGACATGCCGAAGCTGCGCCACGGCTTCGCCGATTCGCACTTCATCTGCTTTCCGTACGAGACCCGGCGCACCGGCATCTATGCCGCGGGGCCGGTGCGGCGGCCGATGGACATGGCGCAGGCGATCGACGACGCCACCGGCGCCGCGCTCAAGGCCATCCAGGCGGTCGAGAACGCGGCGCGCGGCCGTGCCGCGCACCCGCGCTCGGGCGACCTGTCGTTCCCGAAAGTGCGGCTCGAAGGCTGTACCCAGTGCAAGCGTTGCACCGTCGAGTGCCCGTTCGGGGCGATCGACGAGGACGAGAAGCGCTTCCCGCAGTTCAACGAGTCGCGCTGCCGGCGCTGCGGCACCTGCATGGGCGCCTGTCCGGTGCGCGTGATCTCGTTCGACAACTACTCGGTCGACACCGTCGGCAGCCAGATCAAGGCGGTCGACATGCCGGACGAGTTCTCCGAGAAGCCGCGCATCCTGCTGCTGGCCTGCGAGAACGACGCCTATCCGGCGCTCGACATGGCCGGCCTGTCGCGCACTGCGTACTCGGCATTCGTGCGTGTGATCCCGGTGCGCTGCCTGGGGTCGGTCAACACGATCTGGATCACCGACGCGTTGAACTCCGGCTACGACGGCGTGATGATGATGGGCTGCAAGAAGGGCGACGACTAC
>JAHDYE010000174.1 GCA_023383035.1 Burkholderiaceae bacterium | reverse complement strand
TGGCGCTCGCGCGCCACGGCGACGATGTACTTGAGTTCGGTGAGCGTCATGGGCTGGCGCGATCATACCAAGTGATCGGTGATGCATACTTCCGGCATGGTCGCACCTTCACAGCCGGCAGCTCGCTGCGCCCCCCACGCGGGCGCGGGTCCCGCCCTGATCGGGCTCGACTGGGGATCGAGCTCGCTGCGCGCGTGGCTGCTCGGTGCCGACGGCAGCATCCTGGCGCGCCGCGAGTCGGCGGCCGGCGTGCTGACGATCGCCGACGGACGTTTTCGCCAGGCCTGGGAAGCGTTGTGCGCCGACTGGCTCGACAGCGCGCCGGTGCCGCCGGTGATCGCCTGCGGCATGATCGGCAGCCGCGAAGGCTGGCGCGAAGCCGCGCGCCTGCGCACGCCGGCGGGTCTGAGGGCGCTGGCCGAGCGGCTCACGGCGGTGGACGACTTCGCCGGCCTGCCGTTTCGCATCGTCCCGGGTCTGGTGGCGCGCGGACAGGTCGACTCGCCCGACCTGATGCGCGGCGGCGAGACGCTCGTGTTCGGCGCATTGCGCGAACGCGACGGCCTGTTCGTGCTGCCCGGCATGCACTGTCGCTGGGTCGAGGTGCGCGATCGCCGCATCGTGGCCTTCCGCACCTACATGACCGGCGAGCTCTACGCGCTGCTGCACCGGCATTCGACGCTGGCGCGCATGTGCGGCGATCCCGACGACACGCCCGCGCACCAGGCCGAGGCGCTGCGCGCGTTCGACGAAGGCGTCGATCACGCGAGCGGGCAGCCCGCTTCGCTGGCGCACCTGCTGTTCACCGCACGCACCGAAGGGCTGCTCGGCGGACTGGCCGCGCACCAGTTGCCGGCCTACCTGTCGGGCCTGCTGATCGGCGCCGAGATCCGGGACGCTTCGACGTGGTGCCCGCACGACCTGACGCCGACGCTGGTCGCGCGGTCCACGCTGGCCGCCCGCTACGCACGTGCGATGCACCGGCTCGGCCTGCCCGGCACGGTGGCCGGGGGCGACTCGGCGGCCGACGGGCTGCACGCGATCGCCCGCATCGCGGGCCTGCTGGAACACGCCGGCCCGGCGCGCCAGGCCGCGGCGGGTTAGCCGGGGCCGGCCGGGCGGGTACGTCGTCGCGTACCGGTCCGCCTCATGAGCGCCGGTCGGCCGGCTGGCCGCCGCGGCGCCGGCCTGCTCAGGCGCGCAGGAACTCCTCGCGTCCGCCGAACCAGCGCCGCAGGTGCTCGTCGGCCTGCCCGGGGTGCTCGCGCAGCAGGCGCTCGGCCACCTCGCGCGCCGCCTCGAGCAGGTCGCCGTCGCGCTCCAGATCGGCGAAGCGCAGCAGCGCCTCGCCCGATTGCCGCGCACCGAGGAACTCGCCGGGTCCCCGCTGCATCAGGTCGCGGCGCGCGATCTCGAAGCCGTCGGCGGTCTCGTACATCGTCTTCAGGCGCTCGCGCGCCGCGGCCGACAGCGGCGCGCGATACATCAGCACGCACACGCTCTCGCCGGTCCCGCGTCCGACGCGCCCGCGCAGCTGGTGCAGCTGCGCCAGCCCGAAGCGCTCGGCGTGCTCGACGACCATCAGCGTGGCGTTGGGCACGTCCACGCCCACTTCGATCACCGTCGTGGCCACCAGCACCTGCACCGATCCGCCGGCGAACGCCGCCATCACCGCCTGCTTGTCGGCCGCGGGCAGGCGGCCGTGCACCAGCCCGACATGCAGCGGCGCCAGCTCGACCGCCAGCGCCGCGTGCGTGTCGATCGCGGTCTGCAGGTCGAGCGCCTCGCTCTCCTCGATCAGCGGGCAGACCCAGTACACCTGCCGTCCGGTCGAGGCGGCGGCACGCACGCGCGCGATCACCTCGTCGCGGCGCGCTTCCGAGACCAGCCGGGTACGCACCGGCCTGCGCCCGGGCGGCAGCTCGTCGATCACCGACACGTCCAGGTCGGCGTAGTACGACATCGCCAGCGTGCGCGGAATCGGCGTGGCGCTCATCATCAGCTGGTGCGGCAGCAGCGCCGCCGCGGCTTCCAGCTTGCCGCGCAGCGACAGGCGCTGCACCACGCCGAAGCGGTGCTGCTCGTCGACGATCGCCAGGCCGAGCCGCGCGAACGCCACGCGATCCTCGATCAGCGCGTGGGTGCCGATCAGCAGGTCGACGTCGCCGGCGGCCACGCGCGCGCGCACTTCGCGCTTGTCCGACTCCTTCGACGACCCGGACAGCCAGGCGATGCGCGCGCCGACGCGCTCGAGCCACGGCCCGATCTTGCGCAGGTGCTGCTCGGCGAGGATCTCGGTAGGCGCCATCAGCGCGGCCTGCCAGCCGCTGCCGATCGCCTGCGCGGCCGCGAGCGCGGCGATCACGGTCTTGCCGCTGCCCACGTCGCCCTGCAGCAGGCGGTTCATCGGCTGCGCCGCGGCCAGTTCGGTGCCGATTTCGTGCCAGGCGCGCTGCTGCGCACCGGTGAGCCGGAACGGCAGCGCGGCGAGCAGGCGCTGCACCCGCGTTCGATCGGCGAGCACCGGCGCGGCGTGCCGCGCGCGCGCGGCGCGTGCGCGCTTCAGCGACAGCTGCTGGGCGAGCAGCTCGTCGAAGATCACGCGCCGCCACGCCGCAGTAGCGCGCTCGTGCAGCGCGTCGGCCGGCGTGGCGGGCGACGGCAGATGGATCGCACGCAGCGCCTCGGCCGCCTCGGGCAGGCCGAGGCGGCCGAGCACGTCGGAGGGCACCGTCTCGCACCAGTCGAGCGCGCCCAGCGCGCGCCGGATGATCGAACGCAGGCGCGCCTGGCCGAGCCCCGACACCGTCGGGTACACCGGCGTCAGCGCATCGGGCAAGGGCTCGTGCTCGCCCACCAGCCGGTAACGCGGATGGACCATCTCGAGCCCGAACAGCCCGCCGCGCACTTCGCCGAACGCGCGCACCCGGTTGCCGGTGGCGAACTGCCTGAGCTGCGAACCGTAGAAGTGCAGGAAGCGCAGCGCGATCGCGCCGCTGTCGTCGCGCAGCTCGACCGTCAGCGCGCGCCGCGGCCGGGTGAGGACCTCGTGACGCGCGACGCGGCCCTGCACCTGCGCGGTCTGGCCGGGGCGCGCGGCGCCGATCGGCGTGATGCGCGTCTCGTCCTCGTAGCGGATCGGCAGATGCAGCGCGAGGTCCTGCTCGCGCCGGATGCCCAGCCGCGCGAGCACGCCCGCTTCGTCCGTCGCGGGCACGCCGGCCCCGCTGCGCGTCCGTGCCACCGGCACCGTCCCGGTCCGGGCGCCGCTTCAGGCCCTAGTCGAGGACGACGATCGCCTCGACCTCGAACAGGGCGCCGCGCGGCAGGCTGGCCACGCCCACCGTCGAGCGCGCCGGATACGGCTGCACGAAATGCCGCTGCATGATCTCGTTGACCACCGGGAAGTGCGACAGATCGGTGAGGAACAGCGTGAGCTTGACGCAGTGCGCGAACGTGCCGCCGGCCGCCTCGATCACCGCGGCCATGTTGCGGAACGCCTGCTCGGCCTGCGCCTCGATGCCGCCGTCGACCAGCTGGCCGGTGGCCGGATCGAGCGCGATCTGGCCCGACAGCCAGACGGTCTGGCCGACGCGCACCGCCTGCGAGTACGGGCCGATCGCCGCGGGCGCACGCGAGGTCGAGAGGATGGTTCGGGAAGTGGTCATGATCGTCGCATCGGCAGGTGGATGGGATGAAGCATGCGCCGCGGCCGGGCCGATCGGGTCACGGTTTGCCCGACGCGTCCGGCAGCGGGAAGATCATGCAGGTGGTGGAGGCCCACGCGTACATGCGCCCGGCGGCATCGACGAGGCGCCCCTGCGCCACGCCGATCTGCCGCGACACGTTGACCACGTGCCCCTCGGCGCGCACCGGTCCGGTGCGGTCGGTGAGCGCGCGCACGAAGTTCACCTTCAGCTCGAGCGTGGTGTAGCCGAAACCGCGCTCGAGCATCGTCTGCACCGCGCAGCCCACCGCCGAATCGAGCAGCGTGGCGATGTAGCCGCCGTGCACCGAGCCGATCGGGTTGTAGTAGTCGGGCTTCGGCGTTCCCTGGAACACCGCGCGCCCGCGCTCGACTTCCACCGGCACGAAATCGAGCGTCTGCATGATCGGCGGCGACGGCACTTCGCCGCGGCCGATGCGCTCGAGGAACTGCAGGCCGCCGGTGCGGGCGATCTCCTCGACCGGGATCTTGCCCGGCGATGCGAGCAGCAGCCGCACCTCGCGTTCGCGTGCCAGCCACAGCTCGAGCGTCGCGTCGGCGTCGCGGGGCTCCAAGGGTCGATCCATCGTCATTCCGTCATCGTATCAAGTCGGGCAGGGATCGGCAGGCGGCCGCCGCGGCGGCGCCTCAGGCGAACCCGATCTCGACGCGCCGGTTGCGCCGGCCCTCGTTGCGGATGCGCAGCACCTTCACGCGGCCGATCTCGCCGATGTTGCGCACGTGCGTGCCGCCGCACGGCTGCAGGTCGATGCCCTCGATCCTGAGCAGCCGCACGCGGCCGGCGCCGCGCGGCGGCTTCACGCTCATGGTCTTCACGAGCTCCGGTCGCGCCGCCATCTCGTCGTCGGTGATCCAGACCGTCTCGGTCCCGATCGCGCGCCCGATCAGCGCATTGAGCTCGTCTTCGATGCGCGCGGCGTCGAGCAGGCTCATGTCGATGTCGAAGTCGAGCCGGCCGCGATCGGCGGCGATGTTGCCGCCGGTCACCGGCGCGACCACCACGCACGACAGCACGTGCAGGCAGGTGTGGATGCGCATGTGCGCGTAGCGGCGCTCCCAGTCGAGCTCGAGCGTGACGCGTTCGCCGGGCGCGGGCAGCGCGGCGCCCTCCTCGACGACGTGCACCACGCCGTCGGGCGCCTCGCCCTTGCGCGTATCGACGATGCGCAGCGACGTACCGTCGGCGCGCACCAGCGCGCCGGAGTCGCCGGGCTGGCCGCCGCCGGCAGGATAGAAGACGGTGCGATCGGTCTCGAATCCACGCTCGCCGGCGGCGACCACCACGGCAGCACACGATCGCAGGTACGCATCGTCGCGAAACAGCAGCTCGGTACTCATCGGACTTCGTTCAACGGACTCTCGTCGACTCGAACCAGGTTTCCAGCGCGATCGCCAGCACCGACATCATCAGCGTGGCGCCCAGCATCAGCGCGACGATGGCGATCAGCACCGCGCCCCAGCCGCTGGCCGAGCGCCGCGCCGAACCCGGATTGCGCAGCGCGTCCCACTTCGCGTCGGGCGTGAGGCAGAACACGATCGCCTCCACCATCGCCACGAGCGCCACCAGCGCGGCGAGGAAGAACCCCGGATGACGGTACCACGGCTCGGCACGCAGCGCGACGCCCATGGCCGGCAACGCGAGCAGCGGATAGATCCACCACCAGCGCGCACCGAGATACAGGCGATGGGCACCGGCGAAACCGGCGCACAGCGCGAGCGCGCCGGCGACGGTCTTCGAACGATGATCGGCAACACGATCGATGGCGGTCATGCCGGCGAATCATTGCACATCCGGCGCACGGGTGATCCCGACCCGCCACGGCGATGCTGATAGACTCATTGCGCTCCTTCCCCGCCTCCCCGGAAACCCGATGCTCCTCCACGATGCGCCCGCCTCCGACGAGGCGACGGGCCGGCCGCTGCAATCGGCGCTGCGCCGGGCGATCCGTATTCGCGGCGCGCGACAGAACAACCTGAAGAACGTCGACCTCGACATCCCCACCGGCGAGCTGGTCGTGGTCACCGGCGTGTCGGGCTCGGGCAAGTCGTCGCTGGTGTTCGATACGCTGTACGCCGAAGGCCAGCGCCGCTACGTCGAGACCTTCTCGGCCTACGCGCGGCAGTTCCTCGATCGCATGGACAAGCCGCAGGTCGACCGGATCGAGGGTGTGCCGCCGGCGATCGCGATCGACCAGACCAACCCGGTGCGCACGTCGCGTTCGACGGTCGGCACGATGACCGAGCTGAACGACCACCTGAAGCTGCTGTTCGCGCGCGCCGCGACGCTGCATTGCCGCCGCTGCGCGCGCCCGGTGCGCCGCGACACCGTGGCGAGCGTGCGCGGAGCGCTGGCCGCGCGCGCCCGCGCCGCCGGCGACCCGCGGCTGGTGGTATCGTTCCCGATCCGGGTGCCGGCCAACTTCAGCGAGGACGAAGTCCGCGCCCACCTCGAGGCACAGGGCTACACGCGCGTGCAGGCGGTCGAGGACGTGGCTGCGCCAGCCCCCGGGAGCGACGCACCGGCCGTGGGGAGCAGCGATGCGCGGGCGCGCGCCGGCCGGTCCGCCGCCGGGGAACGATGGCTGCACGTGGTGCAGGATCGCTTCCGCCTCGGCGCGGTCGACGATGCACGCGTCGCCGACGCGGTCGAGCACGCGTTCGCGCGCGGCCATGGCCACCTGTCGGTGCACGTGCTCGACGACGGCGGCGACGAAACGGCGCGCTGGCGCTTCAGCACCGGCCTGCACTGCGCCGACTGCGACATCGCCTACGCCGACCCGCTGCCCAGCCTGTTCTCGTTCAACTCGCCGCTGGGCGCCTGCGAGACCTGCCGCGGCTTCGGGCGCGTGATCGGCATCGATCTCGGCCTGGTGATTCCCGACGCAGGCAAGACGCTGGCCGAAGGCGCGGTCAGGCCGTGGCAGACCGAAAGCTTCAGGGAATGCCAGCGGGAGATGACGAAGTACGCGCCGGCCGCCGGCGTGCCGATGGACGTGCCGTGGCGCACGCTGACCGACGCGCAGCGGCGCTGGGTCATCGAGGGCGGCGACGACTGGACCGGCAAGTGGCAGACGCAGTGGTACGGCATCCGGCGCTTCTTCGACTGGCTCGAGTCGAAGGCCTACAAGATGCACATCCGCGTGCTGCTGTCGAAGTACCGCTCGTACACGCCCTGCACCGCCTGCCGCGGCGCGCGCCTGAAGCCCGACGCGCTGCTGTGGCGCGTCGGCTCGTTCGCCGACGCCCAGGCTGCGTTGGACATGGCGCGGCCGAACGAGACCGCACAGGCAGGACTTCCTCCGGCAGTGCGCATCACGAACGGGGTGGCGGCGGGCAGCGCAGGCGCCGCGTCGTACGCCCGCTTCATGCCCGCGGGAGTCGCATGGAGCGACGCGCAACTGCAGCAGATTGCCGGCCTGTCGATCCACGACCTGATGCTGCTGCCGATCGACCGCGTGGCGGCGTTCTTCGACGCGCTGAAGCTGCCGGCGCCGCTCGACGAAGCCACCGACCTGCTGCTGACCGAGCTCCGCGCGCGGCTGCGCTACCTGCGCGAGGTGGGCCTCGGCTACCTGACGCTGGACCGCCAGTCGCGCACGCTGTCGGGCGGCGAAGTCCAGCGCATCAACCTGACCACCGCGCTCGGCACCTCGCTGGTCAACACGCTGTTCGTGCTCGACGAGCCGTCGATCGGCCTGCATCCGCGCGACATGCATCGCGTCATCGGCGTGATGCAGCGGCTGCGCGATGCCGGCAACTCGCTGGTGGTGGTCGAGCACGATCCGCAGGTGATG